>CAUYUB010000086.1:0-5837 GCA_963575685.1 Gammaproteobacteria bacterium | reverse complement strand
ACAGATTATCCGGCGTTTTTCAACACGGCTCTTTTAAGTTGTCCAAAGTCCAATTTCGTAGCGATGGGCGATCAACTCGAACAGCACCGAGGACTCGCTCTCTGATGGCTTGACGTAGCCGATATCGTCGAGAATCAGCAAGGCGTACTTGTCCAGCTTGGCGAGAGTCTGGGGCAGTTGTAGTTGTCGTTTGGCTTGTTGTAGGTGCTGGACAATAGCTGTCGTCGGACTGAACAGCACACGCTGCCCATGTTGTACCTGGGCGTGGCCGAGGGCGGCGGCGAGATGGGTTTTGCCGGTACCACTCGGGCCGAACAGGAGTAGGTTCTCGGCGTTCTCCAGCCATTGGCTGTCGTGCGCCAGGTGATTAATTTGAGCCTGATGCACCTGGCAAGCGTTAAAGTCAAATTGCTCCAAAGTCTTGCCCAGGGGTAAGTGGGCCTCCTTAAAATAGCGTTGCAGGCGTAGACTTTCGCGTTGCGCCAATTCTTCCTCACACAGCACGCTCAAATATCGGGGCATACTCCAATGGTCTTGTAGGGCTTGCTGGTGCAAATTTTGCCAGCGTCTTTGCATGGTGGGCAGACGCAATTGTCTAAGCAGCAGGGGCAGGGTTTCAGTATGAGGCATGGTTTCCCTCCTGGACGGATTGATTGAGCAGAGCATCATAGCCCACCAACGGATGCTGAGAGACGTGTTGTGTGGGTTGCGATGAAGGGCTCTTGCCGAAGCAGCGTTGTAGGTCAAGTAACTCCGGAATTCTATCGGCGCGCATGTCCGCCAATAGGGATTGGCACAGCGCGCTTTCGCAGTCGTATTCCGCTGCCAGGGTCAGGCAACCCACCATGAGTTTACAAGCCGGGCGTGGCTCTAAACGCTCGTCGAAGTATTGCCAGACGGTGCGATAATTGTCATCGGGCAATAGCTGGTCGCGGTACTGGCTGCGATAAAATGCCATCGGTTTTTTCTTGAGACTTCCGATCAGGTGCCGGTAATCAATGCAACGGGCACGGCGTTTCCCCGCGGTGGCGCGAACGCGGGGACTGGTGAAGACTGGTTCGCCACCCAGCCAGGCGATGAGACGGTCGTCGTAAAGATGCACTTTGAGGCGCTCGCCAATCAAGCGCGAGGGAACGCTGTAGGTGGTCAGAGCGACTTGAATGGTGCTCTGGCGGGTGACCCGCGCCACACTCTCGTTGTAGTCAATCGCCTTGTCCGGCGGCAACTTGCGTAGGCTGGAGCGCTCGCTGTCGAGCTTGCCGCGGAGGCCGCGATTGATCCCAGCGACGATTTCCTCCAGCCAGTGTTGATACGCACCCACGCTTTTGAAATCAGTAGACCCGCGCAGCAGTAGGGTTTGCTCGATACGGTTTTTAAGATGACCGTGGGGTGATTCGATGCTGCCATTCTCGTGGCTTTGGCCTAGATTGTTTCGAGTGGGCGTCATTGCGTAGTGTTCGCAAAAAGCCTGGTAGCGTGCGGTCAAATCGTCCTGCTCCTCCCGGCTCAGATTCTTGTATGCCGCGGCCAACGAATCGCTGCGATGTTCTTGAGGTACGCCACCCAATGCCGCAAGGCGTTCTGCAAACCTTCCGCAAGTGCGGGAAAACTCTCCCCACCCTGGACAACTTTGACGTAGCACCAACCGCTGTAGGCCAGCCGAAAGTGGTAGAGAAGGTGTCCGAATGGCTGGCCTTGAATGGTAATGCTGACGTTCTTGAGCGTGGTAAAGTCGGATAAGCCTAGTCGTCCTGGCTCATGGACCTGGCGGAACATGATTTCCTTCTCCGGCCCGGCCAATGCTCGCCAATGCTTGATACGGCGCTGCAAGGTGCGTTGCAGGTGGTTGGGATATTTACCGGGATAGCGTTTTCCTAAATCCTCCAAGATGGTACCAGCTTGCAGTTTGGGCGCTTTTTCGAGCAGGGGCACAATTTCGCTGTCCCACACCGCCACAAATGGATCTGTGCGTGTTCGCCAGTGGCGCTCCTTGGGAGTACCTGGCGTGCATTCTCCTTTCTCCACCCGGCGTCCGGTACGTTCCGAGAATCCTCCTTTGGCTGCGCAGTGAGTTGTGTGTGTCCTTCGTTTCTTTTCGACATATAGACTCTGACCTGTTGGCTGTTGACTGTCATGATGGTTCCCGTAAAGTGGACTATGACAGTCAAGTTAATCGGGTTGGTTCAACCGGCCAAAGTAATTGTCGCTGACCGGTCAGAGTAATTGTCGTTTAACACTTCATGTGGTTCTCCGGGAAGATGGTTGGGGGGGTCCGCGTAGTTCTTCAGGCAAACCATCATCGGGATGTGGGGTGGAGGTGTTCTTGGCCCACCAACCTTCAATTTCTTTCCATTTATCATCTCCGCCTATGCTTCCGTACAGGTGGAGAATAGATACCAGAAGCAGCCATTGTTTAACCGTACCGCCAGCCTCAGTCGCCTTTTTCTCGGCATCGGCGTACACGGAATGCGGGAAAGTTACGGTGACGGTTTTATCTGTGTCGCTCATGCGGCGTCTCCGGGGCGGGCGGTGTGTTGGGGAAGTCCGCGTAGCTCTTCAGGCAAACCATCGTCGATATGAGGGTAGAGGTCGGCATCAATCTGATGAGGGGTGACGCGCCACCCACCTGCTTTGCAGATAGGGCGAATAAAATTACCACTCACACCGCGTTTATCCTTTCTCCAATTCCTGACTGCTGTTGGCGACACGTCTATATCGCGGGCTAAGGCAGACCCAGAACCTTTGTTTTCGATGGCCGGAATGTGTCAATGATTTCGAGACACGAAAGTTAGAAAATTAGTGTAGATCGTGGATGTCTTAGCCTTTTGATTGGTGTGGATTATCGGGCTGTGTTTGTAATTTCTTGGGTGGATTGATCCAGACAGCCTCGGGGAGTGGTTGGGCCACGGGCATCCTGCCCTTGAAACGCTCTGGATGTTGAGAAAAGGCAGCCTGCAAGACGAGGTTACGCTGGGCAAGTATCCCAGGCGCCTGTCCGGTATGGACGCTGGCCGGTGTCAAAAGGGCGATGCCGGTGTGGTAGTGCTCATGGCAGTACCAGTCGAAAAAGACGGCACAATGCGCCCGAGAATCCTCAATGGAGCCGAAGCGATCCGGAAACTCCGGACGGTACTTGAGGGTCTTGAACTGGGCCTCCGAATAGGGATTGTCGTCGGAGACGTAAGGCCGAGAGTGGGTCTTGGTCACACCGAGGTCCATCAAGAGTTGCTCCACGCCCTTGGAGGTCATGCTGCTGCCGCGGTCGGCGTGGATGGTCAGTTGACCGGGCAGGATGCCCTGGCGAGCGCAGGTCTCGGTGATCAGGCGCTGGGCCAGCTCCGATGATTCACGGTGGGCGACCATCCAGCCAACCACGTAGCGGCTGAAGATATCGAGGATGACGTAGAGGTGGAAGTAGGTCCAGGTGGACGGGCCCTTGAGCTTGGTGATGTCCCAGGACCAGACCTGGTTTGGGCCGGTGGCGAGGAGTTCGGGTTTGGTATAGGTGGGGTGACGTAGTTGGTCACGACGTTCACGTAGCTCGCCATGGCGTTCCAGGATGCGATAAAAGGAGCGGATCGACCCCAAATACTGTCCTTCATCCAGCAGGGTGGCGTAGACCTGATAAGGCGATTGATCCATGAAACGGGTGCTGTTGAGCGTATTCAAGATCAGTTGCTCCTCTTCGGGTGAAAGGGCCAACGGGGGGCGTGGACGCGGGGCAGGCGTCATTGGGCGCTCCCGGCGGGCACGGATGCGATAGAACCGTGCCCGGTTGACCTCCAGGACCGTGCAGGCGGCTTCAATGCCGATCTCACGGCCCAGCTGGTTGACCGCATCCATCAGGATGGCATCCCGTTCAGGGTCGGTTCCAACCCCAACAGCAGCGATAGTTTTTTTTGGACCTCCATGATGATTTGGGCTTGGCCCAGGCGCGATTGAAGGCGTTGGACCTCGGCCTGGAGGCGGGTATTCTCCTCGGCCAGGGTAGGGTTCTCAGGGGATTTACGTCCGCGCGTGCGGTCTAGAGCGGCGTGAATCGCCTCATCCCGTTGTTTGCGCCAAGCAGTGAGATGCGATGAATAGAGGCCTTCTCGCCGCAAGAGCCGCCCCAGCTCTCCCGGCTGGCGGCAAGCATCCGCCTCGGCCAGGATGCGCTGCTTATAATCCGCGGTGAAGCGTCGGCGAACGGCCTTCTCCAGCACCTCTGTAGAGGGGCGAGCCGGTGCTGGGGACTCGGCCTGTTGCTGTTGCGTTTGATGAGTTGTTTGTTCTTTCATGTTGTGCTCCGAGTACCTTCATTAATTGTTTAGGTAGTTTGTGTCTCGGGCATATTGGCACAGAGGGCGCACTCGATAGCGGCAAGAAGAAAAGTTTTATTCATGAGAGGGATAATAGAATATAAGTTTTTTAGTGTAAACATCTATTTTAGTGATGTTTTAAGGTGCCTCTTCAGTAGAGGAGGTAAAATAACTAGAACAAAAGCTTTATTTGTCACTAAATAAGAGGTGTCTTATGCGAACGCTTGGAGAGCGGGTAGTTATTGCGCGAAAAGCGAAAGGTATGACCCAAGGGCAGGTCGCGATGGCTGCGGGGATGACGCAGACAATGCTGTCCAGGATTGAGCGTGGCGAGGCGCAGAGCACAAAAGACATTGTTTCGTTAGCGGGGGCATTAGGTGTCAGGCCAGAATGGCTGGATCGGGAAGAAGGGGAAATGTACGCACCAATGGAGCGAAGCCGGGGCATCAAGGAGGCGCTTGATGAGGTCGCCTCTGCTGTCGCTAGATCTGACCCTCTAATTAGAGATGATGTGTACCGATTCATTAATTTATACATAAAGAACCCGAGCCCTAAGATCGCTGACGTGCTAAAAACGATGGTAAATGTATGAAAATATCCCAAGATATTTGTTTTGGCGATATCCCACTAATACGATAGAGGTATAATGATTTCCGTCGTATTTTTATGTCAAAAATAGAACAAATGTTTTGAAACGATAGAATCTATGTTCTAAGCTTCTTCCCATCCTCACCCCGGCCACCCGCCGCTACCCAGCGGACCCCGGCCGGAGAGAGGATGGGAAGCGGCCCCCGTCGCGGCTTTCGGTTCCTTCATAAAACTGGACCCCGCCCGGCTACACCGGACCAAGCTGATAGCGCGGCACGCTGCGCGGGGAGCGGATTTATCCGCAAGCTTTCAGTACCGGCAGCGGCTATGCTGTCGAGAAGTAACCCGAGAGGATTAGCCATGACCGCCATTACCTTTGACACCTTGAAATTCGTCGAGCAGTTAACCAGTGCCGGTGTTCCCGAAGCCCACGCCAAGGCGGAGGCGTCCGCGTTCCGCGAGATTCTTTCCCAAGCCATCGACACCACCGTTGCCACCAAGGGGGACATCGCCCGCCTGGAAAATCGCATCGAAAAATTGGATAACCGCATCGATAAATTGGAGAACCGCCTGGAAAATCGAATGGAGCTAATGCGTAAGGACATCAAAGCCCTGGAGCTGAATATGACCATTAGGCTAGGTGCCTTACTTGCCGCTGCCACCGGAATCATCATTGCCGCCCTCCGCATGTCGCTGCCTCATCTGTAGGGCGGCGTAGTTCTTCAGGCAAACCATCGTCTATATGTAGACCCAGACGAACCTGAAACGCTCATTGGAGGTACTCCTCTGTCAGTTTGCTATTGCCTGCGATTACTGATCCCCGCCTGGGGCGCTTTCTAATGGGGGTAGTAACCATGCAGGACGGTCTGGACGAAGGTCATATCTGTTTACCTCTCCCCTCGTAAAATTCTCTATGGAAATAGTCATTTTTGGCCCCGGTTTCCGATG
>CAUYUB010000085.1:0-5912 GCA_963575685.1 Gammaproteobacteria bacterium | reverse complement strand
GGGCCGAACAGATCGACCTGGCACGGACCCAATCGTCCGGCGTACGCGATCTGAAACACTTTCTCGAATTCGCGGAGCGCGGCCCGCGCGCCTTGGCGGAAGCCACGCGTGGCAGCCTGGGTGGCTTTGAAAGTCCCTTCGAGGAATCAGTGGCCTCCGCACTAGTCCGCAAAGGTTGGGAGCTGCATACCCAGATCGGCGCCTCGTCCTTCCGGGTTGACTTGGCCGTTGTGCATCCCGACGCTCCTGGTATTTACCTGACCGGCATTGAATGCGACGGCGCAACCTACCACCGATCCGCCACCGCCCGCGATCGGGACAAGCTACGCGAGCGGGTGCTACGTGGCCTGGGTTGGGAAATCCTGCGGGTTTGGTCCACCGAATGGTGGATTGATGCCGAGGGAACGCTGGAGAAACTCGATGCTCGTTTGCGGATGCTCCTTGACGCCAGCCGCGCCCGCCGCGCGGAGGAAGCCGCTCGCCGCGCGATGGAAAGGAAGGAGGAAACCATCGAAATCGAAACCGTATCCGGATGGAATCATGGGAATGTCGAGTCGGAATCAGTAGAAATGTATGCCAAAAACGTAACCGAGGCTCTTATCCCGCAACCCACGGTGTTTATGGAGGCGGATCCAGTCTCGGTAGTGGATGCCGTCGATCCACAAGCCTTCGGCGATAGCGCTTACGATTCCACCCTGGAACGAATGATCGCCCATGTAGTCGAGGTCGAGGGGCCTGTGCTGGATTCCGTCCTCGCCCGCCGTATCGCTCGGGCGCACGGGTGGCAGCGGACGGGGGCACACATCCAAAGGCGAGTCGATGCACTGGCCATAAAAATCCACCGCGTCACGCAAGAGGAGGATGGCGGTACTTTTTACTGGCCGGAAGGGTGCGATCCAGAAGCATCGGTAACTTTTCGAAGGTCGGCGGGAAAGTCCGTCAGAAATATGGACGAAATTTGTATGCCTGAGTTGATCGCGTTGGCGCGGGAGGTCCTCACCGGGGATAAGAGAGGTGAGGAGGCGATGATTATCATGGCGCGGGAGTTGGGATTGCAACGGCTTAGACTTAAAGGGGCGAACCGGGTTCGGATCGAGAGGGCAATGGCCTTGGTTGCGAAAACATAACGAAATGTCACGACTACTAACCTGCGCGTTGGTTAGGGACACCAGCTAAATAGCATATTGAACGGATTCTTCTTTAAAAAGTTCTCGGACTTTTTCTGGTGATTTTCTCAAATCCTCTAAAAGTTGAGTAGCTTTATTTTTTAACTCCTCCACATTACGAATAAGGTGACGCGCAATTCCTTGTGTCTTAATATTGCTCCATACTAGCTCGACAGGATTAAGGTGTGGAGAATAGCACCCCCCTTACTTACCAACTCTTTAATTCTATAGAACTCTTCATTAATCCAATTATCTACGAAAAATTGATCCCTATCGTTGATGACGTACGCAAAATTAAGATGCGTCGTTTAAAAAAGAACTTCCAAAAGAGGAATACAAGAAATTCGAAGGAGCAATGTGACGGATACGGAATAAATTTGGTAACCTTGCTGCAGAAGAAAAGAAGATGGTGGACGAATTACTAAAACACTCCCCCTATTTTGGCTATTATATATATTTCCTACTGTGTTTACTGATATTTTCGATAAACCATACACAGAGCCGGAAGCAGAGGGAATGATTAGGGCGTGGATGAGTATAGTAAAGAAAGAAAACATAGGATACTTTGATAACAGATTTGATTACGAATTATTTTGTGCAAATAAAAATAGCGGCTTTGTCGAAGGATTGAATCATAGAATAAGAGTTTTATTTGGAAGGTGCCATGGAATGTTAAATAAAACTCATATATTCAAAAGAGTCAATCTTGATTTAAGCGGATATGATTTAAGTAGGTATGATTTAAGTGGGTATAGCTGATTCTTTATAAATTAGCTGGTTACCAACCACGCAAGTTCCCAAAGAACCTCAATTCATTCGCCAAAAAATTTCAAATAAGAACATCCTGTCGCCCTATGTCCACCCCTGCCTTCGCGCTTACCCCCTCACCTGTCGCCGCTGCTCCGCTCGAACACCTCGCCGGCAGTGTGGAGCGGGTCACTTTCTATAGCGAAGAGAACGGGTTTTGCGTATTGCGGGTAAGGGTGCGCGGTCGTGCCGAATTGGTCACGGTGGTAGGCAATGCCGCGTCGGTTACCCCAGGGGAATACCTGGACTGCGACGGCAACTGGGTCAACGACCGTAGCCACGGCATGCAATTTGCCGCCCGTTATCTGCGGGTGGTCCCACCCAGTACGCGCGAAGGAATTGAGCGCTATTTGGGCTCGGGAATGGTAAGGGGGATCGGCCCCCATTTCGCCAAAAAACTCGTGGCCGCTTTCGGCGAACAGGTCTTTGATGTCATCGAACAGACCCCCGAACGCCTCCAAGAATTGCCTGGGATCGGTCCCAAACGCCGGGAGTGCGTGCAACAGGCTTGGACCGAACAAAAAGTAATCCGCGAGATCATGGTCTTCCTCCAGTCGCATGGCGTAGGTACCGGGCGTGCGGTGCGCATCTACAAGACCTACGGCAACGATTCTATCGATCGGGTACGGGAGAACCCCTATCGACTCGCGCTCGATATCCATGGGATCGGTTTCAAGACCGCCGACGCCCTCGCCGCCCGCCTCGGGATCCCTCCCGATTCATTAATCCGTGCCCAGGCCGGGGTACGCCACGTCCTCCAAGAACGTTCCACCGCGGGTCACTGTGCCGCCTCGCGAACGGCACTGACCGAAGCGGCGGCGGAATTACTCACCATCCCCTCGCCGATCATCGAACAGGCCCTAGACCTGGAAGTAGCCGAGGAAAACCTGGTCGCGGAAGAGATCGAAAGGGTACCGAGTCTGTTCCTCACCCCACTGCACCGCGCCGAGGTCGGTGTGGCCGGTCATTTGAGGCGACTGATGGCCGCTCCGACCCCGTGGGGATGGGTGGATACCACTGCCGCGTTGCCCTGGGTCGAGCGCAAAACCGGATTAACCCTCTCGGGCTCCCAGCGTACGGCGGTGACGGCTGCGGTGAATGGCAAGGTGACGGTGATCACCGGCGGTCCGGGGGTTGGCAAGACCACGGTCGTCAACAGCATCTTGCGGATTTTGCGGGCCAAACAGGTGGAGGTACTGCTCTGCGCCCCGACCGGGCGGGCCGCCAAACGTCTGGCGGAATCCACCGGTATGGAGGCGCGCACCCTGCACCGTACCCTGGAATTCGACCCCAAACAGGGCGGTTTCAAGCGCAATGCCGACCACCCACTGGAGGCCGATCTGGTGGTGTTGGATGAAACCTCCATGGTCGATGTGGTGCTGATGAATCAGCTCCTGCGTGCCCTTCCTTCGCGCACCGCGCTGTTGTTGGTGGGCGATGTCGACCAACTTCCTTCGGTAGGGCCGGGCGCGGTACTCGGCGATATCATCGCCTCGGCAGCGATATCAACCCTGCGCCTCACTGAGATCTTCCGTCAGGCGGCCACCTCCCGCATCATCGTCAATGCCCATCGTATCAACAACGGTCTCTTTCCTGAACGTCCTACCCCTGGGGAGGAAAGTGATTTCTATCTGGTCTACGCCAAGACCCCCGAAGAGGTACGCGACCGTCTGTTGGAGGTGGTTACCCAGCGCATCCCCAAGCGTTTCGGTCTGGACCCGGTGCGAGAGGTGCAGGTGCTTACGCCCATGAACCGCGGCGCACTGGGGGCACGTAGCCTCAATGTGGAACTACAAGGGCTGCTCAATCCCAAGGGTGCGCCGCGCGTAGAACGATTCGGCAGTAGCTATGCTCCTGGGGATAAAGTAATCCAGACCGTCAACAATTACGACAAGGAGGTCTTCAACGGCGATATCGGGACCATCACCCGCATCGACCCCGAAGAGGGATTGCTGTGGATAGACTATGATGGGCGGTCGGTAGAATATGAGTTGTCGGAGCTGGATGAAGTTGCGTTGGCCTACGCGACCAGCATCCATAAAAGCCAGGGGAGCGAATACCCGGCCGTGGTTATCCCGCTGGCGACGCAGCATTACACCCTGTTGGAGCGTAATCTGCTCTACACCGCCGTGACCCGTGGGCGACGCCTGGTAGTGGTCATCGTCCAACCCCAGGCGCTTGCCGTTGCCGTAAAAAACCTGCGTGCCCGCCAACGGTTAACCAATTTACAGGCGCGTCTGGCAGGAAAGGTCTAAAGACCAAAAACGAGGAAAGCCGCAATGCCCTCCCTGTCTGCTCTTGTCCCCAGAACCACACTGTCACTGTTTTGTCTGCTCTCCCTTGCTGCAACTGCCGACCCACTCCAGGTCTATCGTTGGGCCGATAAGACCGGCCGCGTCACTTTCACCGATAGCCCCCTTCCACCGTCTCCCGACCATCATTTGGTGGAGACCCAGAGCTATACGCCACCCTCCCCTCAGAGCCTAGAACAAGGTCAGCTTCGCCTGGAGGAATTGCGTGCCTATAATCGAGAGCATCCTCTTCCCGTCGCCCCGACCGTAAGCAGTACGAGCACGTCGGCTTTTTCTAAGATGGAATGTGAGGCCGCGATGCGTCATTATGAGATTGAATCAGGGTCTCTGAAAAATACCCGTGTTTCAGTAGCGGCCGCCGAGGCTGAGATGCGAACAAAATGCAACCGTCCCGAACGGGAATCGGCAGCGAAGACCGTTATCAATCGATCAAGAAATAGTAGATGAGTTCTACTGCCATGAAAGGGCGCTGGGAATTGGTGTATCGGGTGGAAGTGGTATGATGATGACCACTGCTGGCCCTATTAAGATGCGAGTTGTGTGGGTTACCCATCATAAATACGGGGCACTGCGGGGCTCCGATGGCCAGCGATAACAATATCTGCATCTGTGTGGAGGGTAATAGGTGCGTAATGACCCCGATTAATACCCAACCGATTCTCACCGAGGCTGAACGCCTTGCCGCCGTTGGCCACTATCGGGCTGCGCTTGCCCTGTTGGATACCCTTCCCTCCCCAGCCGATGACCCGGTTCGTGCGGGGCTACTACGGGGGCGAATCCTTGCTCAGCAGGGACAATTCGATGCCGCAATCGATCACTGGCGGGCAGTTCTGGCCATACAGCCGGACAACCAAGAGGTTAAACAGGCAATAGAACTGGCCATGAATATGAAAGACCATCCTTCCCGTTCGATCCTCCTGCGTGCCAATCTGCATCTGGCGATCCAGTATGCGGTCATTCTTTTATTGGGAGGAATCGTCCTGGTTCAGGCAATACGGCAGGGGTCCCCCAGTGCACATAATGCCAAGGTCACCCTGGCGGAACAAAATCAGGTCATTCTCCAACTCCAAGAACAACAAGCGCGCCAATCCGGCGAACGGTTGGAAGCGGTATTGCGCCATTTCCAAGAAGCGAGCGAGCGGCAGGTAAGCGTCCTCGAAAAACATTTGGAAGGGATTGAAAAGGCTATGGTCGTTACTACTTCGTCGGCGCTACCGTCGACGACCGCAAGTCAAAGAGAGTCAATTCGGGAGGTCGTGGAACGCCTTACCGCGTTGGAACAGGCTATCGCCCTTGAACGAGAGTCGATTCGTGCCCTCGGGGCACGTCAGGAAGAGCGTATCACGGCTTTGGGAATGGTCATGGGGGAATTGGGCACGCACCTCTCTCCGACCGCTACGCCGGCACCAAATCCCTCTCCCAATGCTCAGGTGCCGGTGTTACCCACACATTAACCAGGCAGCTAGGCTACCTTTACCCACAGCCCCTCTTCCTGGGAGGGAGAGGGGAGAAAGGCCTGCTAGATACCGCCGATTGAGTTAAATAAACGGGGGGCGTAGGTTAGGTGGATATGATTCAACCGTGGGTTGAAACCCACGGCTAAATTCATTACGCCGCTACGCGGCAT
>CAUYUB010000084.1:0-6020 GCA_963575685.1 Gammaproteobacteria bacterium | reverse complement strand
TTCTGGACATCCTGCTGCAACCGGCGCCATGTCCTCAAAACTCAATATGAGCCTTTAATTTTACTCTGACCCCAATTATTGGTTGTGACCCCAATTATTGGTTAGGCTTCTTCCCCATGCCTATTTCCCAGTGACGGGGTCTTTGGTGCCTTCTTTGCCGGAATATGGATTCGTATTGCCCTTCGTTGACCAGTTGTCGATTTTGGACTGGTTCGGATTAGTGGCATGTGAAGGTGCAACGTATGTTCCATTCTTATTCGTGTAGCCCTTGATGCTGTGGCTCCCACTGCCAGAACTATGGATACCACTTGAATAAGTTCCACCAGAATGGCCACCACCGCCTCGAGCAAAGACTGGCGTACTTGCAAAAATAACTATAGAAAGAACGATGGTTACTAGTTTCACGGGTTTCTCCTTTTGGCAGAAATAGTTAAATTGTTTAAATGTGATGCCCAACGTCTGACATAACCAGCACTGCGCGGCTTCATCGCGCAGTGTGCGGATTGATGGATCGGTTTGGCCTGTTTGAGGCGCGGAACTGTCTTAAGTACACTATTACCTGCACTTTTCTCTCAGCTTTTCCAACGCCATATCCTTGCTAAGAAGGTAGTCGTCGACATAAACCCTTCCCTCACGTCCTCCTGTGTAGATGACATCCCTAAAGCCGTAGCCGCTAATGTTGCCAAAGATGCCATCACCACGATCTGGGTCGTAGCCACCATACCACTCGAGAACGTAGAGGCCGCTGGGACCATCGGCGACGAAATAGCTACAGCCTTGCTCTCTTAATACGATTGTAATTGGCGCATCGGATGGACTTACTGCTCTCGACTCCGGTTTGCTTGAGCCTTTCCTGCTTGAGGGCTTTGAACTTCGGCCTGATGCTTGTACGGGAATTATTCCTAAAGTTTTTCCATCGACCAGCATCTTTCCGAGCGAAGAGCAAATGGTCACGCTTGGATAGTAGGCATAAAGATACTCGTATGAACCAGATACCTCATATATCGAGCCATCGGATGTTCGAAATATTTCGCCATGATTACCCATAAAGGGACTTGGTGCCATCACCGACGTATTGAAGCATTCTTGCCCATAAGCTGGCATGCACGAAAAAAGTATTGCTATGGCAAGAAGCGGTCGCATGTTTTTCCTTTTTCAGCATGCCCAACGTAGAGTTGAGCAGCCGCGCTTCGGCGCGGACGGCTCGAACGGCGGGTTAGGGATTAACGCGCCATCCATGCTTGAGGTCCAGATGGTTGCGGTTGAGATGGCGGTTCGTTGAAATCTGGATTAACTTTTTTATGGTTGCTATTGGAATGACACCTCCAAAACCGCCCATCACTTGAAAGGTACATAGGAGAATGAATTTTATTTGGAATGAGACAGGCGCTGCAAAAATAAGCCCCAGTTTTTATATTTTTATGAGCGCCCCAATCGGTAGGCTCAAACTTTGGACGGAACCAAAAATATGCAACAAACGGCAATGGCAATAGTGCTATTGATAGGGCTATGGCTTTTAGTGCTATCCATCCTGTTGGGTCTGCTAGATGTGGCGCTATAAAGTTATGAAAATATAGGATCGCGCCTGATAGGAGCGGTGATAGGGATAGCAACATTAATTCCAGCTTTTTCGCTAGCACTGTTGCTATCGCCTTGGATGCTAGAGATATTACAAAAGAATATACCTGACTCATGTGATGTAAACCCTAACGACAAGCTAACCGGCGCGCGCGTTACAACCTCAAACCTTTCAAAACCAGCCCTAGAGCGCGCGTCCGGTTGAGTGATGGTATGGACTCCTCCCACTCTACACGGCATCGAAAGTGCCAGAATGGAGGAGTACCGCTTCCATTCAACGAATGAGAGGAGTCCGAAACATGAACGCTACCACCACTACCGTCGCCGTTGACCTGGCCAAGACCGTTTTCGAGCTGGCCATCGCTAATGATCAGGGGCGCATCATTGAGCGCAAGCGTTTGTCGCGGGAAGCCTTTGCCCAGTTTTTCGCTAACCGTCCGCCTTGCCGGATCGTCATGGAAGCTTGCGGCTCGGCCCACTACTGGGCACGCACCTTCCAGCGCCAAAGCCACACCGTGAAACTCCTACCGCCTCAGTATGTGCGGCCCTATGTGCGTCGCAACAAAACCGATCGCGCCGATGCCGCGGCCTTACTCGAAGCTGACCGCAACGACCAAATCCTGCCGGTCCCGGTCAAGTCCGAGGAACAACAGGCGCTCCAGGGACTGCATCGGATCCGTAGCGGCTGGATGGGTACCCGCACCGCCCGCATCAATGCGTTGCGTGGCCTCTTGCGCGAGTTCGGCATCGTTTTGCCCCAAGGCCCCAACGTCGCCGTACAACGGGCACGGGAAATCCTCGCCGAGACCGACAATCCCGTGCCGTCAGCCCTGCGTTCGTCCTTGGTCGCGATCATCGAAGAGATCCGCGACCTTGAAAACCGGATCGATACCCTGGAAACCCAACTCCAGACTCAGGCCAAAACTATGCCTACCGTCCAGCAACTGCTGACCATTCCCGGCATCGGCCTCCTCATCGCCACCGCACTGGTCGCCGCTGTCGGCGATTTCACCCAGTTCCGCAACGGCCGTCATCTCGCCGCCTGGCTCGGCCTTACTCCGCGCGAATCCAGCAGCGGTCAGCGCCGCCGTCTCGGCTCCGTCAGCAAACGGGGCGACCCCTATTTGCGGATGCTGCTCACCCACGGCGCTCGGGCCGTCCTCTACGCCGCTCAGCGTCAAGCCTCTCTCGGACGAAAGCCCTTGACCCGTCTCCAGCGCTGGGTCATCTCCCTGGCCGAGAAACGCGGCGCGAATAAGGCCGTTTGCGCTTTGGCCAATAAACTCGCGCGTATTGCCTTCTCCGTCGTACGCCATCGGCGTTCCTTCGACGGCAATTTCGCCGCAACTCCTGCTACAGGAGCTTAGTTGTCTCTTTTGCTTCACTAATCACCAAGGACGGCCACTCTCCAGGACGGACTCCCTGTCCGTCCTTCCGCGTGGCCCCTATAAAAAACTGTAATCCCAAGGTTTGCGAGAGAGACTATCACGATCATGGCAACAGGTCGGACCGATATCGGGACACGCCGGTAACAAGACTGGCCATACAGGCCGATTTGAGCGATAGGCACCCGGTAGGCGGATTCCATGAAGTCCAAGGGTAATATTAGTTCCACCCTTAGGCCGGATATACGACTGCAACCGATCCTTACTTGCCAAAAATCTGTGCTCAGTCTCTTGCAATACGGGAGGAGTCCATATACGACTTGTTAGGCGGTTTTGACTTTAAAAACAAGATGTTAAGTAACTTCTTTAGCCGTTAGTGAAATCTTTACCCGCCCAAAACCAAATTTCCGCCTTACAACGCTAGCACCAAATCTAAGACCGTAGGGAAATGCACAACAACTCCGAACCAAAACTTTTTGGATTATAGGCTTGATAAAATATCCTTCATGTCCTCGCCTAAATCGTAAATACAAGTCTCTGTCATGTTGAATATTCTCATTACATCACTTCCGACTCGTTCCCACATCGCATCGCCACTTGCCCTGTGATACAGGTTAGAGAAATGTTCGGCAAGGGTGAGGAAAGCGACATGGCTAATATGCGCACAATTGTCGCCATGGCTTTTCAAGATCGTTTCATCATGATGATGAATAATCACAGAGCGAATCTCATCTGGTAAAAACCATGAGCGGGCCACAAAATACCCAACTACCGCATGATTTGTTTCTAGCTCCCTATCTTCAATGTTTGTAATTGGTTCCTCAGTATTAGCATTACCTTCCCTTAATATTTCAGTGTAATTCGGAAAACGCTGCATTAGCATCGGAATACCACAATCATGAAATAATCCGAGCATATATGCCTGATCCGGTGCCATTATGTTGAAACGCTTTGCCAAAATTGAACAGATCAGGGCAGTGTCTATCGCAGTATCCCAGAAACGATCAAGTTTCATTTTCCCTTTACCTGACATAACCATCCGTAGCGAAAGTCCAGTTACCAGGCTGGTGGCATTTCCAATCCCTAATAACATGACGGCTTGAGAGATCGAGGTTACCTTTTGGCGCAGACCAAAAGCCGGAGAATTAGCCGCGCGTAACATTGCCGCAGAAAGCCCAACATCTTTAGCCACAGCGTCTGCAATTTTCCGTAAGTCTGGGTATTCTCGTTGTTGCTCAGCCATTATGATACGCAATACTTGTGGCTGAGGCGGAATTTCGATCCCCTTGAGGAGTTTGGCAATAGTTTCTTCGTCGAATTCTTTGGCAATATCCATAATTTAGCAACGCCGGTTAGCTTTTAATTCATTTTGTCGGCTCCACCATTAACGATTGAGGAGCCTAACGACAAGCTAACCGGCGCGCGCATCGAAACCTCAAACCTTTCAGAACCAGCCCTAGAGCGCGCGTCCGGTTGAGCGCCTTGTTGGGCTGCCTTTGACTTTAAGGCAGGACCTAATCTTTGCTCTTTTGCTAGCTGCTAGTTTTCGGGAGCAGCAAGCGCGGTTTACGATGCACAATCTTTCGGCATGATTTTGTTTCGGCCTCCCTCAATGCCTCACAAATGCGATTGAGTTCATGACCATATCTTTCTGCATGTTCGAAACGATACCGGCGAATTTCTTCAATGATTGGATCTTCACTCATATTTCTGCTCCTAATTCTTCAGGTGAGCACAACGTTGGACAAACAAACCCGTGCGCTTCGACTACTGCTATGATGGCCGATTTTGCATGAGCATTATTGATGTGCTTGAAATTCCAAGTGAGAAGAAAATCGATTCCAGCTGCAGCAGCGATTCCGATATGAAGCGCATCCTCTTCACTATTGGCAGGTATTGCTCCTTGAGCCAATAGATCTTCAGCCAAATTCTGTGCTTCGGATGAAGTGGCAATAAGGGGGATATTTTCTATAGCCTTTAGCCGCCTCTTTGCGGCTTCAGTATCTCCCTGTGAAATTTCTTGTTCCACGAGGGCAGATATATATAATTCGAATTCACCTCTTCGTTTTTTCCACCATGTTTCGGTAATCGTTTGGCGCGCGGCGATGACAATATCACGGCTTGGCCGCGCTGCCAGGTAACTGATGATAGATGACTCAATGTAAACAGACTCAGCCATTGGTTCTATTATGCTCCATACATTACCGCAATCAATGGGTGTATATTTTTTTTGGGAGATTTTGTCGCTACTTTGATTAATTATCTTGGGTTACTTTTCTCCTTGGATCACACTCTTTCCACCGTTTCGCTGTTCTTTGTGACCATTCCAACTTTCTCTCCACGAAGTAGGATTTGATAGCCACGATGAGCTTCTGTAAAAATGGCCACTTCTGAATAACCATACAATACAAGCATGCAACTATATGTTGCAAGTAAAGCTAGAACCAACCAGTAGTTAGATACGTTATGTGAGACCAACAACAAAGCGGGGATTAATGCAGATCTACAAAGCCTACCAGTCTGTCTACCAGTCTGTCGGCGTTTAAGAATTTCTTTTACAATGGACTCATTACCGCAAAGCATTGCGCTATCAATAAGGTAAGAATAGTGCCTATTTAGTCCAGCTTTAGTGATATCCGACAAATCCTAGATCTTTTGCTTTGCTAGCCACCTAATGAGTGGTGTTCTTATGGTCCTAGCAGAGACAGGATCTAGGAGCATTAGGGCAAGTATATTTCCAACAGCACCTGTTAGATAACTTAAGGCAACATAAGCAATTCCTAAGATAACAGGTTGTTCTTTTATCCCGCTTAGATCTGGAGGGAAATAGAATAATGCCAAGCTCAATATGGCTAACCCTGGTATTAAATTCTCAAGGTGAAGGTCTAGCTTATCCCAGTTCATAGATTGTGACCGCTCCAGCCTGTAACCAACCGAACCGAGAGATCAAAGCAACCTCGGTTACTTCTTCTAGAAGATGCTCCATCGCCTCGATTGTGGCGCCCAACGACAAGCTAACCGGCGCGCGCGTTACAACCTCAAACCTTTCAAAACCAG
>CAUYUB010000083.1:0-6072 GCA_963575685.1 Gammaproteobacteria bacterium | reverse complement strand
TGAATGGATTTCCTTTCCAGCTCTACCAGTTAGGTCAATGTAAGGCACCACCCAATTTCCAGACGCAAGGCTTTTTCGGTTTGCACACGTTGCTCAGCTTCCAAACGCAGGGATGCTTCGGTCTTTGCATGTTCTTCAGCTGCCCGGTGCAATTTTCTATCTAGCTGCCAAGCTGGTAGTACGAAACTCTTATATACCGGATCTTCCAGCATTTCTTCCTCGCTGGGCCTAGCCAACAAATCCTCAATTCGAAATTGAAATCCTGGCAACACCGTAGAACAAATCACAGCATCCTTGCTCGGGTGAATAGGTACATACACACCACTCGTGTCCAATCGGTAAAATGCCTGCTCTTCACTATCGTGGAGGATAAAATACTCACTCACTCCGACCGCCGCGTATTCTGCTTTTTTAGTAACCGTGTCCCGTTCTCTTTGTTTTTTGTTACTATTGGACAGAGCCTCAACGCATAAATCAAAAATCCCTCGATAACTCATGTCGCTGTCCAGCAGGGGTACGGGATTGTTATTTAGTACTACCCCCAAATCACGGTTTACGCACCGTGACTTTGTTTGACAGAGCCAGATGAAATCCCATGTTCAAGTTATTGAAAGAGGCGATTGGCCACGTATCCAAAAACAGGAACAATAACTTCACAAACCAATTATAAATCAGACCTGTCCCATGATCGGACATTGGTTTCTCCTCTAAGTGACCGTTGTTCCACTCGTATACAGTATCGGGCAGGTCATAATAATCGCGCCAGTATACGGACTCCGGTATGATTTTGGCGGAGTGGGGGGGGGTACTGTTTCGTTTTCGATGGAAAATTAGCGACTGGCAAAGACATGTACGTTCTCCATTAATTAAATTGCAAAATCAAACAAGAATCAAAAAATCAAGCATAGGAAAAATAGGGGGCAGGAGTAACAATTTTCTCTGGTTCGCGCTCCCACCTCACAACGCTTCTACTTCTGTCGAATCACCATAGGTCTCAATCCCCAACTGCTCTGCCACCTTTCGCGCCCGCGCATCGATCATTGGCGAAATCACGATCAGCCGAGTGGCGGTTCGTTGATGTCGCTGCTCATAGAATCGTGCTTTGCGCTCGAAAATATACATCCCTGCCTTGTCGATGGAGGATTTCAGTTCACAAATCAGCAGCAACCCATTCTTGATCACCACATCCAATTCTACCTGGTCGGGCCGTCCGAATACCACACCCTGGTCATCGTACTCATTGACATTGAGTACCTGCACACCAAAATTCTTCTCCAGAATTCCCGCCAACGCATCGCGGAACGCCTTCTCGGATTGCAATCCCCAGCGCGCCCCAAGGGCACCGATGCTACGCTCATACTTCTTGGCCTGGGCCATAATCTCTTCGTGAATTCGCAATAATTCCAATTGGTTGGCTTCCCACTTCTTGGATTGCTCGTCCCATTTCTTGGACTGCTCTTCGCGATCGTGGCGCAATTCCTCCTGATTTTCGGCCCATTTCTGGTTCTGTGCATCCCACTTCTGGTTTTGTGCATCCCACTTTTGGTTCTGTGCATCCCATTTCTTGGACTGCTCTTCGCGATCGCGGCGTAATTCAGCTAAAATTTCATAAAACCGATCATGAGCTTCTTCCCGTCCGACGTATTCTCGTCTGGTCAGCTCCAAAATATAGGCACGAAAACTTTGATCTGTGCGCAGGAATTCCGGCAGCTCCCGTATAATCGTTTCTTTTAAAGGTTCTGTATTCATTTCGGATTCCCCCTAATCTTAGAAAGACAAAGAGCCACGTTTAAGATGATTAATTATGGTTCTTTGGGATCTTGCGTGGTTCGCAACCAGTCGATCTCGGATTTTTTCGGTGTTGGACGGATGACGGTGAGTCGTGCTGTGAAACGGGAAGAAATTAGAGACCTCTGAAACTGGAAGCATCTCCAAGTGTGGATACTCCAAATTGACCGGACAGCAAAAGTTTTTTCTTATACCTAACTCTTGCCAAGGTGGCCGTTTTGACGCTCTTGTCGAGGCGACTTTCACGCCTAAAGCTCGACCGCTCCTCCACCAAAATGCATCATTTATCATGTACACCACCACTCACAATACCTCGACCTCAGTCGAATCACCGTAAGTCTCAATCCCTAACTGCTCCGCCACCTTCCGCGCTCGCGCATCGATCATTGGCGAAATCACGATCAGCCGATTAGCGATCCGTTGATGTCGTTTTTCATAAAGTCGTGCCTTACGCTCGAAAATATACATTCCGGCCTTGTCGATGGAGGATTTTAATTCACAAATCAGCAACAACCCGTTCTGGATAATCACATCCAGTTCCACCTGGTCAGGCCGTCCGAATACCGTTCCCTGGTCATCGTACTCGTTGACATTGAGTACTTGTACACCAAAGCTCTTCTCTAAAATTCCCGCCAATGCATCGCGGAACGCCTTCTCGGATTGCAATCCCCAGCGCGCCCCAAGGGCACCGATGCCACGCTCATGCTTTTTAGCTTGGGCCATGATTTCTTCGTGTAGACGGTCAAATCGTTTACCAGATTCTTCCCATTTTTTATTTTGCTCATCCCACTTTTTATTTTGCTCATCCCACTTTTTATTTTGCTCATCCCATTTTTTATTATGTTCTTCACGGTCGCGGCGCAATTCCACTAAAATTTCATAAAATCGATCATGCACCTCTTCCCGTCCGACATATTCTCGCCTGGTCAATTCCAGAATATAGGCACGGAAGCTTTGGTCTGTCCTCAAAAATTCTGGCAGCTCCCTTATAATCGCTTTTTTTAATGATTCTGTATTCATGTCGAATTCTCTTTGAGAGACCGCTCACCAAATTCTCGACGCCTGTCCGGATTTAGGAAATAAACGGGGTCAGATTTCCCATTGCACATTATTTGTTCGCTTCAGATCCATACATCTCAATCAATCCCATTTCATGACCTCCATCGTGACCTGGAGTTCAAGGGGCGGGGGTCACAGGGACGGGGTCACCATTTAGCCGCGCCCAATCAAGCGCCTAACAGAATCGAAGACAAGATTTTTCATCGACAGTATTTCTCTTCCAGAATTTCAGTATAGGCAGTTTTATCCGCGGATTCAAATTCGAAGTGCAACTCTTGAATTAACAGTTGGTTGAGTGAGCGAGGTGCGGCAGTTTTTGTGTCGGATGAATCCTCGCGGCGTCAAGGGACCGTGGAATAAATGCGATTATGTCCTTGGCATGGCCTTATCGTGCCAAGGACATAATCGCGTTTATGCCGCGAAAGCCCTTGACGCAACCACAACAAAATAAACTCGTGGCGGGGGTGCGGGGGGAATTTGCCCCCGCCCCCCGGCCCCCCCGCGCGGGGGATTTGTCTTTTTGTTGGCCAAGGTCGGGGTTAGTGCATAAGTAAAACACCGGGGGCGGTGTGCGGGGTATCTTTCCCCCCGGCACACCTGCCACCCGGCGAGGGGAATTTGACTTTTTCTTGCCAATGTTCGGATTTCTTCCTTAATTAACGACCATCCTTTGGAGCAAACAAAATGAGCTATACACATATCACCCAGGAGGAAAGATGCCAAATTTCGATTCTCAAGAAGGCCGGTAACACCCTTAGGGCCATCGCCAACTTACTGGGTCGAAACAAATCAACCATTAGCCGCGAGCTGACGCGCAATGGTACCGATATTGGTTATCAACCCGTTATAGCACAAGCACTTGCGGTGGAACGTGGGGCCGCTTGCGCCAATGGGCCTCGGGTTTCCGTGGATACCTGGAAATTCGTGGATGAAAAGCTTGGCCTACTCTGGAGCCCCGAACAAATAGCCGGGTATTTGAAAGCCAATGGTGAACCCACGGTCAGCCACGAAAGCATTTATCAGCGCATATACGCGGATCAACGGGCTGGAGGAACCCTATATCTCGCTCTCCGTTGCCAAAAACCGCGACGGAAACGCCAGGGAAGCACCGAACGGCGCGGAACCATCCCTAACCAGACCTCCATCGAGCAACGTCCCGCGATCGTCGATACACGCGAGCGTCTGGGCGATTGGGAGGCCGACCTCGTCATCGGTGCTGGCCATCAAGGCGCGCTACTTACCATCAACGAGCGCCGCTCCCGCCTCACACTCATTGCTCATGTGGTCAGCAAGGAGGCCTCCGTCGTGGCGGACGCGATGATTTCCCTACTCAAACCTTTCGCCGCTCATGTTCATACCATCACGACCGACAATGGCAAGGAGTTTTCCCAGCACCAGCGAATTGCCAAGGAATTGAACACGGAATTCTATTTCGCGCATCCCTATTCTTCCTGGGAGCGTGGCGCCAATGAAAATATGAATGGACTGATCCGGCAGTTCTTTCCCAAAAAAATGAGTCTTGCCTTCGTCCCCGAAAAACTCATCAAGAGGGCCAAGGAACTTCTGAATCACCGACCACGCAAATGTCTCGGATTTAAAACTCCTTTTAATGTGTTCAACAATGAATTACAATTAGCTAATTCATCCGTTGCACTTCAAGGTTGAATCCGCCATCTTCTTCGACACTAATGACGATGTGTTGCTTAGATAGGGGGCCAAGGATTTCCCTTATTTCTGAGAGCAACTCTCCCCCCTTAAAGATCGCATGGATCGGCGCGGGAGTCAGTCGCATGTGATTTTCGGGTCGAGACGATCTAATCTAAATAGGGAAAAAGGTTTTTAAAACCAAAGCAACGATTCCTCCCAAAACCAACCCTACCATCCATTTTAACACCAACAACTCACGCTCTAAGCGATTAATGTCTGTTTTAGTGGCAAGCTAAGAATCCATGGCTTCAGAAAATGCCGACACTAAAGCCTCTGCTTCTGCTTTTGCATGTTTTTCTGGCACACCCGCAGCACTGAGTTTTTCAACAAATTTGAGCGTATCAAAAGTGATTGTTGCCATACATTCCTCCATTGAGAAATTACAAGAAACAGATTTTAATCTCGGGAACCGCCACTACAAACTTCCTGCCTCATTCGTGGATATGCGCCATTTGTTCCATGACTTCAGTCTGGATATTCCAGGGGAGAATCAGAACCATGTCTGGTTTGTGCGTAAAAATCATATTGAGTTGGGATGTTGGGATGTTGGGATGTGTAATTGGGAATATGCGAGCCAGACAGGAATTTTCCCTGTTTGGACGGCGCAGCATCACAGACATAGGGCAACAGGTCGGGCTTAAGGCCAGCGTAGTTCAACAAAGTATTGCCCTTGGCGGCGGCACCGTAGGCGGCTATTCGCTTACCCGTGCGCTTGTACTATCGATTACCTTTAGTAGACAGAGGTATTCAGCCAATCGGCGTCCATGACACTCATCGATAATACCAAATCAGCTCCATAGGTGAGAGCCTGTGCCAAGGTTTTTTTTCTCCCCGATCAAGCACCATCAGGCTGGAAGAATGCTACCGGTTCATCCGCGCCAGGAACAACCCGCGCCATGGAAGAAAGCAGCGGCACATGAACAGGCCCCCCCTACCGCGCATTCCTCCATGACCGCGACAAGCCTCAGGGTAGATCGTAACCGTAGGCACGAATCACGGCAATGGCTTTTTCCTCCTTCAAGTAATTTAGGAAGGCCGTGGCGGCGACTTGGTTTTGCGGCTTGGCGAGACGTACGGCGTCTTGGCGAATGGGATGGTACAAGTGCGGTGGCACGCGCCAGAGCGATCCCACGATGGTCTTGCCGTCCTTGATGGTCTGCGACAGCGCGATGAAGGCAAGGTCGGCGTTGCCGCTGTCGGCGAACTGCATGGTCTGGCTGATGCTTTCTCCCATGACGAGGCGGTTTTGCACGTCATTCCAGAGCTTCAGGTTCTCCAGGGTTTCTTGTGCGGCCAAGCCATAGGGTGCGAGCCTCGGGTTGGCGATGGCGAGCTTGCCGAAATGGCCACGCAATATCTGTCCTTCGCTATCGACCAGTCCTAGCTTCTTGCTCCACAATACCAATCTGCCGATGGCGTAGGTGAAGACGCTGGCTGGGTCGGTCAGGCCTTCCCGGCCCAGCTTGCGTGGCGTTTCGTCATCGGCCGCGAGTAGGACATCGAACGGCGCGCCGGCCT
>CAUYUB010000082.1:0-6074 GCA_963575685.1 Gammaproteobacteria bacterium | reverse complement strand
TCGTGAATGGATTTCCTTTCCAGCCCTGCCCGTTAGGTCAAGGTAAGGCACCACCCTTTTTTATCGGGGAGGGAATATTCCTGTCCGAGTGCGGCTAGCATTTGGGCCCGGGCTTTGACTTCCCGCACCACCTGCGGCGTATCCTGTTTCGTGCCCGTCAGGCAAAAAGGATGCAATACCTTCGAAATTCCGCGGAGCAGATCAAGATATTCTTCCTTGCTTTTCTCCAGCCGATTTTGCTCTGCTTTAACCAATGCCAGAGTTTGGCGTGTAGTATTAAGCACATGAGTCCCTTGCGCTTGTAATTCGGTCTGTACCCGCAAGACCGCCTTTTGTATTTTTCCCAACTTTCCTCTAAAACCTATTCCCAACCAACGGGTTATCTCCTGCTGCGCGTGAAAAAGATCGGCCCCCGAACGACAACCGAGTCCATCCACAGCCAATTTTATCAACGCCTTGGCGCGATCACTCACTAGATGCCGTACACGAAATCCCATTTGCTCAAGACGTTTGTCCAACTTCCCATGCCACGTTTCAAAACTCCGATCCGGTGCCTCTTCTTCCAGTAATAAATATCCAGATCCAAGTTCCATCACTACGAGCAAGATTAGATTTGCGTAAAATGTTTCATCAGCACCCGCGATGATATCCTTCAGCTCTCCGGTCGTTCTCTCCTGCCCTGTTTCCTGTAAACGACCGTACTCGGCCACCCCTTCCTTCATCCGATTCATCAACCTCAATAACGCGCTCGGAGAAACCCCAATCTCCCTGTCAAGATGAATACGATGGAAAAATGACGACATTCTCTCCGTCCCGACTCCTTCCTTCAGTCCAAATTCGAAAATTACTGCAAATACCATACGGCATAACCAGGCTCGAGCCGTCTCCGTTTCCCATAACAACGATTCAGAATATACTCGCCTCCTTTCCATAGCCTGCTTGGCCGCGAAGATTCCCCACAGGTAGGGTGTGTAGGTGAGATCGTACCGGCCGGGCAGGGGGCCACCTTCTTCCGGCAAGCGGAAGTAGGTCTGCGCCCACTCGGCGGTCGGTGGCCGTTCACGAGGCAGAAACTCCTCCCCCATCCTCCCCCAGAGCGCGAGCAAGTTCTCGTGGATAATCCGCAAGATCTCGTAGGGAAGCGCCGAGAGGGGCGCTAACGTCGTCTTCTCCAAGTCGGATTCCATATTTGCTCTCCACCGCCTCTACAATTTTCGCCCCCGCCGCCAGGATGGACGTATTCGCCTGGGCCGCCAGGTTGCGTAGCACCGGCTCGATCGTGGAAACATCAATCAACTGTTTGGCCTTTTCGAGGTTCGCCATCTCCACTCGGGTGGAGTTGGCATTGCTTTCACGGATGCGGGCCAACGTCAGCTCTTCTTGTGCGGCACCACCTCGCCCCGCCGCCTTTTCCCGGAGGGAACGGATGTAGGCCACACGGATGGTGTCTATACTGAACGCGGTCATAGCCTACAATTTTGACCAATTACGTTGGGAGGCCACCATGATTTCCTTGGCATTTACAGAAAAAGAAAAACAGGAATTAAATTATGAGCGTTATCATAATCCACATCCACGTGTTCAACGAAAAATGGAGGCATTGTGGCTAAAAAGCAATGGGGTACCACATAATGAAATTTGTCGTTTGACCGGTATTTCCCCTCACACTCTTTGCAGTTACTTGCGGGATTACCAGACTGGGGGAATTGATAAATTAAAATTGATAAATTTTTATCAACCGACCAGTGAATTGGAAAATCACAAGGGAATGCTGGAAGAGTATTTTCGCAAAAATCCTCCAGCAACAATTAAGGAAGCGGCAGCTAAAATTAAAGAGTTAACTGGAATCGAGCGCAAGGAGACTCAGGTTCGAAAATTTATTAAAAAGATAGGCATGAAATGCCGGAAGGTTGGAATGATCCCGGCTAAAGCGGATCCAGATGTGCAGGCCACTTTTGTGGCCGAGCAGATCCAGCCACGACTGGAGGAAGCACAAGCCGGTGAACGTGCTGTATTTTTTGTGGACGCAGCGCATTTCGTGCTGGCTCCTTTTTTGGGGATTTTATGGTGTTTTGAACGGCTGTTTCTTAAAGCTCCCGCCGGGCGACAACGCTTTAATGTATTGGGTGCCTTGAATGCCATCACTCACGAGTTAATTACCGTGACCAATGATAGCTACATTAATTCCAATAGCGTATCCCAGCTTTTACATAAAATAGTTGAATTAAACTTAGCTATTCCGGTTACATTAATTTTAGATAACGCCAGATATCAAAGATGCGCGATGGTTGTGGGTACGGCAAAACAATTAGGAATTGAATTATTGTTCCTCCCTGCATATTCGCCAAACCTAAATCTAATTGAGCGTTTATGGAAGTTTGTGAAAAAGCAATCCTTGTATTCAAAGTACTATCCTAATTTTCCAACCTTCAAAACTGCAATTAGTGAATGTCTCAGCAATACAAATAAAAAACATAAATCAGCTTTAGACTCATTGCTGACATTAAATTTTCAGACATTCAAAAAGGTGCAACTTGTGCCAGCGTAAAGAATAGGTCCACCCCTAGGTCAATCCCAAGTTCTTTCATCACATCGCGGACACGCCGTTCAGACAGATCAAGATGTCGGGCAATCTCAACTTGTGTCGCCATTTTTATCTCGATATCAATAACCTACTAGGAAGCAGAACCCCCCTTAGCGATCCAAACTCAGCCAAAACACGGGGTTCGAATTACGCGCATGGGGTGGTCTTCCGGAAGGACCCATTAATCAACAATAATCCCTGCCTTATCCAACGATTTGCGAAACTTGTCTTGCCATACCCGAGCAATAGTCTCTCTCCCAACTTTTCCGAAATTAAACCTCGGCTTGTATGTTGCCGATCTAACGAAGATCAGGACCGGATGTATATGAGATCGAGGAGAATCAAATGTCCGCTGATAGATGCCAGGGAGTAATCTCCCTCGCTTATTATCAGGAGGAATCAGAACGTACTCCCAACCCACATTCTTTTTTGTCCCTCGTATACGCTTCTCTCTTCCTTTAACTCCCATATTCGATGTGCGTCCTGCCCACGCTTCCGCTGCATCGAACCACGATAGAATTTGCTGTACTTGGCCACGACTCATATTCCCGAAATCGTCTAACCTCGCCCACTTACCCGGCACGGCTACCCAACCCTGCGGCATCAGCCCAAAGTACTGGAGCCGTTTCTCAAGCGCCTTGAGGCCGCGCGTACCGCCCTCTGCCTGCGTGGTCAGATAGTTCTGAGCGCGATGCCAATAGGGATCGGTAACTCCCACCATCACGCTCATCTCGTCCGGGTTTGCTTGCACAGTCATCCCGCGCAACGTCCACGGCGTGGCGCGGTCGAAGATTCGCTTCATCTCCGCCTGCTCTGCGTCTCGCACTGCCAGAGCGGTGTTGATCAGCGCCCGATTAATGGCGGGCTTAAGATCCTTCCTGATGTTCTCAAGGCGCTTCTTGACGGCGTCTATACCTTGTACCTTTATCGTGATCATTTTTTAACCCACATTAATTGTGCATTGGTCTTTCCATACCTTTATCGCCATCATCACTATAATAAACAATAAGTTACCTACTTGCAGGCTAGCCAGGTATGGAACGTATGGAGACGTAACTAATTGTTACATAATACCTTTCCATACCTTCCAGACGTTCCATACTGAAATTTACGTGTGTGTGCGCGCATGCGCGTGCACGTGCGTGCGTACGCGCGCCCGCACCCGCGCGAGAAAAGGTATGGAACGTCTGGAAGGTATGGAAGAGGCATAACAAACAGTATGTTATGGCTCCATACGTTCCAGACCTTCCATACCTATGGTTACCATGGGATATCATCTTGTACCCCCGATGGCATGGACGCGGGACCGCTCATCGACTTTGCCGTCTTTCTAACGGGCGGCTTGTACCAGAATCGGATCGTCCCGTTGCGTTTTTCAAATTTTTCACAGCCGAGCTTTCGTAGCACAATTCCGACACGCGTTTGTAGGTCGCGGGTCAGTTTCGACACGTCGAGATTCAATCCCGAACAAATCGCGTCGGCAATGGAAAATTCGACCGCTCTCGTGTATACCCAGTCATGAAGCGCATCAATGAGCCCATCGGGCTGTTCACGCTTTAGTTGCTCAATATCAAAATACAGCTCTTGCTCCTCTGGTGTCGGCCAGAATCGCTCTCCTCGTTGATGACGAACAAACGATTCTGCGAATAACTGATCTTTGACGCCAGCCAGCCCTTCTAAATCAATTTTATCTTTGCATTCAATGGGCCAAAATCTACGACCGCCAGTAGGGTCCTTGTTCCACTCCCACTCGTTGGTCGTTCCTCCAAAAACTACTTGCCTATACAGCTTTATTTCCCGGCGACCATAGACAGGTCGAAACTCATCCACCTGGCGAGAGAGGAACGATTTCTGGCGGGACGCTTCCGCGCGCGTAACAGAACCAAGTTCCGCGAACTCATACAACCACTTACCACGCAACGCGGACATCGAGTCCTTATTTCCCAGGTCCAGATCGGTATCCCCGAACCATTCACCACCCAGTATTCTAAACACTTTAGACTTCCCTTTCCCCTGCTTTCCTTCCAGGACAATACAGTAATCGAATTTCACCCCAGGATTCATCACTCGGGCAACCATCCCAAGCAGAAACCAGCGGGCCACACGCTTTGAATACTCGCTACTAGGGACGCCGAGGTATTCCGTGAGCCAGCTCGCGGTACGGCCAACTCCGTCCCATTTCAGGGATTGCAGCCATTCACGAACCGGATGAATCGTCCGGACCCGCGCCAATACCTCAATCGCCTCGGCAACTTGCGCCGAGGACACGACCAAACCATGTTCCCGCGACAACCACATCGCGGTTTTCGAGTCATCCACGCCATCCCATTCACCAACCGCCCCGCCTAGGTAAGGGGGTGGTTTAACTTTCATGGTACATTGGGAGAACTCATCGAACACGATTACTCCGCGCCAATCTTTTGACCCTTCCAACAGGTCGTGAATATTCGCCAAGCACGCGACCAATTCACCCTTTTTATAAACCAGATTATCGTTGGAAGGCTGGCCCCCTCTGTTACCGTTTCCTTCCGTCAACGTATCCAGGGATACGTTCGCCTTTTTCGCTGCTGCCTTGAGTAGATATTTCTTGTCGGTCCGGTTCGGATTGAGGGCTTGATACTCCCGTTTCCCAGTCAGTTTTCCATTCGGGAGCCACCTATCCAGCAATCCAGGCAGACAACCGCGCGCGGCCTGGTTGATTGCCTCGAAGTCGAGTTTTCCCGCCCGGTTAACCATGGGGTGGCCTGTACCAGAAGCGGATCGGATCGTTTCGTTTCTCGACCTTGACGCAGCCGAGCTTGTATAACGCAATGCCCACCTGTACTTGCAGGCTACGGGTCAGCTTTGACGCGTCGAGCCCAAGGCCCATGGTTACCGCGTCGATAATAGAAAACTCGGAGGTCCTGCTATGTACCCAGTCGTGGAGCGCATCGACGAAGCCGCCCCGCACTCCCATGTTGGGCATGGAGCCTTGAGCTTGGGCGTTGTTCAGAGGCTTGGGATCAATGGTGACCGTGCGCGGCTGGGAGATATCGGGCATGGGTTGTCCGACCAAGGCGTAGAGGCTCTCGATCTCGCCGAGGACCAGCTTTCTCGACATCTCATCCCGGCTTTTATCCAGAACCTTGGTTGCCGCTAGGATCTTGGTCGAAACTGCAAGGCGGTCACGAAGAGTAGATTGCCTGATGCCTGACCCACCAGAGAGCTTCCTAGCCATCTCCCAAAACGCCTTCACCAATCGCTTCTTGAAGCCAACAACGATCACGCTGTTGCGCATGAAGGTGAGGATGAGCGTGGACTGCTGCTCGTTGAGAATGGCGTATTCAACATCTCCACCACCATGCTTCCCGGCTTCTCTTGGTCGGATTTCAAATCTGACCAAGCCAAACTCTTCAAGGTCGGCAAGATAAGTCCGCACCAGTTTGATGACGCTGGCGTGCTCTACTTCGGTTCCCTCGGCAATGGCGAGAGAGGTGGTGAAGGCGCTTCC
>CAUYUB010000081.1:0-6090 GCA_963575685.1 Gammaproteobacteria bacterium | reverse complement strand
GGAGAGTAGACTGGCAAGTTGGAGATAGTTAACTAAATTAATTGGTTATATAGTTTTAGTTTTATTGTAATTCTATTCCAACGGGTGTCGGTACTCCCCGTTGCTCGGTTACTGCCCGTCGAATCGCTTCGCCATCCATTCGATAACTGCCCTTTGGTCGTCCTTCCAGTACCTTAGAGAGGAGTTTAATCACTGCGTTTTCTTCGACCAGAGTCTCTTGGTCTTCCTCCAGAGGAGAATAGACTTGCAGATAGAGGGTTCCGGCCAACCATCCGGCCTTGAATGGTTGATTGATCAGACGCACCACGGTACCTACCGGCACCTCCTTGAAAAGCAGTTCAATATCCTCCGGGTACAAACGCATACAACCATGGGTGACACGCATCCCAATCCCCCAGGGTTTATCGGTACCGTGGATCAGATAGCCAGTGGTCCCCAGACGCAAGGCGTACAGACCCAACGGGTTTTCGGGTCCTGCGGGGACTACGTCCGGTAAGATATCTCCTTCTGCAGCGTGCTCTCTCTTGATGGTTTCAGGAGGTGTCCAAGTCGGATTGGTGATCTTGGCAACTACCGAAGTTAACCCTAGCGGGGTTTTCCAATCCAGCCGACCGATGCTCACCGGATAGGTAAGCACTACCGGAGGCTCGCCTTTCTTGGGCTTCGGATAGAAATAGCTCCGCATCTCCGGCAGGTTTAGGACGATACCCTCGCGTGGGGTATCGGGCAAAATATGACGCTTGGGCAGCACCACTGTGGTACCGACCCCAGGCACCCAAGCATCGACTTTGGGATTGGCCTTAGTGATTTCCTCGAAACCGAGGCTGTAACGCCGGGCGATATCCGCCAGGGTATCCTCATAAACGGTTTGTACGGTCTCAATTTGGCCCACAACCCCCACGTCGTCAGGGGGTAAAACATAGGATGCGGCTGGTACCGCCTGAACAAAAACGCCCACCCAAAAAAAGGCAAACAGGAAACGGAAACGCAAGGGAAATAACATGGTTGTACTCAGTTCACTTCACAATCTTGAGAACCGGACGACCGGATCGTATCGGTGGGGATGGTGGTGCCGGTGGTGGTGTCTCTTCTTCGGCAGCGTTTGGGGAGAAACTCATCCCCTGGCCGTTTTCCTTCGCATAGATGGCCAGTACGGACCGGATGGGAAGATGTACCGCCATCGCTCTACCCGAAAAACGAGCCCTAAAACTGATCCACTCGTTCCCCATCACTAGGGCTTGAACAGCGCTTGGGTTCAGATTGAGGACAATACGTCCATCCTTGACGTACTGGGTAGGAACCTCTGTTCCCTGGATTTGGGCATCGATCACGATATGAGGCGTGAAACCATTATCGATGATCCACTCATGGAGGGCTCGAATCAGGTAGGGCCGGGTCGAAGTCATAAGGGTTCGCCGAGGGGAGCTTTACATCGCCAAAAACCCCGGGTCCAATGGACCCGGGGTAGCGGTTGTCAAACGGACATTATCGGAAACGCCGAATCATGCCTAATGGATATCCCGCCAGAATTCCTTCTTCAAAAGATAGGCCAATCCTGCGAACAATGCCAAGAAGAGCATCACCCATGGACCTAGGTGCAGACGATCCAGTTTACTTGGCTCCCCTACGTAGGTTAGGAAATTGACCAAGTCATGGACGGTCTCGTCATATTTCTCCGGGGTCTGGAGTCCTGGTTTGACCACCTTGGTACCGACCACTGTCTTATGGGCGGCCCCTTCTCCCGCATGTGCCTCCGCGAAGACCGGTTCGGCATAACCCTGGAGTTCCCAGAGTACGTGGGGCATCCCTACATCCTTGAACACCAGATTATTGACTCCCGTGGGACGAGAGGGGTCCAGATAGAAAGATTTGAGGTAGGTATAGATCCAATCCTCGCCCCGTGCCCGGGTAATCACGGAAAGATCCGGCGGCACCGTACCGAACCACTTTTTGACCTCGTTCCGTGGCATCGCTACATTCATCGGCTCGCCGATCTTGGCGGAAGCAAACATCAGGTTCTTCGTGACCTCTTCCTCGGACAGCCCTAAGTCTTTCGCCATGCGACTGTAGCGCATGAAGGAAGCAGCGTGGCAGTTCAGGCAATAGTTGACGAAGGTCCTCGCTCCCTTCTGGAGAGATGCCTGGTCGGCTAGGTTGACATTGGCCTTTTCCAGGTGAACATGACCCTCAGAGGCCATCAGCCAACCTGGAATTAATAGAGAGGCCAGTATAAAGGCGATCTTTTTCATGGTCAGGTCACCCTCGTCGGAACCGGCTTAGTCTTGTCGATCTTGGAATAGATCGGCATGAGCAGGAAGAATGCAAAATACAGCACCGAGAACAAGCGGGCAAAATTGGTCAACACCGGGGTAGCCGGCTGCGTTCCCAGCCAGCCCAATGCGACAAAGCTGACCGAAAATATAGCAAGGGCTACTTTACTGATCATCCCTTTATAGCGGATGGATTTTACTGGGCTACGGTCAAGCCATGGCAGCAGGAACAGCATCACGATTGCCCCTCCCATTGCTACCACCCCTAGGAATTTATCAGGCACCGCACGCAGGATGGCGTAGAAAGGGGTGAAATACCACACCGGTACGATATGCTCTGGGGTTTTCAGCGGATTCGCCGGGAAGAAATTATTATCCTCCAGGAACCAACCACCGAATTCCGGCCAGAAGAAAACCACCCCACAAAATACCAACAAAAAGACCGCTACGCCAAAAATATCCTTGACGCTGTAATAGGGATGAAACGGGATACCATCCAGCGGGATGCCATCTTCCCCTTTGGTCTTTTTGATTTCAATGCCGTCGGGATTGTTCGAACCAACTTCATGCAGGGCGATGATGTGCAGCACCACCAAGGCCAAGAGCAAAATTGGCACCGCGATGACATGGAAGGCAAAGAAACGATTAAGGGTCGCATCGGCGATAACAAAGTCGCCCCGGATCCATAGCGCCAAACTCTCACCCACCCAAGGAATGGCCCCGAACAGCGAGGTGATCACCTGCGCACCCCAATAGGACATCTGACCCCATGGCAATAAATATCCCATAAACGCTTCGGCCATCAGCGCCAGATAGATCACCATACCAAATAGCCAGATCAGCTCGCGGGGACGGTGATAAGAGCCATAGAGCAGCCCACGAAACATATGCAGATAGACGACGATAAAAAAGGCGGAAGCACCCGTGGAATGTAGATAACGGATCAACCAGCCCCAATTCACGTCGCGCATAATGTATTCGACGGACGCAAAGGCGATTGCCGAGTCCGGCTTGTAGTTCATGGTGAGAAAGATACCGGTGAGGATCTGTATCACCAAAACGAGCAAGGCCAGTGAGCCGAAGAAATACCAGTTGTTGAAGTTTTTCGGTGCGTAGTAACGCACCATATGGCCCTGCCATAGTTCAGACAAGGGGAAGCGCGCATCAATCCAGCCGAGTAGGCCGGTTTTGTATTTCTCGATGGGGGCGCTGGCCATCAGGCGACTCCTTTAGTGATGCCCACACTCATGCCCGCCGGTTGGCCGGCACTCGCGTGATATTTATAAGACGAGTCCGTGGGGTCTTGCCCCACGAGGATGCGCTTCTCACTCACATAGTTGTACGGGGGAATATCCAGATTGAGCGGTGCAGGTACCCCGCTGTAAACCCGACCCGCCAAGTCGTAGCGAGAGCCATGACAGGGACAGAAGAACCCTCCCTTCCAGGCCGGTCCAAGGTCGGCAGGGGCGAATTCGGGACGGAAGGTGGGTGAGCATCCGAGATGGGTGCAAACGCCTACCACCACCAGATACTCAGGGGTGATGGAACGATACTGATTGGTTGCATAAACCGGCTGCAGGGATGCCTCGGACTTCGGATCGCGCAGTTCGCCTTCCAGAGTACGGAGGTTATCAATGGTCTCTTTGGTTCGACGCACGACCCAGACCGGTTTACCGCGCCACTCAACGGTCATCATCTGGCCTGGTTCGAGCTTACTGATATCCACTTCGACCGGGGCGCCGGCGGCCTGGGCCTTGGCGCTCGGTTGCATGGACGATACAAACGGTACCAACGCGGCCGCCGCCCCCACCCCACCCACCGCTGAGGTGGCTAGGAGGAGGAAGCGACGTCGGTCCTTATTTACGCCATCTACGTTCATCAGTGGGTCTCCAACAATTGCGTGCAACAATTAGGTCTCCCGAAATTATCTCCAAAAACATTATGGTTTTGCGCGGCGGGAGATGGTAGCGCATTTTGGCGCCCAACAGAACAGGCCTATGTCAAATTCTTGTGGGCAACCGGTACGGACGAAGTAACTGTTTAAGAACCAACCGTCTAAAACCACCTTGTGTAGCGCTATAGGAAGCAGACGGGAGGAGTTAAACGATTACCTCAAGAATAGGGCCTCTTACATTCACCTTAGGTATTATGTCAAATTCTTGTGGGTAACAGGTACGGATGAAGTAACTGTTTAAAAACCAGCCGCCTAAAACCACCTTGTGTAGCGCTATTAGGAAGCAGACGGGAGGAGTTAAACGATTACCTCAAGAATAGGGCCTCTTACATTCACCTTAGGTAAATAGTCGGATACTTGTTTTGACCGCTCCTGCTGGTATTAATTCTCCTCGCACACCCTATACAGAAACAAGCATCAATACCTCAAAACCAACTCTCCAGGACGGAACAGGCGGATTACCCCGTATTCGCCGTCGTAACCCGCCTCTCGGTACACGGCACCCTTGCGTAGCCGGGTAAGCGCCTCGGCGAGCAGCGGCTCACTGGCCCGGATTAGTTCCTCAAGCGGCAATTCGCTGAGGATATGCAGCTCCGGGCCAAAGCGATCGATCAGACGTTCCTCATGTTCAACCACGCGCTTGCCTGCCGTGGCGGTACCAGCAAATTCGGCGAGGATCTCGGGCAAGGGCACCAGGCTCCGCACCACTCCTGCGGTCGCGGGTGGCAACGGGTGAGGTCGATCGGCCAGAGCCGCGACGCGGTGCATTACCCCCACGATTACCGGGTCACCACACTTCGGACAACACCCGCCGTTGGTCAGGGTTTCGGTGGGAGTGAGTCGCACCTCGCATTTACGGTGGCCGTCAAGATGATATTTGCCTTCCTCGGGGAAGAATTCCACCGTACCGACATAGCCCTCACCGCTCTCCAGGGCACGGCGTATCGCCGGATAGTTGCAGGATCCTGTGAAGATGGTCGCCTCGCGGCCTAGTTTGGCCGGGGAATGGGCGTCGGAGTTGGAGACCAACCGATAGCGGTCGAGGGCAGAGATGCGCCAGTTCATTTCCGGGTCCGAGGACAGCCCGGTCTCCAGGGCGAAGATATGCGGTGTGAGGTCGCCGTAACATTCCTCCACCGTATCGAAGCCACCACGCGAACCGAGCACCGAGAACCAAGGGGTCCAGATGTGGGCCGGCACAAGGAAGGTAGCAGGTCCGGATTCGAGGACGATCTCCAGCAGGTGGCGCGAGTCTAGGCCGAGGATCGGACGGCCGTCGGCTGCGAGGTTGCCGATGCGCGCGAGCCGCGTGGCCAGATGTTCAGCAGTATCAAGGTCGGGGACGTAGACCACGTGATGTACCTTACGGGTACGTTCGCCCTTCTTGTAGATGGTAGAGATCTCGCCGGAGAGCAAGAACCGCACAGGTGCTCGACAGGTCGCCGGAACCTGTGCCGCGACCGCCGCTTCCAACTCGGGTTGCAGGCGATACAATCCTTCTTCCGCCGGTACCAATTTCTCGCGCAGTTCCGCACGCCATCCTGGGTGGGTCAGATCGCCGCTGCCGATCACGGCAAGGCCCTTTTTCTGCGCCCACAGCGCCAGATGTTCCAGGTCGCAATCCCGGCTGGTGGCACGCGAATATTTGGAATGGAGATGGAGGTCGGCGTACCAAGACATGGATGCAGCTGCAAAAGAATCAGGTTGTTTTTCGCAAGCAGTGGAATTCACAGCTCACGCCCCCCATACGCCGATAGACATCCCATCCACCAGTTCAACACGCTCCCAGATTTTTTCATCTCATGGAATATCAGCTCCCCATTCGCTATAGCCAGCACGACTATCCTGAATTCCGTAGCTGTCCAT
>CAUYUB010000080.1:0-6119 GCA_963575685.1 Gammaproteobacteria bacterium | reverse complement strand
CCCCGAGAGGCCATTGCCACGAAATGTCATTCGAGGCGATCCGGTACACCACGACGTCCCCCTCTTCCACAACCGGGCCGTCAATAGCCATGTAGTACGGATCATTCGAGTCAAGCAAGACGAGCTTGCCCCGATCCTCGCCCGCATCCACTGTGCAACCATTCGTGCCAGGACACGACCAATCCCCCGGAAGACCGGGGAAGACGAAATCTTGATCCCAAGCCGACGCCAAGGCCGCGACCGCTAAAACCCCAAAGACAAGCGCGAAAAGAGTCAGGGCGCAAACGAGTAAGAGGAGAGAGCTATGGCGCATTGGAATAACCGTCCAAAACGAAATGGCAACTCGGAGAGGAACACGCCAGCAATGAAGTAGACCGAGAGGAACCAGAGGACCAGGAACGGCAAACGGATCCGCATACAACCCCCACCAGCACCGAATTCACCTAACTATAGAAACGCCCGAAGGTCAGTGAATCCGACGCCTACAGCGTTTCGGACCGCCTGGCTCAGGTATTCGCCCTCGGTTTCGGGCAATTGTGAAGACGTCCGAGGGCTTACAGAAACGCAACTCCAATTTACGACTAATGCCGCCCTCGGACGTCCACACAATTGCTAATCAATCTCTGAGGAGATTGACCGAGAACCGAGGTTGACTCGGCGGTCCGAGGACCAAGCCGAGCGGCTCTTCCAAGTTTGAGCATCCCCCTTTTCTCGGAGATCCAGGACGAAGCAACCGACAAACCAATCCTATTGCCAAACAGCACGACGACGCGGCAGATCTTCAACCGGCGGCATATCCATCAAAGAAGTATTGCCCGTCCGCGTCATTTGATCCATCTCGAGCGCATGAAGCATCCGCGAGTGGGCTTGCCGATCCTCCAGTGCATCCATGGCCCGACCGGTGGACCCCAACACGTATTCCGCAATCCCGAACCCGATCCAGACCGCGAGAGCGACCTGCGTGACCGGCCAGGACATGAAAATCCCCACGTAGTGCCAAATGAGATCCAGGATAGAGCCAACAGCGTTTGAATCACCGAACATGGCCTACCCCCTACGCGCGAGGACTTCCGAGATCTTCCCCCACACCCACGCGCCCATAGACAGACCGATCATAGCCCCAATCACCGCCAAAATTGGCGGCCAGGTGATAAGCATGGAGGCATAGGCCCATACCGTGCTAGTAATATCCGGCAGGGTAAGATCAGTGCTGGCAACGATCGCCGTACCGAGAGGAGCCAGAGGAGCCAAAGGCAGCATACACACCTCCCTTTCGCAATAACCAGTTGAGATCGGAACCCCTTTTCGCAATAGGCAGGGCCGGACCCCCGACGCGGAGATCCGGCCCCAACGCTTACCGGCGACGCCCACCGCCACCGACAACCGACCGGAGCACGCGCAAAACACGAGGGAACAGCGCGAACCCGATAGAAACAGCGAAGAGCACCTGCACAAGATTATTTGCCCAGATCAGCGTCAATTGATCCGTGATAGACACGAAGGTAATAGGAGGAAACACGATATACCCCCAAGACGCTTACGGAGCCTTTGTATTCCCGATGATCGACCACAAGGCCATCTGTGAGCCGAAAAGCACCAGCGCAAACAGCCCAATGAACGGCCCCGCCACCAGGGCGGCACCAGTGGGAATCCGGGTCCACTCCCAGTGCCGCGGCCCGTAAGCAATTTGCATAGTCCAAAGCACGATGCACCACAAGAGGGTGTTTGTAGCCCCCATCAGCAGCGCACCGATCATGGACGACTGCCAAACGTAAAGAAACTCAATCATGCCATCACCACGTACAAGCGATCCAACATGACAAGAGACCCCAGCCCAGGTAGAGCGGAACATGAACCGCCCACCGTGTGGCGCTTGTGCCGGAGCGGAATAGCTTATGGAACCGCCCATCAGACAGATACGCGAACCCGATCCCCCAGACGATTCCGGCTATATTGAAGGCCTCTTGACGATCCAATTATACACCTGCAACAACGAAATGTCAACAGGCTAAAGCAAGGACCAATCTTGCAATTCGTAAGAACAGAAATTCCCCTTGGACGACCGGATCCAATTCACGTAAACCGTCGCACGAATTTCCTTCCGACCCGGAGGAGCAACCACCTTGGGATCCCGAATAGCCAATTGAATACCCTCCAGATCAACGGCCTTACGTTCTACGCCGTTCTTGTCAACCGAAGTTTGCACCGCAAGCACAATTCCTTCAATGACCACAGCTTTTACTCCAATTCCTTAACTTTGATACCATCCAAAATGCACGGATCCGCACCGATCGCGGTCCACGCACTTTGCCAGGGACTAAGACCCATCAGATACCGAGAACCCTCAGGGCCACCACCCGACAAACGAACGTTAGCGACCAGATATTGCCACTCTTCCGGAGCGATCGCCCGGTACTCAGGCAGGACACGAGGAACCAACCCCATCGATCCCCAAACACGGCCAGTAACAGGATGATCACCAGAAGCCTTGCGCTTGCTCATGTACTTGGCAAGATACAGCATTGCCGCGCGTGCGCCTTCATTCTGATGGAACTCGATGCAATTGGTCCGACACTCACAACCACAGATGCGGCACCAAGCACGATGTACGGACTCGGCAGGATCGAAGCCACTTCCGGAAGGTTCTTGAGACCCATGCAATCCCAACAACACCGTGTGCCAGTGGGGCCGCATGACACCCAAGAGGGGTCCACTCTTTCTAGGGAGCATTTCAAGCTTCCAGACCATGCCGGTTGCGCCATGATACTTGCTCCATTTCCAGAATCGATCTATATCCTTGTGCCAACTTGCCGGATCACCGAGCGCCCCCGAATCAGAATAGGTCAGAGTCACAAAATGCCCCATAAGCACACCCCACTCAACATCTAGCAACCAGGCCAGCATACGACGATGCGAATCAGAAGACATCCCCCGAACACAGGCCCCACACGGCTTGACAGGCGGGTCACGAGTGCGTTGGCCCAGGATCCGACCAGTAATCCCACCAACATGAATACCGGCCCAATAATCCGTATTACCACCCCCTTTTTATCGAGATATAGCCCCACCAACAAGGGGCCGGCCTGCGGGCCGGTGGCGGCCCCGCCCCGCCTCCGCTACGCTACGGCGTGACGGAGCCGCCAGGACACACCGGCGTGAACTCGATTCGGACAGACCGACCGGAACCAGAGACAATCCATTTTTGGGCACCGACCGGATTGAGCCAAAGCACCGCCCCCGCAGCGAGAGTAGTTGACCAATCGGTACCAATGGCAACGACCGCCAAAGAAACACCGGATGCGTTGACGAGGTAAGGCGACGCCGAACAACGGAACGTAAGGGGCACTGGTGACGGCGTGGAGGTTGCCGGAGCCGGAGGAACCCACGGAACCGGAGTCCGACTAGGGCTTGGAGTAACCGACGGCACCGGCGTAGACGTTGCCGGTGCTTTTGTGGCGACCGAGTAGGACAGCTCAGGCAGTGCTCCAAGGCCGAAGCAAGAGAAATGCGCGAGCGGACGCCAGCCGATACCATTGAGGAACAATTGACCGCCAACAGCTTGCGACCACCCTTGAACCGTGTAGACTGAAGAAGACACATACCCATCACCGTCCACAATGGCACGGCACCGATTGACAATCAAAGTCGGAACCGGCACAAAAGTAGGAACAACAACCGGAACAGCCGTTGACGTAGCCAGGATCACAGGCACTGCCGTAGGAGTGACCGAGAGATCAGCGCCAGCCGCCAGCATTCTATTAATAATGAAGAACAAGCCCAGCCCCACGAACAGCATGATCCCGATAAACTTGATCCATCGCGTCCGAACCGAGAGCGATTCTTGCTGGACAGCATCAGACGGCGTGACATTCCATTGCGCACCGCCCATATTCCCACACGCCGGACGTTCACCACTCATTCCGCGCCCCCTTTGTTATGAACCAATCCGATACCACGCGAAGCGATGAACTTTTCAACCGCAACTTTCACGCCACCATCATCAGTGGGAATCCCACTCATGTAGTAAGGCCAAACCTTGTCAGGACGGAGACGAAACCCGCCAGAATCGCCCGAGAGAGTCTCATACTCATACCACCAGAGAGGCCACGGCGAAACGATCAGGGAAAGAGTGCGTTCAACGGTCACAAGCCGGACTCTGTTATCCGGCGGAAAGATCGAAGGAAACAACCAGAAAGACCCCATATGACGCGCCCACGCCCCATACAGATTCTGCGCGTTCTGCGCCCACGTCCGCGAGTCCAGAAATTGCCAAGCTTCATCAACGATAAACACGGTCCGAAACAGAGACGAGGACGCCGGAAGACGACACGGGAAATTGGTCCAGACCCCATCAGCCAACTTTGCATCGATCAGCCACTTGGCAACGCCAACCGCGGCCAGAGTCTTACCCCCACCGAGCCGGCCCTTGAACCAGACCGACCGCCACGCCACCACATCCTCAAAGAATTGCCCTTCCGATTGAAAGCCACTAGCCATTGGTCACGATGCTCCAAACGAACTTCCAAAGCCAGTAGGCGATCAGGACGACGAACGCCATCATGATCACCGCGAACACTTCTGGAGGAAAAGGCCAGAAGAGATCGATACGCACCATTTCACCGCCCCCTAAGATGCGAGATCATGAACACAACCAAAACCGAGGCACCGAGCATATAGAGACCCGGCAGAAGATTGACACCGATCAGAGAGAACCGATTGAGCGTAGTCAAGCAAAACTTGATTTGACGCGGAGTGCCTTGAAAAGGATTCGGAAGCGGAGCGATCGATCCAGGCAGAACGATCGTGGCTTCCTGCGGAAACGCAAAATTGAGATCATAGCAGAATTCGCGCGTTTCCAATTCAACCAGGTCATCAACCGAATCGATCCCACCAGCGACGGGTGTACCGAGCGGCAGAGGAACCATTGGAGGAATAAGCGACCACGGCGTAGCAGTGGACACCGGAGCAGGACCGCCCGGAACCCCAGGCGTAGCACCCGGAGTACCTTCCCACAGAGAGCGCGTAGGCTGTGGGGTAGTCTGCAACGGCACCGGCGTACAGGTAACACCACCACAACCCCATTGAGGAGTGTTTGTAGGCTGAACAGTAGGAGTGGCATTAGGATCCGCCGGTGTAGGAGCCGCCTGCGCAGAAGAGAAAAGCGACAAACGACCGATCCACAGCGCACCGGAATAAAACCGGAGCGCACCGCCCGAACCACCGCCCCAATTGATCAGAACCAGATCACGGCCAGACGTCACAAACGCGTGTTGCTCCCCGTAATCCCTTTGCCAATAGCCGGCTCCACGCGCTTGCATCAGCACAGAAGACACCCCGGCAGGAACGTAATAAGCAACCCAACCCGTCGCGGGAGACTCGGACAACCAGGCGCCATCCAAATACCGGCCAGCGGTAGGCCCTGCGGAGTTGTACGCAGACCCATCATAGCCAGGAAGATCACCAGCCGCCGGGGACGGCATCACATACAATTCGTCCAGACCAGTACCACCGGCCCCACGAGAAACGGCGCCATCCACATGAAGCACGGGCCCAAGCACAAATCCAGTACCAGGCCAGCAAGGCATGGCGTACATCTGCGATCCCACTGGCCCAAGCTTGACCGTAGGAGAATAGTAATCACCCCACGACGAGTGTTGCCACGCCACCCCACCCCGCGAAGCCCAAGACTGATTCCCGCTTGCCGTTTCCGTGACAACCACGGAGTATTCGTATTCCGGAACGTAAGACCAAATATCCATGGCCCGAACCACGCCCGCAACCGAGGCCAGCCGATCGTTACATTGTCCGTAATTCGTGACCGAGGTTGTGTAGTGATCGTGCCAAGTGTGAGTGGGGGTAGGAGTAGGACCACCAGACCCCAGGTTGTGCACGTAATCAATTTGGATCCAACCATCCCCCGGCTCATAACCCCAGGCACAAAAGTTGCCCTTCACCGTGACCGTATCGGTATAGACAACGAACGCCATGCTCCCATCCAACCGGCGGAACAATTGAGCATCCGGCTCTTGATGATCGGCTGCAGAATCAGAGCAAACCCCAACACCCCCGAGAGGCCATTGCCACGAAATGTCATTCGAGGCGATCCGGTACACCACGAC
>CAUYUB010000079.1:0-6309 GCA_963575685.1 Gammaproteobacteria bacterium | reverse complement strand
AATCTTAAGAACTTTCTACCGTGCGTATGGTTAGGTCAAGGTAAGGCACCACCGAATATCAGCAGCGACATATTAATCTGCGCGTTAGTAAGGCGACAGTAGCCCCTTGAACCAGGGGATCAGGGACTACCACGCGAGGAGGTGTTGGTGGCACTACGGGTCGATGAAGACGGGCGCGGGGTAGTGGCGTTGGTTATCGCGACCGATCCCGAGCAGCGGCAGGCGTTGCATGCCCCGGCACTCGACCCTGATGCCATGGTGGCGGTGCCCGATAGCGCCGGTCTTACTACGCTGTTGCTGGCACCGGATCCGTTGGAGGTGCTGGCGCAATTGATTACGGCCGACGTGAGAATCACACACATCTCCCTCTACCAACTGGGCAATGGCGTAGACCGTGCATCCGGCTTCTTCGGGCGCGAGCGTGAACTCGCCCACATCTTAAATCGGGACCTTACCAACTACTTTCTGGTCGCCGGACGCCAGATTGGCAAGACCAGCCTGATGAAGGAAATCGAGCGCAGCTGCCGACGGCTATCCGGTCTCGATACCCGTTACTGCTCGCTCACCGACGCGGATTCGGTGGCACCACTGGCAGCGGTGCTCGGTCTCGAAGTGGACGCGGGGGTAGAGGCGGTACTGGCGGCACTACCCGCCGCACCGAAAACGCGGAGGTTAGTGCTGATCGACGAGGCCGACGCCTTTGTCGCTGCCGAAGTCGAGCGCGGATTTCCGTTGCTCTCGGCTTTCCGCAAGCTCTCGGTTGAGGGACGGGTCCATTTCATCCTCGCTGGTTTCTGGGATCTGTACCGAGTCGTCGGCCTCGACTACCAGTCACCGCTCCGCAATTTCGGCGAGGAATTACGACTCGGACCACTAGAACACGATGCTTGTATCGCGCTGGCCACCAAACCAATGGCGGCGCTCAATCTCACCTACGCCGATCCGGCTCTGCCCGAACGCATTTTCGAGCGTACCGGTGGCCGAGCTAACTTGATCGCCATCGTTTGTGCCGGACTGGTGGCCAAGATCGATCTCCGCAAGCGGGTAATTGATGCCGAGGCGGTCGAGATGGCACTTAGCCAGGATACGATATTCTCGGCGCTCAAGGGTTGGGATCGGCTTTCTGGCAACCGGCCGGAAGTCTTTGCCGATAATCGGCTCGACCGGCTGATCGTATACGCCACCGTGGGTGCGGATGAATTCACCATCGCCAGTCTGCAACGTCGTCTCGCCGATCTCGGTGCTCCTCATCCCGCACCAGAAATCGACCGCGCACTGCTGCGACTCCAAATTGCCGCCATTGTTCGTCGCGGCTCGGGTGGTGTTTATCGTTATTGTGTGCCATTGTTTGTCGATATGCTGCGCGAATGTGATTTGGAGCAAGCAGTGCGACAGGAAGTGGAGGCAGATTCAGCTCGGATAGAGTATATTCAATGATTCCGGAAAGCCTAAACAGAAACTAGATTCGAAAGATGATAGATTGAAAGTCTGTTGACAACAAAGAAAATGCTATGCACACAGAAAAACTTTCCGTATCGCTACCAGTGCCAATAATTCAATTCGTTGAACAATATCAAAAGAACCATCAATGCAAGAATCGAGCGGTAGTCATCAAGGAAGCCCTTGAATTATTGCGACAGCGGGAACTAGAGCAAGCTTATAGAGAAGCCAGCCGTGAGGTTGATCCGATCTGGGAGGTTGCAATCGCAGATGGATTCGACAATGAGACGTGGTGAAATTTTCTACGCTGAACTGGATCCAACCCGAGGTTCAGAAACGGGAAAGCGACGACCAGTGATACTTCGGCATTATTGGGTAGCCCGATAGCCTATCAATCCTGATGCGGCGGAACCATCACAAAGCGTAGATCTATCCGACGATTTCGGACCTCCGGGAGTTGGCGTTGCGTGCGCGACGACTGGACGGCCGTCGCCGTAACCGCTTACCGAAAACAATGGTTGGCCGCGATGATTAACCAGCGTACCCAATCCCGGATGTGCCCGCAAAAGGAATCGGTAGGTATAGAGGGCACGCTGGGCGGAAAGGACCCAATTGTCTTCGAAACGTCCGCCATGTATCGGCGTATTATCGGTATGCCCCTCCAGAAAAACCGCCTCCAGACGTCCGGATGCGGCATCCTCGTGGCAATTCGGAGAAGGCGGGTCGCCACTACGCCCAGCGTAACAAGAAAGTACCGCTTCCAATACCTCACCCAACGCCGCCAAATGTGGTAGGTCCTCTTCGCGTAATTCAGCCGATCCCGATGGAAACAGGATCTCATTTTCGGTCAGGCGTAATACCCCATTGTCTTCCACCAACAAGACCCGTACCCCACGTTTGGATAGCTCTTCGGCAATCTGTTGCAGCATCCCGGTGCGGAGGCGCTCGGTATTGGTCAATTCCGTGGTCGCCCCTTGGAAGGTCATCAAGAATACCATGAGGGTGATGATAAACACGAAGAGGAGACCCGCCATCAGGTCTGCCAGCGAGACCAGATAATCGCCCGACTCCTCGGGCATTGCGGGATCGGCGCTCATTTCCGCACTTCCGTTAGGACTTCGGCAAGCTCCGCGACGGTTTCGCGCAATTCCCCAGTCGCGGCCGTTAGCTCACGGACGATACCAGCGGTATGACGGTCTAATCCTTCCACCCACTCCCGAACCATGGTCGTCGTGCGGGAGAGACCGGTATCCAATTCGTGGAAGGTATTGGCAAGGGCGGCATCGACATGGGCAAAGCGTTCCTCATACTCCCGCCACTGGCTACAGACCTGGCTCTCCATCCGTGACAGCTCACCCACCGTAGCGCGCAACCCTTCGGTCGCCTCCTGGACCCGTAGCGCGCTCCCTTCCATCCGTGCCGCACTGCTGCGAAAGGCACCGGCCGCCTCGGCGACCGGTGCGGCGGCGCCGGCAAAGCCAGCGTGAGCCTCACGCAGGCCCGCGAGCAGACGTTCGGCCTCCCCGCCGAAACGAGCGAAAGTCCCGGCGGCGGTCTCCACGCCTCCCAATGCCGTAGCGAGCCGTCCTCCGGCGGCATCCACGCCACCGGCCGCACGGTTCAGGTCGCGCGCTGCGGTCGCTCCGGCCGTGGCAAGGTGGCCGGTCATCTCCTCGATGGCGCTCGACAGCCGCCCGAGCATCGTCGTGAGTGCCTGCGCCACGTCGTGTTTGAGCGCCTCGCTGCCTTCCCGGAAGCTTGATGACAACTCCCGTGCCGTTTCGCCGGAAGAGTCCCTCAACCCCGCGGTGTGGATCTCCAGGGCCGCTCCTACTCGTTCCAAGGTGGCGGCCAGACGTGCCGTTTCCTCTCCGGCTGCCCCGGACAATGACCGCGAAAAATCACGACTGAGGCGTTCCAGACGTTCCACCGCTCCCTTTTCTCGGGTCTCTACGTTGGTCGCCAGCGCTGCCAGTTGCGGCGCCAAATGGGTGGCCACGGCCTCTCCGAGACGCGTCGGCAGGCTTTCCAGCAACGCCTCTTGACGCGCGGTAGCGCGTAACGAGGCCAATGCGATGGCCTCGGAGGTCACTCGGACAAGACGTACTTCCAGTGCTGAGGTAAATCGGCCGGCAAGGCTTTCAAAACGATGGGTCCACTGTTTTTCGCGCCAGGAGAACAGGAGTGAGGCGAGCAATCCCGCTACTGAAGTGGAGAATTTTAAGGCGGCCGCGGACAATAACCCCTGCAATGCGCCTCGCGCTACCGCCATATCCGGTGCGGCCAGTCCTTTGCTCGCCACATGAATACCAAACAACAATCCTACGAAGGTACCGAGGATCCCAAGCCCCACCAACATATTGGGCATGGCGTGGTAGAAGCGCAGATTGAGATGTGCCGCCAGTAATCGGCCTCCCGGAAAGGCGGCGGCTGGATCGCGAGTGGCCAGTAATTGCGGGACCTCTCCAGGTTCGGGAGGCACCAAAGTTGCCCGAAACTCCCGCCATGGTGGCCCTAGCAGCGGTCCGACACCGAGGTTGGCATCCAGTTCGGGCAATTGAGTGACCAAAGCCTGTGTGTCAGGCACCGCCTCGATCATGGCGCAGGCGTTCCTCATTTCCGCCATCAATGGCGCGATATGCCACCGGAAACTGATGAAGGCCAGTAGTGCCAAGGTGATGATGGTGCCGCTGAAGTACCACGCATTCGCGGGAGCGGTAGCAATGAGGGCGATTTCATCCAGAGTGAGGGGCACCGGTATCTCCGTGAGCGTAAGATGGCTGGCAGATAGATAGAAATACAAAATGCCTATGTCTTGCAACCGGAGCTGCCAAACACAGGCATTTGCCTATCTGCGGAATAATGTAATTTGATAAAGTCCTTTTTATTCGATTTTATTCTTTTTAGGTCACCCGCATGAAGTTGCGCAGAGTACCGAGATCGTTTAAATGAGCCAGCGTGAATAACGCTCAGGCGGGAGTGTTTTTAGCTTGTAATGATAGCGACTGCCCGGAGTTTTCCGGAGGATGTCAAGATTTGGTATTGTTTACGACAAGTTTAAGACCCGACCCACGGGATTCTTCAGGCCAAGTCTGGATATAGCGTTTCAAAAGACGGTTCTCAAACCAACAGGCATTGTTCGATGCTTTGATAATGTCGCTCATGGAGATTATTCCACACAGTCTACCTTCCTCTATTACTGGTAGATGGCGGATTTGGTGGCGATTCATTATATACAGAGCGTGGTCGGTACTGTCTCCTGGGCTGCAGGTAATGACCTCGGATGACATTAGGTCGTTCACACGATATTGGGCAACAATATCACCCTTTTCTTTTAGAGCGGACAGAATATGTCGGTTGGTCAGGATACCCACCATCCGATTTTCCTCCACCACCAGGACTGAACCCACGTTATATTCCATCATCACCTCCACCGCATCGAGCACTCCCTGCTCAGAAGTAACGGAGTAGATCTCTCCCCCTTTTTCTGTAAGAATATCACTAATATGCATCTTGTTTTCTCCTCGTACACCGCCTCGGAAGTTAATGAACCGAAGCCTGATGTCATGCTAACAGTGTAGCATTTCGCCCAATCTTGCTTGAATACTTGGTTGGTGTCTACGCTACCAATAGAAGGGGTATGATTTTTTCTAGCTAAAAATTGGATCCGGTAAAATCTAAAACGTCATACTGGATCCCTAACTAATCGATGTTTCCAGCACCTCCAAACGCATCCAGGCAATGGGGGAGACCTCCGCCTTTTCGGCCTGTAATTGTTCCAGCCATTGGCGCGCCTGAAGCCGCAACAATTGCAGTTGTTCCGCGTCCAATAGTGCCATTACTGCCCGGATGGATTCATCATCTTCGGACAGCAAGGTAGGGACCAGATCTTCAGGAACAATGGGAGAATCAGGCCGTAATAAATGAGCAACCAAAGGTTGGCGCAACAATTGCCAGTGGATAGTCCGGGCGGCCTCTTCCTGTTCCAATTGCCAACGGGCGTAAGGGTCGTCGGCCGCACCCTCCACGATCCGTTTCATAACCAAACGATTGAGCCGTACCAGCCCTTCCCGCTCCTGGGAAAAGTCTCCCGGCAGACCCGCGCAGGTTTCATAGAGACGTTCAATACGTTCCTTTAGTTTTAGCACTACCTCGGATTCTACATGGGCCGGCAAGGTGGTAGCCTCACGCAGCAGGGCACGAAAGTCTTCTTGAAAACCAGCAAGCTCTGCGTCGTCTGCTTGGCGCGCGGCGTATACCTCTTCCTGGGTGACCTGGCGGGCCTTCTCAGGAAATAGCGGATTCTTGTAACGGCGTTCGAGGTGGGCCTCGCGGCAGCCGGGATTGCGTCTTATATATAGTTGGTCTTTCAACTTATTATCCTGTTTTTTGTTTTTTGTAGTTTACGTGTGGCAGGTTGTGCAGTGATGATTAATGCAGGAAATAATCACACCAGAGACCGGTTTTTAATCCAGTCTTTTAGCACATCATCCATGCGAGATTGCCAACCTTCCCCCATGGACCGGAAGTACTCCACCACCTCAGGACTATAGCGAACTGAGAGCAGTATTTTCTTGGGTTTTCGAGCTGGTCCGCGCTTGTGCTTTTCCGCAAGGGCCGCACGTATCGCCGGGTATCCTCCTTCCTTCACTACTACTCCATTAGACCAAGCAGACTCTTCCTCGTCAGTGGGTGGACGATCCTCTCCAGGAGCTTGGGCGATTATCGACTCCCATTCTTCAGGACTAGCAGGAAATTTCAGTGAGGTAGCGTCTAATTTCATGTTTTTCCGCCTTGCGCAGACTGATGACGTGCATGTCATCCCCGCGATCTGTATAGGTCATGTGAACCACAACACCATTCAGCCAA
>CAUYUB010000078.1:0-6387 GCA_963575685.1 Gammaproteobacteria bacterium | reverse complement strand
GCATCCCTGAAGAATCGTCTATTACACAAGTGGATGAGTAAATGAACCCGGTTCGTAATACCACACCCAAGTCGTAGTACCGGACACCGACTTTCCTCCTGGGAAGATACGGCATGTTTCTGTATGTCTCGGCCTGTCTGGCTTGTCTCGCATCAACTCCTTCATCCGCCTTCTTCCGCCTTCTTCCGCCTTCTTCCGGCATAGTCCATCTAAACCTTGTCCAAAGTCCAACTTCGAGGTCTTCGAGGTCGAGGTGTTGGTGGGGATTAAAGCGGCCATATCGTGCGCTCACAAGGTTGAGGAAGGTGAGCGAACGATACGTAAGGGACAAGGAGAAAGAATAAGGAACGCGTTCCGCTATGTGCGACCCTAAAGGCGACTAGCCGGAAGCAATTGGTCTTGAAGCGTTAGCCACTCGAGAATGACGTAGCTGGTTTGGGTTCGGATTCACGGGTAATCATAAGGCTTAGTAACTGTAGATCCCGGTTGCCACGCCGAGGCCACCCATGCCTTGGACTTGCGGGATCCTACAGGTTACGCGCTAGACGCCTCGTAACTGTGGCGTGGGATGCGCGCTAATTCATCTTTGAGCGCATATTCGGCCTTCCATAAATCATGTGCCTGCTGCATTCGTAGCCAAAGCTCAGAACCATTCCCACACCAACGCCCAAGGCGCACGGCCATCTGCGGTGATATGGAAATCTCACCGGCCATGATTCGATGGAGCGTTTGACGGGAAATACCAAGCTCTAGCGCGGCCTCCGTCACGGATATTTTGAGGGCGGGCAGGACGGTATCGTGGAGGACGGCTCCAGGATGGGTAGGGCACCGTTTCGGGCGTTCCGTCACGAAAATTTCTTCGGTCATAGCGAGTACTCAATGGTAGTTCTCAAAATCGACACGGAAGGCGTCGCCATCCTCAAACTCAAAAGTAATGCACCATGGGCCATTTACGTGGACAGTCCACCTCTTTGGCTTCCCCTGGAGCCCGTGGAAATCCCAACCGGGAATATTCATGTCCTCCGGTTTCATGGCGACGTTTAATGCATCGAGAATGGGCAAACATCGAGATTGCAAAGCAGGAGTAATTTTGGCGCTTGCGCCATTAAGAAAGAGGTCTTTAAGGCCCTTGTTTTGGAAGCTTCGGATCATGGTTTATGTGTAACATAACACGCGACATACTGTAAACCAGTAGATGACGCTATCCCACCTTCCTAATCGGCACCACCTCTGCGGATTGGGTGAGTACTCCACCTGCCGACAGCATGGCCTCTACGGCGGTATTCACGGACTTGCGCACCGGGTCTTGCGACAGACGGGCATAGATGGCCGTGGTGGTCTGTGATTGATGCCCCAGGGTCTTGCCAACGATGGCCAGGGTGGCTCCGGTATCCACCTGCCAGGAGGCCAGGGTACGGCGTAGGTCGTGGAGTCGTAGATCACCGATACCCGCACGCTCCAGAATCCGCTTCCATGCCTTCTTGGGTTCGACTAGGTGCCCCGTTGCGCCGTCCCCAGGGAACACCCATGGCGTGGGGAAGGCTTGCGCCTTGCGGGCTTCCAGGATAGTCACGGCGAGGGGGGCAAGGTGGATGGATTGCGGCTTGCCGTTCTTGAACTTCTCGCCGGGCACCTCCGCGGTGGTACGCCGATGATTTTCAGCAGCGGCATGAGGCTCTCCTCCATCCGTTCCAGGACCCACGGGCGACGGTAACGGAACACCGCCACCTGGTGAGCGACGGTCGCGCATTGTTGGAGGTTGGCGGCCCCCCGCGCCATGCGCCCTACCAGTCGGCGGTTATAGGTGTTAGCGGACAGCTGCTCGACGGCGCGCATACCCGTAATCGACTCGATTCGCGCATCATCGTCGTTTAGCGCCCGCTCGAGCACGAATAGGGCGTGCAGCGGTAAGGGTTCGGCATGGAAGAATGCCTTCGCGGGGAGGTGGAACTTGTCGAAACGGCTGTGGTCGCGTACCCCGGCTCGGTGGTCGAGGCGCAGGTGCGTCAGCGTATCGCGCCAGAGCTTCAGTCGTGGAAAACCGGGATAGAGGAGCGGAGTATCGCCATCCCGCGGCACCACTACCGCGGTGTCGTCACACAGCAGGGGATAGCCGCGCAACGCCAGCGTGGCCGTCAGTGTGGACTTGCCGGCACCGGAGGCACCGGCGAAGGCGACGGCGCCCCATTGCGTGGCAATGGCGCCTACATGCAGCGGCAGGAGTCCACGCTGGTGGAGCAACACCCCCAGGGCGTTTCCGAGCAGGTACAGGCGGATGTCACCGTCATCAGCGGCGGACTCGGGTACGACCGTGATGTGCCGACCCTGCTCGATCTCGTAGCGGGCGACGCCTTTTACCCGAAATCGGGTGAGCGTGGGCGTGACCTGTCCAAGCGTCGCCTCTCGGTCACAGTCGAGTGGCGCGGCGGATACTGCCGCGATAAACACGTCCGGATTAATTGAGGTGGGGGCAGTGACTAGCTCGGGCAGCTCAATATCCGAGCGGATAGACAGCCCGTAGGTGAGGTAGCTCCAAGGCATGGCCGCATTATACGGTACCATGGCCATCGGCACACCCGCGTTCGCCCTGGTTCATAGTCCGCCCGTGATGCGTTAGTATTATCTGGCAGATACAACGGCTACCCGCGCACGGTAGGAGAACGACTTTGCCCAATATAGACCCGCACGCCCTCTTCATCCGCAATCCCGCAATCGTGGCTTCCTCGATTGAGGATGAGACAGTGATGATGAATCTCTCAACCAACAGCTACTACGGACTCGACGAGCTTGGCTCGCGCGTATGGAAACTGTTCGATAGCCCGAGCAGCCTGAGCAAACTTTGTAGCGTTCTGATGCAAGAGTACGAAGTGAGTTCGGTTACCTGCCACGAGCAGATCGCGGTGCTGCTCGAGGAGTTGATCGAGGAAACGCTGGTGTGTCCGATCGAGGCCCCAACCTGACGTATCGTGTAATAACCCTTAACTTTTTCTGCCATCACAACGAGGTGAGATGATGAAACCTTCCTTGACCAACCCGGAGAGTTCGGACATGCCCTCCGACGCCGATCATTCGCAGCGCAAACCGTGGCCGGCTTATCCCCACTTGGCGAAGCTCAATATGGCTTGCACCGCTAGTGGCTCTTCTGTGACTGTGATTGAAACCTCTTGGAGCCACACTAGTGGCTAGCAACGCCTGAGCAACCTCGACGCTCGCAAGCAGTGATACTTTACAGGCGGACGATGGGTAACCGGTTAGCGCAGGCGACAACCATAACCTGTCCGGTTGCTTCGCTTTCCGGTTGCCGCCTCCCTCTCATTCGTTAGTCAGCTCGCCGCTGTCCCTGACAGGAATACACGACTGTCGCGACGGGCACGCCCGGCGTACCGGCGAAGCCCTATCCTTCGCTGAAAAATCTCATGGAATCGTCAACCACGCTACCATCGACGCTGCGAGATTGCCTCGCCCTAGCCGATAAGCAACTGTTCAAACCCCACCACCCCCGCGCCTCGGCACTGGCCATCTCCTTCTATCGACAGGCCGTGGAACTGGCACCTGATCGATCTGATGTTCGCCTGTCCCTCGCCAGGGCCTACTACCTACTCGGCCAAAACGAGGAAGCCATTGCCACCATCAATGGGACCCTCGCGCGCCATCCAGAGGCGGTGGAAGCACGGCTGCTGCGCTGCCTGTACCAGATCCCGATCGTGTATCGGGATGCGGTGGGGGTGATCGCCAGCCGCGCAGCCTACCGGGAGCACCTGGAGCGGCTGGTCATGGACCTCGCCGCTGCCAACGCGACGACCCTGACCCGGTTGGCTACCTGGTCCGGGCGGATGTCCCCGTCATATCTGCCCTATCAGGGCGAAAACGACGTGGCATTGCAGCGTACCTATGGCGCGCTCATGGGTCGGGCCATGGCGCTCGCCTACCCCGCCTGGGCGAGCACGCCCATGCTCCCACCGCCAGCACCGGGCGAGCCGTTGCGAGTGGGGTTCGTCTCCGGTCGCTTTCGCAACCATGTGGACTGGCATGCCATCATCCGCGGCTGGCTGACTGCTCTCGATCCGGACCGCTTCGCCGTGTCCGGCTACATGCTGGACGACCAACAGGATGAGTGTACCAACGAGGCGCGGCGCTACTGCGTCCGTTTCACGGTCGGACACCGGTCCTTAAGCGACTGGTGCGAGACCATCCGCGCCGACCGCCCGCATCTGCTCATCTACCCGGAGATCGGCCAGTGCTGGCCTGCGACCCGCCTGGCCATGCTGCGTCTGGCCCCGGTGCAGTGCGTGGCGGGCGGGCGCTGCGTGACCAGCGGCCTGCCCACCATGGACTACTTCCTCGGCAGCGATGCGATGGAGCCAGCGGACGGCGACGCCCACTATAGCGAGCGGCTGGTGCGGCTGCCCAACCTGGCTTACATCTACCGCCGACCGCCGCTCCACGCAGTCCGCCGCGACCGCGAGGAGTTCGGCCTGCGCGCTGGAGCCGTCGTCTATCTGAGCCCGCATACCCTGCTCAAGTACTTGCCCCAACACGACGATCTCTATCCGCGCATCGCCGAGCGGGTGGGCGACTGTCAGTTCGTGTTCGTCAGGCACCCCACGACCGAGGCGCTCACCCTCCAGTTCGAGCGGCGCATCGTAGCGGCCTTCAGCGCGCGGGGACTCGACTGGCGACGCCACGTGCGATTGCTGCCGCACATGGAGGAGGAGGACTACAACGATATCCAGGCCTTGGCCGACGTTTATTTGGATGCCATCGGCTGGAACGGCGGCACCACCACCGCCACCGCCCTCGGTTACGATCTGCCGGTAGTGACCCTGGCCGGACCGGTGTTCCGTGGACGCATGGGAATGGCCATGCTGCGACACGTGGGCGTACCGGACACGGTGGCTGCTACACCCGACGACTACGTGACCATCGCCATCCGCCTGGGACAGGACGAGGCGTGGCGGCGGGCAATGCGCGAACGCATCGCCCACGGCAAGCACCGCCTGTACGACGATCCAAGCCGCGCGGCCGCACTGGCTACCTTCCTGGAGGAGGTCGGCCGCGGACAGACGACCTCCACGATCGCGCCTTTCGCCGCGAACTCATCGGCGGTATGTGACTGACCATGCACGATGTCTGTGTAGTACTGGCCCACCCGCGCTCAGGCTCGTCGCTGTTGATGCAGACCCTGTCGATCCTCGGTATGCCTTGGGTGGGCGAGATCTTTCGCCCCGATCTACCGGTTGTTGCCAATCCAAACGGTTACTTGGAGGATAAAGAACTCCTGTGCGACGGTCTCTCGACGAAGGTAGTGGCCCGTTTGGGCGAATGCGACGGCCATGCGATGAAACTGTCGCTGCACCATATGGTTACGCCCGGACGGGAAGAGCAGTGGCAGCGGCTTGAGGACGCCAATGCACGCTTGCTGATCCCGATTCGCCATCCATTGGAGATCGCTCTGTCACGCAGGGTGTTTCTGCCACCGGGAAAAGGTGGTCTTGTTTCAACGATAACCTTCCTTTTGCAATACGCTGATAACTATCGCAAGCTCGCTCATATCCTGGGCAACGAGTTCCCCAACCTCGGCGTACGAGCGTGCTTGGTTCCCTACCGCCTGAAGAACGATGACCCTTCCCGGTATGTGGATCGAGTCCGCACTCAGGCGGGTCTGCCTGAGTGTCCGATTCGCTCGGCACGGGCCGTTGACAACATTCGACCCGACCTCTACCGCATCCGCGTGCAGGAGCAGCCCGAAACATACCGGGAGTGGTACGAGCGGACGCCCGCCCTCCGAGTCTTCGAGCACCTCTGCCGGGCGGACGGTACATCGGCGTGGGCGGGCATTCTGGCAGACGCCCACCTCACGCTGCCCCCGGTCGGCAATGGCCTAACTGGTCCGCCAGCGGCCCGATAGCAACGCGATACGTGCCGCCTGACGATGGGCAAAGTTACGCAACGGCCCGATCGTACCGGGGGGCGGGGGCGGTGGGGATGAAGCGAGCAGCCGTCGCAACGCGCCATAATCGAGCCAGTCGAACAGTGGTGGCGGCTCGACCTCACGAGCCAGCTCGGCCAAGCGCGGAACGGCGGCATCGACCACCTGCGTCAGCCGCCGGACCCGGTGGGACTCGGGCAGCTTGTCCACCAGCCGCACCTCGTCCGGCACCCGGCCGGCCAAGGCGCGACGATAGAGGGAACGCTGCATACCGCCCAGAATGTACTGCCCCGGCGGCACCCCAAGGCAGAACTCCACCAACTCTCGATCCAACAGCGGGTAACGGTAAACGACGCCATGGGTGGCCCCAGCGGCGGCCCAGGATTCGATCCGGTGGGTCAGATGGCCATGGGCCAGGAATGCTAGCTGGTTGTGGCGCAGCCCCAATTCGCTGCGCG
>CAUYUB010000077.1:0-33983 GCA_963575685.1 Gammaproteobacteria bacterium | reverse complement strand
CCCCAGGGTGATAATGGGTAATTCCCAGGTAGCGAATCCGCCCCGCGTCCTTCCATTCCGCTAAGGTAGCAAGATGGACCGGCCATTCCATCAAATTGTGAATCTGTACAAGGTCGAGGGGATAGGTATGCAGACTATGAAGACGGCGCAGAGATTCTTCCATTTGTTTAATCCCCGCTTCCTTTCCCGTGGTCCAGATCTTGGTTGCCCAGAACAACCGACGCGTCAATCCGGCTTCAGCGGCTAAGGTTCCGACTACCGCTTCGGCATTGCCATACATGGGAGAGGTATCGATCAACACCCCCCCTAGTGCCGCGAAACGTTCCAACACCGCCTTCAATGTGCGCAACGGCGCAGGGGTCATGCCGACATCGAAGGTCAGATTGGTGCCCAACCCCACCACGGGAAGCTGCTCGCCGGTACGAGGAATAGGGCGTGTCGCCAGCAGTGTTTGAGTTACTTCAGCACCGCTACCCACTAGCGTTTCACCTTGTATTATTGATGCGAATCAATAAAAACCAGAGATTAAATTAAAAGACAAAATATTTCTCTTTTAAGCATAAAAGAAAAATATTTTCTTCTTTTGACTGAGCAGTTGATTTAATCTTTGGCAGGACCAAACCAGCCCTCGCTATGGACGAGCCGGAGGAATTCTTGGGCGCGCAGATCGCCACATTCGGCGGAACGTTCCATCCAGCGCCGGCATTCCAGGTTGCTCTGAACGACGCCACGTCCGGTCAGATACATCAGACCCAGGCGATACTGCGCCGCCGCATGGCGATGGTCCGCGGCATGGCGGAGCAACCGCACCGCCTCCTTATCGTCCGGGGCAGCGGTAGCATTATTAAGAAGCAGCATGGCCAGTTCGTACTGGGCATTGGTATGGCCTGCGGCTGCGGCTTTATGAAGCCAGTTGATAGCACGAGTAGGATCCGCCGCCGTCCCTTCTTCGCCATGGGCGAGTAAGAGACCCAACACATATTGGGCCTCGGCGTAGTCGGCGGTAGCTGCCTGACGATACCACTCTTGGGCCTCCCGCAGGTCTTTGACCACCCCATGACCATGGTGATACAGCCGTCCCATCTGGTACTGCGCACCAGCGATTCCCTGGTTTGCCGCCTGGTGCAACCAACGTACCGCCGCACTCGGGTCGGCGGTCACTCCCTGTCCCTCCAACAATCGTACCCCGAGTTCGTATTGGGCGGGTGCCAGCGCCTGTTCGGCGGCCAGGCCAAACCACTTGACCGCCTCCTGTTCATCTTTGCGCACCTTGCGACCCTCGGCATAGAGAATGCCGAGTTCATATTGCGCACCGGCGTGGCCTGACCCAGTAGCGGCTTGGAGCCAACGCAGGGCAAGCACGGGGTCCTCCTCCACACCATCGCCATGGAGATACATCAGGCCCAGGTGGTAGGACGCTTCCGCGTTGCCCTGATTGGCGGCGGCGGTGAACCAACGCGCCGCTTCGGCAGCATTACGCGCGGTGCCCTGGCCGGAAGCGTGCATCAGACCGAGCCGGAGCTGGGCGCGGTCATGGCCCGCACCAGCCGCCTGCTGGAACCAAACCAAGGACTCGGCAGCATTCTTCGCCACCCCTTGGCCGTCCAAAAACATTTCACCCAAACGATAAGCCGCTTCGGTGTGACCACGCCGTGCCGCTTGTTGGAACCAACGCAGGGCCTCGTTGCGGTCACGGGCCGTGCCGAGCCCCGATTGATAGAGCAGGGCGAGCTGGTATTGGGCCTCGGCAAAACCCTGCTCCGCCGAACGCCGGAACCATTTGAGGGCATCCACTTCGTCTTTGGCCGCACCCAACCCTTGGAGATACAAATAGGCAAGGTGATACTGCGCCTCGGAGTGTCCGTGCTCGGCGGCATGACGGAACCACTTCACCGCCTCCAGGTGGTTGCGCGCCACCCCCTGACCATGGGCGTGCATAAAGGCCAGATAGAACTGCGCATCGGCGTCTTCCTGCAACGCGGCCAGGCCGAACCAATGCGCCGCCGCGGTAAAATCTTCAGCAATACCGCGCCCATAGTAATAGGCCAAGCCAAGGTTGACTTGGCCCCAGACCTCTCCCCGCTCCGCGGCACGCTGGGTCTTGTTGAAGAGGTCTTGCTCTTCCGCCGACGGCATGGCCATGATGGTCGTGACCTTCAGGGAGCCCGCAGCACCGCCTCGCAGGCGGCGGGCAGGATAGGGGCGGGAGGATGGGGTGGATGAACGACGGTAGGCGCCGCGGCAACCGCTTCCAACCACCAGTCCAGGTCAGCACCACAACCGTCGCCGGGCGGGATCGGTTTCTGGGAGACGCAAAGCTCATCACCCGGCGGACAACGCAGACGTACGTGCATGTGATCTTCGTGGCCCCACCACGGGCGCACCTTGTGCGTCCAATCTTGCACTTGTTCCTGGTCACAAAGGGTCTTTTTGATCACAGGATGAACAAAAATACGATCCACCTCTTCATGGGTTGCGGCTAAACGCAACATCTCCACCTGAACCGGTGTCCAGCGGGTCGGATCCAAGGCATGGCGATTTTTGGTCAACATTGAGGGCGCGGACAGGGTCTCGACCTCATCCTGGTCCAAGCGTCGCTCCTTGGCCGCTTCCGGGAGCCAATACCAGATATCCACATCCAGGCCGTTCTGGTGGCTACGATGGAGGGAGGCGGTGGGACCGCCACGAGGCTGACCCAGATCGCCCACCAACATCACCCCGAGACGGCGGGCCTCCAGGGCCTCACCCAGGGTACGCACGAAATGGATCAGGGAGGGATGACCGTAAAGACGGTGGCGCGACAGCCGCATGGCCTGATAGCCATGACCTTCAGACGGCAAGGTGGCCGCACCACTGACGCAACCGGCAGCCGGACCACCGATGACTTCAGGAGGGGTCCGACTCGGATGCGTGACATGGTCCCAACCACCCGCAACCGCAAGAGTAGCCGTGAACGTGGGCAGCAGCATGGCGAGCAAGATACCGGCTCTGCGTATCAGGGGCCGAAAAGTGTGCGGGAAGGTTCGGAGATAACGAAACATATCAATTTTATAATAAGGTTAATGGTTAATGATAGGTTGGCGCTAGGGGTTAAGGTTGCGATAGGGTAACGCCATCAGTACCCTACCTATAGCCCCACATAGATAGCACCCCCCTCTAGCGGGTAGTACGATACCATGACAATGCCCTGGTGTTGAAGTCGGGAGTTGTCAAATGTTGAGTACGTCATCATCGACCAGATGACCTGTTCCCAAACCAACGAAAAAACTGGAAATTCAATACCTAAACTCTTTCGAGTGCAGGGACAAACGCAAGCACTAAGCCGCAAAATTTGATAATCACAAGTCAAATCCAAGTTACCCCTGAAGGAGAAACGCATGCCCCCCAATGCGTCCTTACAAAAACTCATGGAAAAGGCGATTCGCCTTTCTCAAACTAATGAAACGTGGGAATTTTCCACCTTTTTGGCGCGCGGTTGGATAACACCACGCCGCGAAGCGGCTTATCGTCCCTACCTATCCATGACTGTTTCGTCATCAGGAAAATTGATCCTTAGCGAATTCCAGAAGCAACCTCCGAGCCCAGAAACTGATACTGAATTACTTCTCCGCGCCATGAAACGACCAGCCCTTGGCGCAGGACGAGCGCGTCGCCCTCAGATTGTTTGCCTAGATAACGAAAACCATGTTTCAGCGCTTACCCCAATTTTGGCTGAGCTTAATATTCGTTGTCAACATCGAGTATCACTCCCTCTCCTTAATAAATCCAGACAATTCATTGAAACCGGCTTGAGAAAAGGAGGAGAAGCCTTCCCTGGATTGTTGACCATTCCCGGAGTGACACCACCCATGGTGGAACATCTATATCAGTTGGCAGCTGATTACCATCGTGCTTCTCCCTGGGCGTGGCTGACTGATCTCAATCCCCTAGTCATTTCCTACCCACCTCAAGCTAAACCTCGCTATGGGTTTGTCATGGGTAGCGCGGGAGCAAGCTTTGGATTAGCAGTTTACGACACGGTTGAGGATGTACAACTAGTCTTTCGCCGCGAGATTTCCAATCGAGAATTGGTAAAGCTATCATCATGGATTATGCTTTTATTTGAGAGCCCCATAAGCATGAGTTTCGATGATTTAGACGCAATTACCCAATACGGTTGGCCGGTGGTTAATGAGAAAGCCTATCCACTTTTGGGGCGCACCATTCCAGCCAACGGGCTTAATCTGCCAAACAAGGCTGATTTATTTTGGATGGAGGGAGCTTTGTCTGGAATTCTCAATTATCTACCGAGATATCAAACGCAAGGTCGAATTTCTGATTCAAAAGGTTTAATCGTGCCAGTGACCACGATTAATGGCGCCGCCCAACTTCGGTTACAAATGCCAAGATTGGAAGATTTATTAAGAGGTGGAAATAGTTAAAATAAAAATAAGGAAAGATGATTTTGAAGATAGCGATTGATATCCCAGCGCGTGCCGTAATGAAAATCTCATCAGAAATCGATTTATCGCCAACGAATTCATACTCATGGCAGAATTGGGGTATGCGCCATTGGAGCAAAGCGTTTTTCCGCCATTTCTTTGAATACAATAAAGAAGACACGCCCGTTACCCGTCTAATAATCACCGATGCAATCTGGTCATCGATGACAGGGGATACTAGCACCTTACCGAACAAAATTCGGGATGCCTTTCTTTGTAAATTCCCAAAAGAACGCCATGAACTCGACCTCCATCTCTCTAGACATGCGGTTGGAACTCCGCTCCACGATTTCTTTCCCTACTTGATCCTGACTTGTTTGGTTGCGGCAGCCAGTGAGGAATGTGCGGAAGCGGGTCACTTTCCAATGCGTTTATATGAACTATTGGGGATACAGGACTATAGTCCCTTGCCATTCGAGGGATTGGGTCGGGTTTGGGAAGAATTGGCAGAGCAGTTAAAAGAGATGCGAAAGGAAGACCATCGTGTTCGCGAGCTAGTGTTGCCCGACCCAGGTAACGAAAGACGTATTGGTTATTCTAAACGGTTGGCTTTTCCGTCGCGTAGCGATCAGCAAGAACTCGCTCGCTTGCTGAATACGTTAGATAGAAACAAATGGCTTGATGATCCGGACGAACCACCAGTATTGTCGGTACTAGAAACTATCCAACCTCAGTTAAGAGATTTTAGCGCGGCCTTTCGAGAAGAATTTCAGGACTTCAAAAAGCAGGTATCAGCTGGTCAGGAAACTGTTGTACATCCGTTTTGGGCAGCAGTGCTGGGCGTATTGCGGGCCAATCCGCAGGGAGACCAGAGCAACGCATCTTACCAAAAGCTTGATTTACGTCTTCTCATGGAATTCGATGAGTTCAATGAGCCGGTTTTCTCCTTGTTAAGCAAAACGCTTTCGCCGTGGAATGACATTACCAATCAACTTTTGGAACCGACGATCTCCGATTATAATTACCTGTTGGTTGATGATGAAAATCCTGGAGAACCGGTATATCGTTTGTTGAGGAGTGAACTGCCGCGTTTGAATATTCGTTCATCATTGTTAGAAGTAGCTCAGGACGGGTTACTAATTTTTCAGCGAGAGAATGGTTATCGCGTCGCTCGAACAAGACCACCTGAACCCGGATCTGCTACGGTACTGGTTCGTCAAAACCTTAAAAAAGCCTTCGCTAGCGCCCTCGCTCCTTGGGTGGAAAATCGCCCACTAAAACCGTATCCCAACTCACATTGGTATTGGATAGATGACCTGGATGGCTACGAAGTTTTGTCATGCCTGAAAAATCATCCTGTTTTCAGTAATGTTCGTTGCTTGAAGCAAATTGCGCACACAGCACACATTACCATTTACGATGGGATTCGTTGCAAGGGAGGAGGCTATTTGAGCCGGTTTGCTGCCCTTCCGAAATTTCGGTTGGAAGGCGGTCAGCAATTGCGGCTGAACCAGTTATCAACGATTTTGACGAGTACGAAAATATTGTCTCTATCTCAGGATAAAATCGGCTGGCGGTTGCTAGACAGTCCTGAAATACACGCAGGAATTGACGGTGAATTTGAAGTTGTTGCAGAGAATCAGAATGGAAAGAGAATCGGCACTCAACGCATTCGTTTTCAACGAGAGGTGTTAGTTTGGAATTACGGCTCGCCATCTGACCTCGCCCGTTGGGAAATAGAGACGGGACAGCGAGATACCGTTTCTTTGGCTACTACTGACCATCCGTTATGGGAAGTAAGCGCGGCATGGGAGCCTGGGCAATGTATCAGAGCTACTACGCAGTTGTCTATTAACGAAATCGATCCGGACTGGCATCATGCTGGATTGGGCGATTTGATTGAGGTGCTGGCAGCGATTGGCACAACTCGAACGCTTGGCTTAGCAGAAATAGAATTCTTGAATTTACTGCGTCGCTTCCTGAATATCGACGAGAAGGATTATTGCTTGACCTGGGACATCGCACGAGCATGGGTTGAAACAGGTTTTTTGCAACGGATTAGCGACCGACGTTGGCGCTCGATACGCTACTTGCCACAGGTTCCGCGTCTGTACGTATCCCAAACAGTGGGTGGAACTTGGTGCGGGGTAGTTTTAGGGCTTGCGCCCATATACTTGCTTAATCGACTGGCGAATACGGCAAAGGATCGGAAAATAGAGGCGCAGTGGGTAGCAAGCGTCTCTTCCTGGTTGCCACCGGGATTAGCATTGACGACGGCTACTGCAGAGGTATTACGTAATTTTGCTAGGCACCATGGTTTAGATGCCGTAATTGCTAGCTCATTGTTCGATAGTCTGGCTCCTTTGGAGAAAGCCCTGCGCAGTGACGATCCACCCATTAATTACTCGTGTTATGCGACCTGGGATTGGGAACGGGGACGTTTTCATAAGGTCGCCAACGGTAATTTATCCATGGACAACCCTGGTGTATTTTGGTACCGTCGTGAACATGGTGATCAACCTGATTATTTTATAGCTCGTTCGGATAATAAGCGGATGCTGTGGAGCTATTCTCGAGTTTGGACTCTATTGGCTGCCTCCCGTTTATTAGATCGAAGAATCTATGCCTATCAACCAACTATAGGTTTTGTGCGACAAACAGCGGGTGGGATTTATTTACCCATCGTCGTTGGACAACTGACCTTTGCATTATCAGGTAATGCGCCGGGGCCAGTCAGAAACGAGGATGGTAGTGTCACGTATTGTTATCCCTTATTCGATAAGGCTCAGGTTGAATGGGTGGGCACCCAATTGTTGGGATGGACGCTGAAAAATCCTGAGCAACAACATATTCCTGATTGGTTGCGAACGTTGGCGCTAACGCGCTCATCGATTGAACCGAGTTTGCGGTTATCGCTAGGTTCTGGAGTGGGTGTAAATTCTGTTCCTGTTTCTCTTGTACCACTGTATCGGCATTTTATATCAAGCCCAAAAGGAAAATAATCGTGAGGTTTTATGATGACTGAAGATGGTCTTTATATTGGGATTGTGGAATCTCGTTCTTCTCGTTCCCATGCGGATGTGATTATAGTGTATCCACTAATGGAATGGGACGAAGAAGAAAATATTTGGAAAGATATCGACAAAGAGCAATCATTTGAAATTTTCCCCGATCAGGGAAAAATTGTTTCTTTTGGTAACATCATCGTTTTGTCAAAAAACCAAGTTTTTAAGTTCAAGGTTCGCAAAAATAATGGATATATTAAAGGAGATCGTTCACATCATGCTAAATTTTCGGTTGATAGGGATAATTTTTGGTTGCTTTGGGAGCTACTGCCATTAGAGCCTTCCGGCTCTATATCTGATTTTAGAGATGCAATTTTGGAAGGGAACTTAACTTACGACGGGCCGCATAATTCGGATTGTCTAATTCTAATTAACGAAAAAGAAGGAATTGGTCCGCTTAGATTTAGTGTGGACGACCTAGATAACCGACTTGTTCTTATTGATCCTGAAAAATGGCATGATTTCGGAGTTATTCAAAATAGATGGCGTCTATAGAAAAATTTCCCCAAGAGGCATGAGTCGTTCTTTTCTAGAGAAAAATTATAGGGAAAAATTTATTGCTTTTTTGATTAACCAACTACGTAACCACGTAAAAGAACAGAAATTTACTTGTAGTCCGAAAGATTTAGGAAAAAAGAAGTCGCTATCAGATTGGAAGGAAGAGGAATTGAGGAAACGTAACAGTGAAAGGCTTCGTCTTCACCTTGGAGAACATCAAAATATGAATGATTCTCAGCAAAAAGATATCGAGGAGATTGTTCGACTGCTCGTGGATATGGAACCATTTCATGGTGAACTTGAATTAAGGAAACAGGCACTACTTGAACAATCTCGCGAAGAAATAAAACTGAAAGCTCACCAAGAAAGATCCGGGCTCGAAGAACAAATAGAAATACTCCAACAACAGATCATTGAAACCGAGAATGAACTTCAATCAAAATCTATTGAAATGCAAATTTTGGAGAGAAAGATTTTCGATCTAAAAGGTCAGGCTACCAAATTCGAAGAAAGCCTTAATCAATCCTTTGATAAATTTGAGTATTCGCTTATCGAACGATTCGATAAGGCTATTACGGAACCAACAGGCATGTTGGCGGAAGTATTGGCAAATGACGCATTTTTACAAATTCTTCTTGGGAAGAAACAGCGACGATTGAGGGTAGGAGGAAAAATACAACCATCCAACAATACACTAACCTTTGAAATCAAAAAAGGTCCTTCTTTTGAGAGCACAGCGGCATTCTTAACCAAGTATCGCAGTCGGCTAGAACGAGTCGATCTTGATGAATCACTTGCAGCTTGGATAACCGCCATTGTCCTATCCGGACAACTCTCCGTTTTTAAAGGTAATATGGCGCGCCGCGCGTTGACTGTTTTTTCTAATCATTTAACCTATGGTCGCTGTTTTGAATTACCATTATCACCGGAAATCATCAGCATAGAACGTCTTTTGACCATTGGCCAATCAGATAACGCAACAACTCCGGGCATTCTTGATGCTGCTATTTTGTGTGCGGCCAGCCATCGTGAAGAATTATTTATTTTGGTGTTAGAAGGCTTGGATCGGGCACCGAGCCAGTATTTTTTGAATACGCTACTCGATTGGTATGGGCGAGGATTGCTAGATACACCTAGCAATAATTTATTATCGCAACGTATCAAAATATTATTAGTGCAACACGGTTTGATGATTGATGGCGTATTGGGCTGGCCACCAAATTTATTATTGATGGCAACCATCCATGGTCTTACTGATGGTTTTCTGATGCCTAATACAGTACAAGGAAAAATCATTGAGATCAATGTTGAGTCTCAATGGAAACACCTTGATATCCATCCCGCATTAATAGATAAGAATACAAACAAACCCACCGGGGAAATCACTGCCCACCAATGGAATGCGTGGTGCGAACAAGCCAGAAAACAAGATTTAAACATAATAACGGAATTCATTACGTCCCATCGTAAAGACCTACAACCCCATGTAGAGAAATTTGAGGCAGTCCTAGAGATTTTTTGCGCACTGTGCGTCCTCGAACAATGCCCTGAGAATGCTGTGAAGCTTGTTCAGCAATACTTGTTAGCATTTGTATAAAGACCTTATTGCCCACCATAAGTTTTCCTATTTAAAAAGGAATTAAAGAATGTTAGACCCTGTCGGTGGCTTTCTACGAATCAGAAATCTATTCTTGGATTATCTCGATACTGCATTCCGCATCCGCGATCCGATCATCAGCAAGGAACGTCGGAATTTACTTGAGAAACACAACACCATCTGCACCGATCCATTATTAGAACCGGTACCACGCTATCGTTCAAGTAAGCATTACCTGCATACGCTTGCCGAACAAAATACACCAGATAATCCACTTGGCGACATGACCCCTGCGGCACGTAGATCTTTTGCCGAGTTAGCATTGTCCGGATTATTCGAAAGTGAAATTAGTACTAATAATTCAAACTGCCGCTTCCATGCCAAATATCCGCTCTATACACATCAGGCAGAAATGCTGGCACGTGGGTTGCGTAATGGTGAGCCAGGTATTGTGACCTCAGGAACTGGTTCTGGTAAAACTGAATCTTTCCTATTGCCGGTATTCGCCTGTCTGGCTCAGGAAGCCATTCACTGGCCGGCTCCAAATAAAAAATATCTTGGACGGCGCTGGTGGCAGGATCAAAATAACCAGCCTTATGAATCCTGGCCAGTACTCAAGGGTGCTAAAGACCCCCGACCATTTCAATCCCATCGTCACGGAGAAAAACGCCCGGCCGCAGTGCGCGCATTAGTACTCTATCCAATGAACGCATTGGTCGAGGATCAATTGGTTCGCTTGCGGCGAGCGTTGGATTCTGATACTGCCCGTGATACGCTAATCCGAAATTTTAAAGGTAACCGTTTATTCTTCGGTCGCTATACCAGCGCCACTCCAGTCACTGGTTTTCTCGAACATCCCCGCCCGCAAGATGAAAGAGAGGAACGTAAGCGCCAGGAACGCAAGCACGAAGAACTCTTTAAAGCCTTCACGGAATTCCAAACTACCCAGGAGGCGGCCCGTAGTCAGGACCAAAAATCTCGTACGGATAATCCTGATTTCAGCGTGGATGATGAAGTTCGTTACCTCTTCCCTTCGGTGGATGGAAGCGAACTCTGTACGCGCTGGGATATGCAGGTAACTCCGCCCGACATTCTCATCACAAATATCTCCATGCTCAGTGCCATGCTGGCTCGCGAAGTAGACGCGCCTATTTTCGACAAGACACGTCAATGGCTAACCACGCATGAGGATGCCTATTTTTTCCTGATTCTCGACGAATTGCATCTGCAACGCGGCTCGTCAGGCACCGAAGTTTGTTATCTATTGTGCCTGCTGATTGAACGGTTGGGGTTACAAGCCCCAGAACACCGGCACAAGTTGCGAATTATGGCCTCCAGCGCGTCATTACCAACCGAAGGCGTTGAAGGCCAAGACAGTTTGGCTTATTTGTGGGATATGTTTGGAAGAATGGGGACATACCGTCAACCGAATCACGTCGGCTTTTCAACCAAAAACCAATGGCGTGATGCAATCGTTCCTGGTATAGCGATTCATACCGCGCCGAAACATCGTCATACCCTCGACATAGCACCGTTTATCCACTTTCTCGAAGCTTTTTGGGACGGCACGCCAGAACGTCCGGCCAAATATAATGGATCGCCTACGGATTTCATGGAGCAGTGGAAAACGGTTCATCAGATATTGTTGCCGCGGAGCAAGCAATTGGATTTTCCGGCACTCATTGATGAAGCTGTGACCGAAGCCGCTTGGCGATTGGCGGATGCCTGTTGGTCCGAGCAGGATGGCCGGACGCGGGCAATTCCACTAACCGAGTTGGCTAGGCCGCTATTTGGGCAAGATGATGACGCCGCACAACTGGCACTGCGCGGATTACTGGTAGTCCGGGGCATGACCGACAATCTGCCGTCCTCATGGCTCCACTCGACGTCTGAGCTGCCCACTTTCCGTTTGCATCTGTTCTTTCGCGGCCTGGAAGGACTATTCGCACCGGTGATTCCACAAGAGCATCCAGCGGACATCCCAATTGATCGCCACCGCTACGTAGGACCTCTGCGCATTGATCCGGGACAAAGTCACGATGTCAGTATTGGTGAATCACGGCGATTGTTTGAAATTCTGCGTTGCGAATGTTGCGGAGAGCTTTTTTTGGGTGGTATGCGGAGTGGTCATGATGTTGATAAGGGTATCGAACTATCGCCAGCAGACCCAGAGCTAGAAGGATTGCCCGACAATGCTGCGTTACAAATGTTTGAAAAACTGTCCCATGATCGTTATGCCATATTTTGGATACCAACACGGCCGGTGACGCCAACACCGCCAGTCGTTGAAAACGATCAATGGCTTCCAGCTAATCTGAATCCTGCCAGCGCAGTAATTCGATTAAATAAAATTGGCATCCGCATTAAAAATAAGATACAAGACGGGATTTCCGGCTATCTCTATATTCGCACTGGAGAAGATCGACACAAACGTACTAATGCCATGAATGGTACCGCCGTACCCTATGCCTGCCCGGCTTGTGGCAGTGACTATTCCAAACGCAAAAAAGATTCTCTGCTCTCACCGATCCGCAGTTTTCGTACTGGTTTCGCCAAGACCAGCCAATTATTAGCGACTGAACTCTTTGATCTACTGCGACTTGACCGCCTCGATCCAAAAATTGTAGCGTTTTCTGACAGTCGTCAGGATGCTGCCCACGCCGCGTTGGATATTGAAAGCCGCCATCATGACGACACCCGGCGCGAATTATTAGTTAAAGCGCTACGGGCAATGCCGCGTATTGATCGGGATGCGCTCTTAGCACGAAGAAAAGAAATTTATGAGCAACTTGCAAAAACTGATGACGACCTCCTTGAAAATGAACTCAAGACGATCAGACAACTTCTGGAACGAACAGAATCGGATACCAACTCCATCGCTATCCGTGATTTGGTTGGTGACCCTTCTGAACCGAACTCCTATCTTGGACGGGCTGGAAATCGCATCGCCTTACCGCAATTTATTCGAGAATTTGCGCGGATTGGCTTGCATCCAGCTGATTCCGCCGGTGTAGATAAAATCAATGGTTTTTCGTGGCAGGACTTGTTCGACGAAAACAATGAAATTATCGATTGGCGTGATTCTGGTAGCGATGAACAAACAGAGCTCAATGACGCACGCACCGAGATAATTACTAAAGTATTAAAGTCATTGGTGAAGACCGTATTCAGTCGGACTTATTTTTCGCTGGAGGAAACCGGACTTGCCTATCCCTGTCTAGCGACCGCGCCGGGATGGGGTGAGCGTATGGGGATTCTCGACGCCTTTCTGCGCGTATTCAGCGACAGCTATCGTCTCCATAATGCCTACGATCCGTGGTTCGATCCAAGAAACCAAAATGAATCATGGCATAAACCGTGGCGTGAAGATACGGATATTGGATCAAATCATCGGGTACAACAATTCGCACAAAGGCTCTGGCCACAGCGCGAGTTGAATCAACGGCTCAATGAAGTACTCCAAGCCTTTAGAACCGTTGGTCATGCGGACGGTTTGATTTCCGTTCCCAATGTTCGCCTCCGTCTAGTCAAACCAGACGCCAAAGCCTGGCGTTGCGAGGGTTGTGGGCGCATTCATCTGTATTACGGAGCAGGCTACTGCACTCGCTGTTACAAACCGCTACTTAAGGATGCCAACATCTCTGTTGAGGAGTTGCGCCGAAGCCATCATCTCGCCAAACGGATCGAACGATGCGATGAACCATTTCGGTTGCGTTGCGAAGAACTAACGGGGCAAACCAATGATGGTGCGGAGCGCTTACGGCTGTTCCGCGGCATTATTCTTTCGGAGCATGGCGACAACGCACTGTATCGTCGTGCTCGGTTGATAGACATGCTATCGGTAACCACAACAATGGAAGTTGGTATCGATATTGGCCCGTTACAAGCGGTCTATCAGGGCAATATGCCACCCCAACGTTTCAACTATCAGCAACGAGTTGGTCGAGCGGGCCGGAGGCGGCAAGCCTATTCCGCCGTACTTACTGTCTGTCGTGGCAGGAGCCACGATCTTCATTATTTCCGCCACCCTGAACGCATTACCGGAGATGCACCACCTCCGCCGTTTCTGACCAAAACACAGGAGAGTATTGCTCTGCGGTTTTTACGAAAGGCTTGGTTATGTACCGCATTCGTCGATTTACGTGCTGAATGCGAGAGAATTGGGCAACCCTATCCTGGTGATGACATCACCCCGCCGGATATCCACGGTGAATTTCTACCTTCTGAGATTTATTTTAATGGCGATTCCTGGAAAAACCGTCTGCGGCAAGCGTTGCAGGCGCGAATCGCATACCGGGATGCCATCGCTGCCTATCTCTGTGCAGATTCGGAACTGTCCGCCAAAAGTCTGACCAACGTCCTATCTGTCGACCGGCTTTTGCAGGATATTGAAGGTATTGATCTTTCCATGCTGTTAGAACGAGGATTGGCGCATCTGTTGGCCGAGGCGGGATTACTGCCGATGTACGGAATGCCAACCCGGGTGCGTAACCTCTATCTGGGCGCGCTTCGACAACCGGGTAATCAGTTTGGGTGGACGTGGGACACGCTGGATCGGGATGTCGAGTTAGCTATTTACGAATTTGCTCCTGGCGCAACGCTGGTGCGGGACAAACGTCGACATCTCTGCGCCGGATTTACGAGCCCCCTGCCGGATATTTACAGAATACCAAACACTCACGAAATCAGCCCGCACAATCCCGGAGCATTTTCAGATATCTTTGATATTGCCGAATGCAACTATTGCGGGGCTTGGCGCGTTATAACGCAACCCACCCAAACGGTGATCTGTCAGGCTTGTGGTCACAATATCCCCAGTCAGGGTATTTATCAATGCCATACCCCAGATGCATTCCGCACCGATTTTCGCCCGGATTCCGTGGACGAAGATGAATTATCCGGTCGTCATCGTACCATCGCTGCTGAAAGCTATGAAGTCATGCTGAATACAAGCGATAGCTGTAATCTAGCTTTGCACCTGAAACCGCGTTCCTTGCTTTTTCAATTAAATAGAGGAGCAGCGAATGGAGATGGAACTTTCGCCGGTTTTCAGGTTAGTGAACGACGTGTCCCTTGCTTCCTCCCTAATCGGAATCGCCACCGTCACTACCAAATTTATCTACCTAACCAATACATTGCTGATGAACCGCGGTTCTCCGGGCTAGGGCGAGCGCTTGAAACTGTTCCGTCGCAAGGACCATTTTGGCTAGCCGCACGTAAAACCACTGATTCACTTTTTGTCGCTCCCGCTCGTCGTCCGTTGGGATCTCGCATTCATCGTGTTGGCAACAAAGCAGGTATTCTGTCCGTTCGAGCAGCAGCCATTTCCGCAGCTTTTTTATTAGCCCAACGCGCTGCGCTTGAACTCGATATCGATCCCGAGGAATTTGATATTCTAGAGCCGCGTTGTACGCGCAACACCAATGGGGATGAAATCCCTTTATTGCAAATCTCCGATCAATTGGTAAACGGTGCCGGATTCTGTGAACGATTGGCGAAAACTACCGTTGACGGTCATCCTTTGATCCAAAAGATCGTTCATGACATTGTCCATAAACGTAATGATGAACTGGTTGGTGATTTTTTGGCGCAGGATCATATCGAAAGCTGCGAGCAAGCATGCTATCGCTGTTTGCAGCGCTATGGTAATCGTGCTTGGCATGGTCTGCTTGATTGGCGATTGGGTCTAGCATTTCTGCGTCAATGTCTAGATGTTGACTTTGTCTGTGGGCTTGATGGCCAGTTTGATGCCTATCCTGAATTGAATGATTGGCAGATGCTCGCTAAGCGCTATGCCACCATAATGGTCCAACTTGGTGGTCATACAGAAAGTAGCATCAATACCCTGGATTCTGGACTATCGGCCTTTCGTCTGCGTCAAAAAGACTCGTGGGTATTAATTATTCATCCATTGTGGGATGATGAATCTCCCGCTGGCCTACTTAAAGATGCTATGAATCAATTGGGGCCATCTACCCGAACCAGGGATACCTTTGAATTAGCTAGACGGTTATGGACAGTACGACGGGAATTGTTGGATTATTCAGAATAAAAACTTGCTACCGTGAACCGAGAGCGACAACAATCTCTCATCGAAAAAGAGGAAAATTCCAGCGCGTCGCCCAAATTCTCTCTGAAAAAATCGGATTATCATTTTCCGCTGCTCGGCAGATTTCAGAGAATAGTGATTGACATCCCGCGCGTGCCGTAATAATTACCGAATCGTCAACCAAACCTTGTTCCCAACCCAACGAGAAAACTGGAAATTCAATGCGTGAATTCTTTCAGATGGGAGGCTACGCGTTTTACGTGTGGCTCTCCTACGGCCTTGCGATAGTTATCTTGATCTTCAACCTACTCAGTCCATTGTGGCGGCGACGGGAGATCCTTCAGACCCTGACCCGCCGCCTTCGCCATGAGCGGGAGGCATCATGACCGCACGCCGCCAACGGTTGTTATTGGTGATCGTCACCGTTCTTGGGGTCGGCTTGGCCACGATCTTCGTCATCAATGCTTTTCGCCAAAACATGCTGTTCTTCTTTAGCCCCAGCCAGATAGAAGCCGAGGCCCCGAAGGATCGTAATTTCCGCCTTGGTGGTTTGGTGGAGAAGGGCAGTCTCAAACGCGAGGATGACGGTCTCACCGTCCATTTTTCGGTGACCGATATGGTGAAGAATATCCAGGTCGTCTACAAAGGCATCCTCCCCGATCTATTCCGTGAGGGCCAGGGAGTTGTCGCCATGGGCCGGTTGCGTCCCGATGGTAGTTTTGCCGCTGAAGAGGTCTTGGCCAAACACGACGAGAAATACACGCCTCCCGAAGTCACCTCCGCCCTCAAAGCCGCGGCCGCCCAGCACCCACATACACAACCACATGGCACGGAAACCGCCGTTCGGCCGTAATCTTTCTGTTGAGCCACCTATGAATAGTTCCCCCCATCATCCCATTCCACCTGAAGAAGGATGGCTGGCATCGGCACAAACGATTGCCGACCGAATCCGGCTGCGTGTGCTGGAACATACATTACGCCACCGTGGCGGTTATATGAGTCAAGCCTGCTCTACCGCCGAAATGTTTGCCGCCCTATATACCCGAATGATGACCCTTAGTCCGCCGGACTCGCCCATGGTACCGCCACCATTCACTGGTGTCGCCGGGGCGCGGAATCCCGGATACCAATCCGGCGGATATTATAATGGCCGGCAAGGTCCACAGTATGATCGTTTTGTACTGTCGCCCGCACAATATGCCTTGGTGCTATACGCAACTCTGGTAGAGGTCGGACGAATGGATTCGACTGGAATGGCGCAATTCAACCAGGATGGCAGCACCGTCGAAATGATTGGCGCCGAACACTCGCCCGGTATGGAGGTAATGACCGGTTCACTGGGACAAGGTTTAAGCCAAGGAGCAGGAATTGCCATGGCCCGCAAGCGCCGGGGAGAATCCGGCAAGGTATGGTTGATGATGTCAGACGGAGAATTCCAGTCAGGGCAGAATTGGGAGGCAGTACAGGCGGCGGGATTTCATGATCTGGATAATTTATGGGCTATTGTCGATGTGAATGGTCAGCAGTGTGATGGGCCCATCGCCACCGTGATGGCTCTGGAACCTTTCGCACAACGGCTGACCGCCTTCGGCGCACGGGTGATCTCTATTGATGGCCATGACCTGAAAGCACTCGCCACAGCAGCGACCGCCCCCACAGAAAGCCAACCGACCATCATTCTGGCCTACACCGATCCTTGTCGCGGCCTGCCGCTCTTGGAAAAACGGAAACCAAAACTCCATTATCTACGCTTCACCGGCCCGGAAGAATTCGCGGCCTACGAGACGTTCTACCATAGCGTCCGAGGTGCATGGGGAGGAACGGATTGATGGCCATTCTCAGTCGGGTACATGCCCAAAATCTCGTGCGCTGGGCTCAGGATAAACCGGAAGTATTACTGCTATCGGCGGATCTGACCAGTTCTACCGAGGCGGATCTCTTTCAGAAAACCTACCCGGATCGCTTTCTCTCTTTCGGCGTCGCCGAACAAAACATGGTAAGTTGGGCGGGCGGATTGGCGCGTGAAGGTTTTATACCGTTAATCCATACCTTTGCGGTATTCATCTATCGCCGAGCCTATGATCAGGTAGCAATGTCGGTAGCCTATCCCAATCTGCCGGTAAAATTTTTCGGGTTTCTACCAGGGATCACCACGCCTGGCGGGGCGACCCACCAGGCAATTGAAGATATCGCCCTGATGTCGGCACTGCCCAATATGACGGTATTGGAATGCGCCGATGCCACCGACGTAGAATCGGTGCTGGAAGTGGCCTACGCCGTGAATGGACCAGTCTATATTCGGATGCTGCGCGGAGAAATCCCACGACTGTTCGACCCCGCCATACCGATGCGTTTGGGACAGCCCCGGATATTGTCGCAAGGGCAAGACATTACGCTATTCTCCAGCGGAATTTGTACGGAAGAGGCGCTTCGGGCAATACCGGTCCTGCAACAACGCGGGGTATCTATTCAGCATGTGCAGGTCTCGACGCTGAAACCGTTCAATAACACCATGGCCGTAGCCATGGCAGAACAGGCAAAGGTCGGCATCATTACCATGGAGAATCATGTCATCCGCGGCGGTTTGGGTTCCTGTGTGGCAGAAAGCCTAGCGGAAGCAGGTCTAGGGCGTCGATTGGTACGAATTGGATTGCAAGATACCTTTGCCCATGGGGGAAGCCGCCCTTATCTAATGCGCACCTATGGTCTGGATGCCCTGGCACTGATTACCCAGGTAGAGACGCTGATGGGAGAGCGTTTTCATATCACCCCTGCCGAATTGTCTACCGCCTATCTAGCAGCGGTCCACAGTGATGCCAAGGCGGAGGCGTTGTAATGATATTGAGTGGCGAACGATTTCGCGTTGTCTATCGTCTGACCGGTTCCGAAGTACAGGCACGGGAAACCGCCCAGCGAATATGTCTGGAGCAGACCGTCGAACTTCCCAACTCGGTTATCCCGGCAGGATTTATCCGCGATGAGGTGATCGGACGTATTGAGGCGCTCATCCCTGGGTTGGAGGGATTTGAGGCGACCGTGAGCTATGCGATGGAAATAGCGGCCGCGGAACTGACCCAATTCCTCAATGTAATCTTCGGCAATATCAGTATCCTGCCTGGGATCCAGGTCCTGCGTTTTGAACTAACGCCAACGCTATTGGGTCAATTTCCCGGACCGCGTTGGGGAAGACGGGGCATACGGAATTTATTGAAGGTACCGCAACGCCCTTTGCTGTGTGCCGCACTCAAGCCGATGGGATTATCGGCGGAACAATTGGCCGAGATGGCCTACCAGTTGGCCCTGGGTGGTATCGACCTAATCAAGGATGATCATGGGTTGACCAACCAGCAATTTGCCCCCTTTGAAGAACGGGTCCGCCATTGTGCCAACGCGGTCCAACGGGCTAATCGACAGACCGGGGAAAAAGCTCTTTACCTACCCAATGTCACAGCACCGACCGACCAGATATCGACACGGGCACGATTTGCCAAAGCTGCGGGCGCCGGAGGGCTGCTCATTTGTCCGGCACTGACGGGACTCGACGCAATACGACAATTGGCCGAGGATGAGCGTTTACAGCTGCCAATCCTCAGCCATCCATCCTTTCAGGGAAGTTATGTAACCAGCCCAGGCAACGGCATGTCCCATTTCAGTCTACTCGGACAACTAACCCGGCTAACCGGGGCCGATGGGGTAATCTTCCCGAACTATGGGGGACGCTTTTCATTTTCCCGAGCCGAATGTCTGTCGATTGTCGCGGGGACTGAAACGCCAATGGGCAATATTAAAACCATTTTTCCTTGCCCCGGCGGCGGGATGACCCTGGAACGTATCCCGGAGTTAATGGAAACTTTTGGGTCGGAGGTTATATTTTTGATGGGAGGCGGATTGATGAGCCATAGCCCCGACTTGTGCGCTAATGCCCGATATTTTAGAGGATTAGTTGAACCACGTTGACTACCAGCATAAATACTAATAGCCTTTCACGCTGAGAGATGTAAGGAGATTACCAGTGAACGTCAAAGATGCTGTTCGCATTTCTATTCAACATATCCAAGATCTCTTTGAAGCTGAAAATATTTCAGAGGCGTGATCAAACAGATTGTAGACGGGGGTCTCGGGCGGCAAAATCTCCCTAATCAGCATGGACTTGCCAGTCTGGTGAGGTCCATAAAGGAAGCAGGATTTCTGGGCCGTCGCTTCGGAACGTCGATTGACATGCCAAAATTACTCATGACTTTCCAGTAATTTTCTTGTGAGCACTCCGAGGAAATGATTGAGCAGAAGTGGATACGAAGGAATTTCGAGAAAACGCTGAACAATGGACTACCGTGGGTACTTGTGGAGACTACCTTGGACAGGTTATACTTAAGACCATAATCAAAAGCAGTAGCATACTGTTTTTGACGAGGCTGGCTTGGGCTGCTGAAAATGTAGTTTATCCCGACCGTAATCAGCAATTCAAAGGTTCGATACCCATACGGCCCATAAATACAACGGGTTGCGAGCGAAAGCTGCAACCCGTTTTTTTTCGGTAGCACGCAGAGGCACTTTACTGTAATTCACCTTCCCAAGTCTGTTTACGACCCTGCCCTCCTATTGTCAATTGGATTCATCGTTGCCGCCCACCTCCTCACCATTCAAAAATGGAAACATATACCCATCGGTATATGATATACTCTGGGGCTGAATGCTACTCTGGTTTCTGCGATGTCGATACCGGAAGCCAGGTACGGCCGGCGCTGAATCTGATGACTGAAGTCTTCACGTAATACCTGATGAACGATACCTATAACGCAGCCGCCATTGAAGTCCTCTCGGGCCTTGAGCCCGTACGCCGACGCCCAGGGATGTACACCCAGACCGAGCGTCCCAATCATCTTGCCCAAGAGGTCATCGACAATGCGGTAGATGAAGCCCTAGCGGGCTTTGCGACCTGCATCGACGTTACGCTCTACACCGACGGCTCGCTGTCCGTGGCCGACGATGGTCGCGGGATGCCGGTCGACATCCACCCCGAAGAGGGCGTATCGGGCGTGGAAGTGATCCTCACCCGGCTCCACGCCGGCGGTAAATTCTCGGGAAAAACCTATAGCTTCTCCGGTGGTCTCCATGGGGTAGGGGTCTCGGTGGTCAATGCCCTTTCCCAGCGCCTGGAAGTATGGGTGCGTCGTGGCGGACGGGAACACCACATTGCCTTCGCCGATGGCGCCAAGGTCTCGAAACTCACCGTGGTCGGACAGTCACGCGCCACCGGCACTACGGTGCGCTTTTGGCCTGACCCCCAATTCTTCGACAGTCCCAAATTTTCGCTATCGCGCCTACGTCATTTGCTCCGCGCCAAGGCAGTATTGTGTCGCGGGCTCACCGTACGCTTTCGCGACGAAACCGCGGCCGTGCCCGAGCAGCAGGAATGGCGCTACAGCCAAGGCCTGGAGTCCTACCTGCAAGAGGAATTGGGAGACCAAGAAACTCTGCCAGAATCCCCCTTCGTAGGCAGTTTTCAGGGCAATGAGCAGATAGCGGAGTGGGCCGTGGTCTGGCATCCTGAATCCGGCGCCCTGACCTTGGCCGAGAGCTATGTCAATCTCATTCCTACCCCTCAAGGGGGAACCCACGTCAATGGCCTGCGGACCGGATTATTGGAGGGTCTGCGGGAATTCTGCGATTTCCGTAATCTGTTGCCGCGTGGTGTAAAGATCTCTCCCGAAGATGTCTGGGAGCGGGTCAGCTATGTCCTCTCGGTCAAGCTGCGTGAGCCACAATTTACCGGTCAAACCAAGGAACGCCTTTCTTCTCGGGAGTGTGCCGCCTTTGTTGCCGGCGTAGCAAAAGATGCCTTTAGTTTATGGCTGCATCAGCATACCGAACAAGGCGAGCGCATTGCCGAATTGGCCATTGGGGCCGCCCAGGCCCGCCTCAAGGCGGGACGTAAGGTATTGCGTAAGAAAGTTACTTCCGGTCCTGCCCTACCCGGTAAATTGGCCGATTGCGTCGCCCAAGATCCATCGCGTACCGAATTGTTTCTGGTCGAAGGTGATTCCGCCGGTGGCTCCGCCAAACAGGCGCGTGATCGAGAAACCCAGGCGATTCTTCCCCTGCGCGGCAAGATCTTGAATACCTGGGAAGTCGAGCCAACCGAAGTGTTGGGCTCACAAGAAGTTCATGATATTGCCGTGGCTATCGGGGTAGATCCTGGCTCGGACAAATTGGAAGGATTGCGCTACGGCAAAGTCTGCATCTTGGCTGATGCCGATTCCGACGGGGCACATATCGCGACACTATTGTGCGCCCTCTTCCTGCGCCATTTCCGCCCACTGGTTGCAGATGGGCATGTCTACGTGGCCATGCCGCCGCTATACCGTATCGATGTCGGTCACGATGTCTATTACGCCTTAGACGAAGGCGAAAAACAGGGCGTCTTGGAACGCATCGCCGCCGAAAAGAAGAAAGGTAAGATTAACGTTCAGCGATTCAAAGGACTGGGAGAGATGAACCCCCTGCAATTGCGCGAGACCACCCTTGACCCGGATACCCGGCGTCTGGTCCAGCTCACGTTGGAAGATACGGAGGCAACGACGGTCCTGTTGGACATGTTGCTGGCACGGGGGCGTGCAGCAGACCGCCGGGTATGGCTGGAAACCAAGGGTAATCTGGCAACGGTATAACGTGGCCGTTACTTTTTGATTTTTGGATTCGACGTTTCGAACTATCGAGAAAGAAGAACTTAGCACATGACCAGTGAAACTCCCAATCCTACCTACGACTCGACTAATATCAAGGTTCTCAAGGGACTCGATGCGGTACGCAAACGACCGGGGATGTATATTGGTGATACCAGCGATGGTACCGGGCTGCACCATATGGTCTTTGAGGTATTGGACAATGCCATTGACGAAGTGCTTGCCGGTTATTGCAATAAGATCGAGGTAACTATTCATACGGACGACTCGGTGACCGTTTCCGACAATGGGCGGGGGATTCCGGTCGATATTCACGCAGAAGAGGGACGTTCCGCGGCGGAAGTCATTATGACCGTTCTGCATGCGGGGGGAAAATTCGATGATAGTTCTTACAAGGTTTCCGGCGGTCTCCATGGCGTCGGGGTATCCGTCGTCAATGCCCTTTCTGAAACACTCTGGCTCGCCATCTATCGTGATGGTAAGATCCATGTTCAGGAGTACTGCCACGGTGAACCACTGACCCCGTTGGCGGTTGCGGGAGAAACCGAAAAACGTGGAACGACGGTGCGGTTCAAGCCCAGTATCGAGACCTTTTCCAATATTGAATTCCACTACGACATCCTGGCTAAACGACTGAGGGAGCTGTCTTTCCTTAATCCGGGGATTCTCATCACCCTAACGGATGAGCGCAATGCCAAGACCGATAGCTTCGAGTATAAAGGCGGGATCGCCGAGTTTATCGAGCACCTTAATCGGAACAAGACCCCACTCCATCCTACCGTATTCTATTTCAAGGTGGAGCGCGCCTCGATCACGGTAGAGGTGGCCATGCAGTGGAACAACTCCTACCAAGAGAATATTTTCTGCTTTACCAATACCATCCCGCAACGCGATGGCGGTACCCACCTGGCAGGATTTCGCGCCGGACTGACTCGGACGATTAACCAGTACGTAGAACAAAATGGGATCGCGAAAAAGGCAAAGGTCGCCATCATTGGCGACGATATCCGCGAAGGTCTTACCACAATTTTGTCAGTGAAGGTCCCAGACCCCAAATTTTCGTCTCAGACCAAGGACAAGCTAGTCTCCTCCGAGGTAAAGGGGGTGGTCGAGGCGGCGGTGGCGGAACAGTTTGAATCCTTTCTCCTCGAAAAGCCAAATGAGGTCAAGGCAATTACGGCAAAGGTCGTCGATGCTGCCCGCGCTCGGGAGGCAGCACGCAAGGCCCGCGAGACCACACGCCGCAAGGGCGTTCTGGACGTGGCAGGGCTGCCGGGTAAATTGGCGGATTGCCAGGAAAAGGACCCGGCCTTATCGGAGATATTCTTAGTCGAGGGCGATAGCGCCGGTGGTTCGGCAAAACAGGGACGCGATCGGCATTACCAGGCAATTCTACCGCTGAAGGGAAAGATCTTGAATGTGGAGAAGGCACGTTTTGATAAGATGCTCTCCTCGGCAGAGATTGTAACCCTCATCACGGCCCTGGGCTGCGGCATTGGAACCGAGGATTTCAATCCCGACCAACTCCGCTACCATCGTATCATCATCATGACGGACGCCGATGTCGATGGCTCCCATATTCGTACCCTGTTGCTGACCTTTTTCTATCGGCAGATGCCGACGCTGGTCGAGCGGGGTCACATTTATATTGCCCAACCCCCGTTGTACAAAATCAAGAAAGGAAAACAAGAAACCTACATCAAGGATGATAACGAATTAGAGGGACACCTGCGCGGGAGTGCCCTTGATGGTGCGGAACTGCTGGTTGGAGAAGGTTCCCCCGCGATCTCCGGTACGGTGCTGGAGTCTCTGATCACCGAATACAACACGGTGATGCGGACGATCCGCCATTTATCGAAACGGATACCGCCGGTGGTACTGGAAGCCATCTTATATATGCCGGAAATTACCCTGCAAGAGAGCAACGACTTCGAACGCTTGGCGGCCTGGTATCAAGAGCTGGATCAGCGAATCGCGGCGAAGGGCGAGGAGGAAACCGCCGTGTATCGTATTTTGCCGGGGACAAGGGGGGCGGCACGTGTCCAGGAGATCCATCATGGCGTGGTTCGAGAATATCCGTTGGAAAGTGGATTCTTTCGCTCGCTGGAATACTGCAACACCCTAGCCCCCTTTGGAAAGAAGCTCAACGGGCGGTTTATGGCAGGGACTTGCATCCGCCGTGGCGAGCGGCGGAAAGAGGTGGGAGAGTTTCGCGAGGTGGTTGCTTGGTTGTGGGAAGAGGCCAAACGAGGGCAACAGATCCAGCGCTATAAGGGCTTGGGCGAGATGAACCCGGAACAACTCTGGGAGACCACGATGAATCCCGAAACCCGCCGGCTTATGCAGGTCCATGTCGAAGATATCATTGCCGCCGACGATATCTTTACCACCTTAATGGGCGACCAGGTGGAACCCCGCCGCGAATTCATTGAACGTAACGCATTGGCAGCGGCCAATTTAGATATTTAAACCGCCATTCTTCCCGTGGCCATATCATGGCGCTCACCAAGGAACCTCAAACCCGTTTGTCCTCAACCTCTTATCCGGCAGTCTCCACAACTGCCGGTAATGGGCCTGCGATTGAGATTCGCGGGCTTCATACCCGTTTTGGAGATCAGATTATCCATCAGGACCTGGACCTCACGGTGCAGCGGGGCGAAATATTCGCCATTGTGGGAGGAAGCGGCACCGGCAAGTCCACCTTGCTGCGCGAGATCATCCTGTTGCAGCAACCCAGCCACGGTTCAGTGCAGGTCTTCGGTGAAGAGGTATGGGCTCTCGGGGAGCGGGCAGCACAACGCGTGCGTAGCCGTTTCGGGATGATGTTTCAGAACGGTGCATTGTTTGGTGGACTCACCGTAGCGGAGAACGTGATGGTGCCGTTACGCGAGCATACGCATCTCCCCTCCTCCTTATTGGCTGAATTAGCGGCGCTCAAAATTGCTTTAGTGGGCCTACCGCCGGAGGCCGGGGCCAAATATCCGAGTCAACTCTCGGGTGGAATGATCAAACGTGCGGCCATCGCACGGGCTTTGGCCCTGGATCCGGATCTATTGTTTTTGGACGAACCTACCGCAGGATTAGACCCACAAGGGGCCTCCGCCCTAGATGAATTGGTGTTGCAGCTTCGAGAATTATTGGGGCTCACCGTGATCATTGTTACCCATGACCTGGACACCCTGTGGCGGGTAACGGATCAGGTAGCCGTGTTGGGAGAGCAACGGGTATTAGCCCAAGCGTCGATGACGACGCTATCTTCCCTGGAGCATCCCCTCATCCGCGACTATTTCACCGGCCCGCGCGCCCGTGCGGCGGCGATAGGCTCTATCCCCCTCTAGGAGGGCAGACATGGAAAATCGTGTCGGTTATGCCGTAGTCGGATTATTTGTGTTGCTGCTGGGGCTGGCCGCAGTAGCGGTAGCCCTGTGGTTGGCGGTGGGAACTAACGACAAGGTCTACGACACCTATCTGGCCTATATGTCCGAATCTGTCTCCGGCCTTAATCCCGAAGCACCGGTAAAATACCGCGGGGTGGATGTGGGCCGGGTAGCCAATATTGCTTTGGCCCCCGACAATCCCGAACAAGTGGAATTGCGCCTTTTCCTAGAGCGGGGTGTCCCTATTCGACGCGATACGGTGGCAGTCCTCAAAACGCAGGGACTCACCGGCATCGCTTACGTAGAACTGACCGGAGGAAGTCGCACCGCTGAACCATTGGTATCTAAAAAGGGCCGACCAGCGGTAATTCCCACCGCGCCCTCGCTATTAGAACGCCTGGATATTGCTGTTACCACCGTTCTCGGCAAGGTTGAAATCCTCTCGGGGAATCTCGCCGAAGTATTGGCCCCAGAGAACCGGGCAGCCCTTGCCAAGACTTTGGCCAATCTGGATACCATCACCAGTGCGGTGGCCCACCGTACCGGAACCATTGACCAGGCCCTTGCCAATGCCGGTGTTACCATGGACAACACCGCCAAGGCCAGCAATGCCTTGGTACCGTTACTGGACTCTCTGCGTCGCGGTACCGACGCCGTCGAATTGGCGGCGCGGAATCTAGCGCGTGCCAGCGATGGGGCAAGTGCCGCAGTCCAAGATGGTCGTCATAGTCTCACCCGCTTTGGTCAAGAGACCCTCCCTGAAGTTACCGCACTGGCAATTGAATTACGTGATTTGGTCGCAGCCCTGAAACGATTCACCGAACAATTGCAACGTGATCCAAATTCTTTACTCTTTGGCCGTCGTGATCGACGCCTGGGGCCGGGAGAATAAAAAGATGTTAAATCGTTGGAACCAACAGTAAGGCAGAAAATATGAAGAACTGGCTGGCTAATTTGACCACCAATACCAAACTCTTGATAGTTACGCTGTTGGCTACGGTAAGCCTGGCCGGACTTGGCGGATATCTTATTGTCCAGATGGAGCAGGTTTACACCGCCGTCAACTACGGCAATATTAATATCGTCCCGAGTTTGAAGAAATTATCTCAAGTCCTGGATGATGGAAAGGTCTACTACACCTTCGTCATGCGGCATGTGCTCAATACCGATGCAGCAGCCATGGGTGATATTGAACAGAATCTGAAACAAACATTAAAAAACATAAACAAGGGTCTTACCGATTATGAAAAACTGCTTTCCGATAAAACCGACAAACTGAAGTTGGCAGCGGACCATGACGCCTTGGCTGCGGTCGTCCAGGTTGCCGAGGAAGTTTTACCTCTTTCTCGGGAAAATAAAAACGATTCCGCCCGCGAGATTCTGACCAAAAAAGGAATTCCTGCGATCACCGTATTTCAAAACACCCTGAATGATCACCTAAACTACAATAAGACGCTATCTGATGCGGGTAGTAACAAAGGTGAGGAAAGCTATCAAACTGCGCGTTGGAACGGTATAGTCATTATTGGCCTCTTGGATGTCCTTTTGGCGGTGCTCATTATCTTAATCAGCCGGTCTTTCACCAGATCGCTGAGTAACTCTTGTGCTATTGATGAGACCATCACTAAAACGCATCATCAGAAAAATGTTGTAATGAAATTCGTGATGATTGCCGTACTCCTACTCTCCAGTCTAGCCGGGCTGGGCGGCCATCTCATCCAAAAGATGGGACAGATCTATACTGAGGCCAATTATGCCAATCTGAACACTGCCCCAAGTCTCAATCTACTTTCTCAAGTTCAGGACTACACTAATGACTACTATGATTACGTCCTGAGGCATGTACTCAATACTGATGCCATGGCTATGGCCAATATTGAGCAGGATCTGAATCAATCCTTAAAAAAGGTACGTAAAGGACTTACCGACTACGAACCGCTGGTCTCCGACTATACAGATCGGATAAAGTTAATCGCGGATCAAAATACGCTGACTGAGGTCACCCTATCAGTTAATAAGACTCTACCCCTTTCTCGGGAAAACAAGAATGAAGAAGCCCGTGACCTGTTGACCAGAAAAGCCGTACCAGCATTGGCGGAGTTTAAAAAGGCATTAAACGATCACCTTAACTACAATATAAAATTGGCAGATGCCGGCAGCAAAAAGGGTGAGGAGTTTTATCAGGCTACACGCAGGGAAAGTATGATCACCATTGGTATTTTGAGCGTCCTCCTGTTTGTGGTCGTCATTCTGATCAGTCGTTCCATCACCAAACTGGAGAGTAACGCTCCCGCTGTTAATGAAGCCATGAACGGAAAACAGAGTGTACTAGCTCTGGTAGTTCCATCCGTCCTCTTCGTGACGGGTATTTCGGCCTATTCGGCGTGGGTCTCCGATCAAAACATCATTCAGGGTGCCAAGCAGCGCGAATTGAGTACAACGGCCATCCTCATTCAGAACGATATCCAGGAGCAGGCAAATAGGGCAGCGGCTATAGCTTCTCTGATCGTCAGCCTACCTTCTATTAAGGAAGCCTTTCGTGCGGGGAACCGTGAGGAGCTTGCACAACGGTTGGTATCGGCATTTTTGCTCCAGAGGAGTCGCTATGGTGTACAAGAAGCACAGTTTCATTACCCACCGGCCACATCTTTTCTGCGTCTTTTCCAAGTGGATACTGGACATGGCGAAGACCTAAGTAGCTTTCGCGATATGGTAGTCAAAACCAACCGCGACCAGGAATCTCAAAAAGGTATTGAGGTTGGACGAGGGGGCATCAGCATTCGCGGGATCGATCTGGTCAGAGATGTCGACGGTATCATCGGTAGTTTTGAGGTAGGCATGTCCTTTTCCTCCGTTCTGGAAAATGTAAAGCAGAACAGCGATTTTGAGGCTAGCGTATTTGTCGATGATGAAATCATGTCGAGGGTTGCCACGCTACTTCCCCGACCTGATTCTGAACAGATTATCGGTGGGTTTCGAAATGTAGCCGCCACCGACTGGAATATCATGAAATTATTGGTGACGCCGGATCTCATTACTCATGTCAATGATATTACTACGTACATGAAAACAGTGAACGGCATTGATTATGGTCTGGTGCTGGTACCGCTGCTGGACTACAACGGCAGCCAGATTGGATCGGTAGTGGCCGCCCGCAATTTTGAAGGGTACCAAACCCAGATGACTGCGGCGCTGGTGCGCGCCATTGCCTTCTCGATCTTACAGGTGCTGGTGCTTTCGGGAATCATCATCGTAATGATTAATGTCAAGTTTGTGCGACCCGCCGCCGCCAAGGAGTCAAAATGATGCGGCGAATTTTGGTTTCCGTCATTCTGTTGCTGGTACCATACACTGTGTCCGCGGATGAGATCAGTAACTCTGCTTCGCAGGTAACCAAGACGGTTACCATTAGTGCGCCGCGCACAACGGAAACTAACAACTTAGATAAATTACCGGAGAATGCCCCGCGTCCGATAAGAATTGGCGTGGCGGTGTCCGTGAATGAAATCTCAAAAATCAGCGATCAGTCCGGCACTTTTGATGGCAGCTTGGATCTACAATTGCGCTGGAACGATCCCACCGTAGCCTTTGATGCCAAGAAAACAGGTGTAAATCGGCTGGTGTTTCCCCAGGAAGCAGCCGCCAAAAAGCTTGCGACTATATGGAATCCGGCCATCACCCTGACGAATGCAAAAGTGCAAGTATTGGAACAAGGTATATTCATCTATGCGGATGGAACGGTCGTTCACATCCAACGACTGAAAGGGACTTTTGATGCCAATTACAGATTGGCTGCTTTCCCATTCGATACCCAGGCGCTACCCATTCGCCTCGTGTCAAGAAAGTATAATATGAACCAAGTTGTACTCATCCAGGAGCAGATCGATATCAATAAGTCGGGACTACGTCAAGGGATAAACCTTGTAACCTGGAAACCTAAACGGATTGAGTTCGCAACTTCCCGTACCCGCGGCTGGAATGGCGAATATTTTTCGGAAATGGAGGCCAGAATTTTGGTTGCGCGGTTACCGCAAGCATCCCTTTTTGCAATATTTATACCGTTTCTGCTGATTCTGCTAATTCCCACGGTAATGACACTCTACGCAAAAGCAGATACTGCGCCGCGCCTCACCGCCTGGTCGGCTTCTATTCTGTCGCTAATAGCCCTAAATTTCAGCTTCTCGACACGCTACGCGGCGTTGGAGTCGGATAGTTTTGTCATGCAGTTGGTTACGATTGGGTTTGGGTATCAGATGGGTATGACGCTACTGACCGTTACACTTCTGAGTCCACCAATCACAGATCGGATTTCAAATAAGCTGATCGTTCCCGAAGTGCTCGGCTATTTACGTTGGACAATCCCGCCGACACTGATCGGGATAATTCTGACAAAAGCCATGTTGACGGCGCTTTCGTAAGTTTGGCTGCACCTCCACCCCAACCTGGTTGAACGAACATGATCGAAAAGCTACGCTCCTTACCTCGCACCGTCTGGTTGATCGGCCTCATCAGTCTGCTCAACGACAGTGCCAGCGATATGATCTATCCACTCGTGCCGCTCTATCTCGCCTCGGTGCTGATGGCCGGCCCGCGTGCATTGGGCGTAATCGAGGGCATTGCCGAGGCGACCGCGAGCTTGTTGAAACTGTTTTCCGGGGTGATCATGGACCGCACCCGCCGCGCCAAGCCCTGGGTGGTTGCAGGTTATTCCCTGGCCGGTTTTGCCCGTCCCCTGATTGCATTCACCACCAGTTGGTCGGGGGTGTTGCTGCTACGCTTCGCCGATCGGGTAGGCAAAGGGTTACGCACTTCACCGCGTGATGCCCTGCTCGCCGCCAGTGTCGATCCCTCAATGCGCGGTCTGGCTTTCGGTCTACACCGAGCAATGGACAACGCCGGCGCGGTGGTGGGGCCGCTGCTGGCAGCCCTGCTGCTGGGTTTGGGATGGACCTTGCATGACGTCATCCTGTTTGCCGTCGTCCCCGCGATTGCTTGCCTGGTCATGACGTTGTTCCTGCGCGAAGTACGGCAGGACGGCCCGCGCTCGGTACGACCGCCGTTCGACTGGCGCATGGCGCAGCTCCCGCCCGTTTTTAAGCGTTATCTGGTCGTGCTCGGTCTGTTTACGCTGGGTAATTCCTCCAACATGTTCCTACTGCTCCGCGCGCGCGAACTGGGCCTCCCGGAGGCGCAGGTACCGCTGGCCTGGGCGGCGGTGTCGGTTATCGCCATGTTGTTTTCGACGCATCTCTCGGCCCTCTCCGACCGTATTGGTCGCACCCGCCTGATCGTCGTCGGCTGGCTGGCCTACGGATTTTTTTATCTCGGCCTCGGCTTGCTGCCGCCCGCAACACCCATCGCACTGTTCGGGCTGTTTGCGTTCTACGGTATTTTCATGGCGGCTACCGAGGGTGTGGAAAAGGCGCTGGTGGCAGATCTTGCGCCAAAGAACCTGCTCGGCACCGCCTACGGTTGGTTCAACCTAACCGCGGGGATTTTTCTGCTCCCCGCCTCGCTGCTGTTCGGCGAGTTGTATCAGCAAGCCGGGGCACTTGCCGCCTTCGGGTTTTCCGCAGCTTGCGTTTTGATTGCAGCGCTGTTGTTGCCGCTGTGGGCCTTGCGTAGCGGCCAATCTACGTAATTGATACAATCCAAGGCCATGGGATGGTATCCCCATGATAGACCGTCCGGGATATAGTCCCCTCCGCTTTGCTACCTGATTTCGTTGCACGAGTGCATGTTACAGCTCAAGAATGATCGCCTGTTGCGGGCCTTGCGGCGCGAGCCCGTTGATGTCACTCCGGTATGGATGATGCGCCAAGCGGGTCGTTACCTGCCTGAGTACCGCAAAGTTCGGGAACAGGCAGGCGATTTTATGACCCTGTGTCGTACCCCGGAATTGGCCTGCGAGGTTACTCTACAACCGATAAACCGTTTCCCACTGGATGCGGCCATTCTGTTTTCCGATATCCTCACCATCCCCGACGCCATGGGGTTAGGCTTGAGCTTCGCCGAAGGCGAGGGGCCCCGCTTTGCGCGCCCCCTACGCAGTAGTCGAGACATTGAAGCGTTGGGTATCCCGGACCCGGAGCAGGACCTGCGTTACGTGATGGATGCCGTGCGTCTGATCCGTCGTGAGTTGGACGGTCGGGTACCCCTTATCGGGTTTGCGGGTTCGCCGTGGACGCTCGCGACTTACATGCTGGAGGGAGCGAGCAGCAAGGAGTTTCGGGTCACCAAAACGCTTCTTTACGACCAACCCGAGCAGCTCCGACAGTTGTTGGCGGTCCTGTCCAAAGCAGTGACCATCTACTTGGCAGCTCAACTGGCGGCCGGCGCGCAGGCACTGATGGTATTCGATACTTGGGGAGGGACTCTTACCCCACAGGATTATCTAACCTTTTCTCTGGATCCCATGCAGCAAGTGATACAGGGCATTAAAGCGCAAGACCCGCAGGTGCCCGTGATTCTGTTCACCAAGGGAGGCGGTGCTTGGTTGGAGGCCATGGCTGCCACTGGTTGTGATGCCCTGGGTCTGGATTGGACTACTGATTTGGGGATAGCTCGTGCTCGGGTAGGAGAACGGGTAGCCCTCCAAGGGAATCTGGATCCGGCCGTCCTCTACGCCTCCCCTGCGCGTATCCGTGCCCGGGTGGGAGAGGTCCTTGCCGCCTATGGTTCGGGTAGCGGCCACATTTTCAATCTGGGCCACGGGATCCATCCCGATGTATCTCCCGACCATGCGGCCGCCCTGGTAGCCGCCGTCCACGATCTAAGCCGAGCCTATCACCTATGACCATTACCATTGAGTGGTGGATGTTCTACACTGCGCTGGCTTTCCTGTGTGGAATGCTGGTGGGTCTGTACCTTGGGCAACGTGCCAATCCTTCGGTGCGCCGCATCAAGCAACTTGAGGTGGAGCTGGAGAAGACCCGTGATCTGTTGGCCGACTACCACGAGCGAGTAGCCCGTCATTTTTCCCGTACCTCTGAGTTGTTCGAATCCTTCACCAAGGACTACAAGTCCGTCTATCAACACTTGGCGGACGGTTGTTCGGACCTATGTGGCGACCGAGCGCCGCGGTTATCTTTGGAGGTGCCGGCACAACGCATCTCACCGACTCGACCTGCTTCCGCTACTTCCATTCCGGTGCCGACCACCGATGTTGAAGAGCCCCGTGCTGCTCCGTTATCCTGAGTGAACACTCACCTCTGAGGCACTGAAGGCTGATCAACGAAATCAAGCTTCTTGATAACGACCCAGGATTAAGCCTACTATTCCGCAATCGTGTGCTTGTTGGGCGAGTTAGGTCAGGGATGGTGCTAAAAACCACCTATCAACGACGCCTGACAAAACCGCTTGCACTATACCCCCTTAAAACCGAGGGAAACCCCGTGGAATTCACAGATTCCGTCCGTGCGATACTTGACGATAAAGGCACGAATGTCTACTGCATTAGCCCGAATCATACCGTCTATGATGCCCTTGAGCACATGTCTCGGCTTAGCATCGGGGCATTAGTAGTGCAGGAAGGCGATCAGATTGTTGGTATTCTCTCCGAGCGTGACTATGCACGTAACATTGCGCTTAAAGGCCGCAACTCACGCGATGTCACCGTACGCGAAATCATGACTGGAAATGTAATCATCGCCTCTCCATCTGAGACGGTAGATGGTTGTATGAAGCTTTTGACGGGAAATCAAATACGACATCTCCCTGTCGCCGAAGATGGGAAGCTGATCGGAATGATTACTGCCGGCGATCTAGTAAGGTGGATCATTAGCCGACAGAAAGAAACGATTGAACAGCTTGAACATTATATTGCGGGTGGCTACGTTCGTTGACGGTTTTTTTGTATTCAATATGACACTATCAGGAATATGATAAAATGGAGGTTCGATCTTCATTGGTGTCGTCTTGATTGACGAGCGATGAACATTTTGTTGTATAATTTGATTGATGCGGTCTTGATAACCCGTTAGCTTGTATCGCTATAGCGATATTTTTATTGACTAGAGCGAATAGTGAGTCAGGTTGACGGTGTGGCCGTTGTTTGTGATCTCCCTTTATGTGAGTTCGGGGTATAGCGCAGCCTGGTAGCGCACTTGCTTTGGGAGCAAGGTGTCGGGGGTTCGAATCCCTCACCGCCCATTTTTTCACCATTCCCATCATTCGCCAACCGCTACTTTCCGCCCGTTTGTAGTCGTCTGACTACAGTACCGGCCCGTCTCCCTTGCCTCAAGCGCTTGGTCGAGCTGGATGTCGTGCTTTGACTTCTGGTAGCGTAAAAACG
>CAUYUB010000076.1:0-6497 GCA_963575685.1 Gammaproteobacteria bacterium | reverse complement strand
GATCCTAGAATCCGCGGCCATCAACGACCTGAAACAGGCATCACAAATCCTGACGATCTGCATGGATAAGGGGTTAAGCTTTGCCTTGGATGATTTCGGTACCGGCTATTCTTCACTCACCTATTTCCGAAAACTCCCAATCAGTACCCTGAAGATTGATCAGACCTTTGTGCGAGATATGTTGGATGACCCGGAAGACCTCGAAATTGTCGAGAGTGTGGTCGGATTGGCGCAGGCCTTCAATCGTCCGGTGATTGCCGAAGGGGTGGAGAGTATGGAACACTGGGCGATGCTGTTGCGGTTAGGTTGTCAATTCGGTCAAGGATATGTCATTACCCGACCGATTCCTCCAGAACATCTGCCGGAATGGGTCACCTATTGGCAGGAAGAACACCTCTGGCGTGACCTTGGCACTTCCTCCTCAGTTCGGGAAGACATCGCCTTATTTGTCGCGGCCATTAGTCACCGCCAATGGATCAGGCAGGTCGTCGAGTATCTTCAGAAATATCCGGCGGAACATCTTCTGCCCCCTCTTTCCACCCACCATTGTCGATTCGGAGGTTGGTATCACCATAACGGTGCCGCTCGCTACCATCATTTGACGGAATTCCAGGCATTGGAACCGCTGCACGAGCGGGTCCACGCCTTGGCGGCGGAATTATTAGCCCTCGCCAAGGACGGCCGACGTGAGGAGGCATTGGCCCGGCTACCTGATCTATTGCTCCTGCGGGATGATTTCCTAGCCAACCTTGAGCGGTTAACCGTGCAGGTGAAAAATGAATCCAAGGAATTGCAGAATTCCGCTTCCCACGAGAGTTATTTATTCCCACGTGATGTGAATCCGCTGGAGTCTGATGAATCCTCATAACCATCAAGCGCTGGTCGTCCTTTCCGGCGGGCAGGATTCCACCACCTGCCTCTATTGGGCACTCCGTGAATTCGGGGAGGGGGCGGTAGCGGCCCTCACCTTCGATTATCGTCAACGCCACCGCATTGAGCTGGACTGTGCCAAGCGAATAGCGGACTTGGCCGGTGTACCCCATGCGGTGCTCTCCATCGACACCTTCGCGGCCTTGGGAGGCAATGCCCTAACCGGTGACCTTGCCGTGGCGAAAACGCCGGACCCGACCACCGGATTGCCTAATACCTTCGTCCCTGGGCGCAACCTCATTTTCCTCACCTTCGCGGCTGCCTATGCCTATCCACGGCAGATTAGGCACTTAGTGACAGGAGTGGCCCAAACGGACTATAGCGGCTATCCGGACTGTCGAGCGGCAACCTTGCAAGCCCTAGAACAAACCCTACGACTGGGTATGGATTACGCGATTACCATCCACACCCCACTCATGCACTTATCGAAATGTGATACCGTACGGCTTGCACAAAATTTGGGCGCCCTACCAGCCATGGCTTGGACCCATACCTGTTATGAGGGACGCCGCCCTCCTTGTGGGGAATGTCCCGCCTGCCGAATCCGGGCCGGCGGATTCGCCGCTGCCGGTATTCCCGACCCGCTTATTGCGTCGAGGGAACATATTCAATTGGCCAGCTAAGACAAAAATATGCTCAACGGGTTGCACCCATATATTATCTGGATGCGATGGATCACATCACCCACCAAGGCGATTGGTAACCGGTATGTTGGTTCGTATTCAAATACTTAATTATGCGATTGTCGACTATCTGGATTTGGAGTTTGCTCCAAATATGACGGTACTTACCGGTGAGACCGGTGCCGGTAAATCTATTTTAGTGGATGCCCTTGGCCTCGCCCTAGGAGATCGTGCCGATAGCGGTACCATTCGTCAGGGAGCCGAACGGGCCGAGGTCAGCGCTATTTTTGCGCTGACCAATCTGCCGGCGGTGCGGGCCAATATTACCGAACATGCCCTCGACGAAAATGGCGAAGACGGCGAATCGGAAAAAGAGTGTCTACTACGTCGTGTGCTGGGAAAAGATGGCCGCTCCCGTGCCTTTATCAATGGGCGAACCGTTCCGCTTCAATCTCTACGGGAGTTAGGCGGATTGCTGGTGGATATCCACGGGCAGCACGACCATCAGAGCCTACTGGTCCGGGATATTCAACGTCAAATCTTGGACGACTATACCGGCAATACCGCCCTCCTCGCCACCGTGGCCGAACGTTATCGACAGCTACACCGACTCGCTACGGAATACGAACGCATCCGACAGGCTGCCGCGGATCGAGAAAATCGCTTGGATTATCTGCGTTTCCAGCTCCAGGAACTCGACGACCTCGCCCTTCAGGGGGGAGAACTGGAGGTATTGGAAGAGGAACATCGTTGGTTGGCCCATGCCACCCGCCTATTGGAGGGAGGGCAAGCGGCACTGGCGCGATTGCAGGGAGATGGGGTCCCGAGTGCCCTTGCCCTGTTATCCCGAGCCCGTAATGAATTGCGCCCCCTTCAAGGGGTCGATGCCCGTCTCACTCCGGCCACGGAATTACTCGAAGGCGCGGTTATCCAGGTCGAAGAAGCGGCCGCAGGACTACGCCATTACCTATCAAGCCTGGACCTGGATCCCCAGCGTTTGGATTTCGTCGAAGGGCGTTTGGCGGCAGTGATGGAACTCTCCCGTAAACACCGCGTAGAACCAATGGAACTGTCCGCCCTCATGGCGCGTCTACGGGGAGAAGCCGCGGAACTGGAACGATCCGAGATCCGTGCGGAAGAACTTGCCGCGGAAGTAGAAACCGCCCGTCGTGCTTATCAGGAAGTCGCCGCCATTCTCCACGCCGCCCGAATCCGAGTGGGCACGGAACTGGCCGGACGGGTGACGGAAAATATCCGTGCCTTAGGAATGCCCGGTGGGCGCTTTGAGGTGGCCTGTACGCTTCTCGAAGATCAAGCGGGGCCCAATGGTACGGATCGCGTCGAATTTCTGGTCAGCACTAATCCCGGTTCACCCGCTCGTCCTTTGAGTAAGGTGGTATCAGGGGGAGAATTGTCGCGTATCAGCCTCGCACTCCAGGTATTGGTCGCTACTAATCTGCGTGTGCCGACGCTGGTCTTTGACGAGGTAGATGTAGGAATAGGGGGACGGGTCGCCGGTATCGTGGGTCGGTTGCTGCATCACCTGGGGGAACAAAGACAGGTGTTGTGCGTCACCCATCTCCCCCAAGTGGCCGCTGAGGGCCACCACCACCTGCTCGTGACTAAACATACGGATGGCATCACTACCCGTACCAACATCCGCCCACTGGAATCCGATGAACGGGTGCAGGAGATTGCACGGATGTTGGGAGGGGTAGAGCTTACCGATCAGACCCGTGCCCACGCGCAGGAGATGGTGAACCTTGCCCAGCAAACGTAAGGCCCGAAAATAAAGGGGCCGAGATTACCGATACCAACTCCAAAGAAACGATTGGTTATTGCGCAAGCGAGATTTCATTCACCAAGGCATCCGCTGCTGCCTTTAGTGTATCCACAAACGGATTGGCAAATAGGAACCACGAACCAAAGGCCAAGACAATAAACGGAAAGTTACTTACAAACCCTGTAAAAACAAACATATCCATCATTAGAGTCGCCCGCGTGTCCGGCAGGCGCGTGTAACATTCCATCGTTTTCCCGCAGACCACGCCACAACCAATAGCAAACCCTATTCCTCCTCCCGCCAAGATTATCGATACGCCTAACGCAGTGAACTGATAAATCATTGTGAGCATTTCTGGGGTTACGTTGGTGCTCATTAAATCTCTCCTCTCCGGGAAGATGTTGTAAATTTTGGGGGCGATTAGGTAACAACTGAGAAATTAGATTACCACCAGAAAATAAAGTAATCGTTTAGAACCACCAACCTCCTTTCTCACCCTTCTCAGCCCTTCTCCATTAGGAAAGGGAAAGATGGAAGGCTGGTGGGTCTAAACGATCACTCATGTCTACGGCCACACCCTTAATACCAACGGTTACCAATTATCTGTACTCCACCGACAACTCAGGAGGTTCTCATGAACCATAAAACAAATTAATAACTACAGATGGCAATCCTGACCAGCGTATGAAGCACCTTTACCAAAAGCCAATAGTGGCGGCTGTTCAGTCGGCGTCTTATCCGACCCACCAAAAGTGCGATGGTACTCCCGTTCGATCATCACGACAAGCATATTAGTAAGGCTACGGGTTTCCGCATCAGCAAGTTCGGATAATTTATCTTTGATCTCAAGTGGGACGCGCACCTGAATGATTTCTGTTTTCTTTTTGTCTTTCATATCACAATGTACCTTATATTTTATAAGCTAAAAATGTACTGCAATACGCAGTACGAAATATTGTTTTGTACTGCAAATAATGGTCAACATTTTATCGATGTCAAATTTAGTTCCTATTAAAGGTAGGAGATAGGAGCAAATTTGCTATCGTATTTGTTGACAAGAATGGGCAAGATCACTGTGAAACACAACAAGAAATTAGTTATTAAAATACCCTTTCGATCTATACGATTAAATTCAACATATTGAATAATATGTATATCTTTACATATCTGTAAGTTTTTGTGGAGTATCCATAAAAATGACTGATAGTATTTTTCATAAAATATTTCTGCGCCAAAAGGGCTTTACCCAGGCGGACGTGAAGACGCACGCTTGGTGCTTGTGGCAAGGCCAACGGTTAGACATCGGATCGGATGGTAGCGATTGCTCCTGCATCTATTCCTTCCTTACAACGGAGCGATTCAGCCCTAGGGCAGGCTCAGACTGGTGGCGGGAAGAAGCCGACCACCGTGCAGAAAAGAATTAATCTGCGGCAGGGATGACCGGATAACAAACGAGGCATCCGATGTTGCGGATGCCTCGTAACGCCGGGCGAGGAGTTGCAGCACTGGTTGACTCAGATCGCCTGCAACATCAGCCCATTAAATCAGATAAAAATAGATATATACCAACAGCCCCGGAACCACGACGATGTAATTCCAGTACCAGCCAGTACCTTTGACGCCGAAATAATTATCCGCACTAAAATGACCACGCAGGGCACGTACCAGGATTGTAGCCACAATGATTAGGCCCACCAGCAGATGCACGCCGTGGAAACCCGTCAGCATGTAGAACATGGTTCCATAGGCACCGCTGCTCATCAACAGACCAAATTCCGTTGCGGCATGGCCATACTCATTCACTTGCATGAATAAGAATCCCACCCCCAACAGCAGCGTAACTATCAGGCCCTGAAACATTTTGCCACGGTTATCCTGGGCAATTCCGGCATTGGCCCAAAGTAACGAAATCGACGAGCACAGCAGCAGTACGGTGTTAAACAATGGAACACCGAATGGATCCAACGCCGTTACCGCTTTTCCTTCCAGTCCTGAGGGCCAACTACCCATAAAACCAGGATTCAGCCCTTGGATGTGGAGCCACGGCAACGAAAAGACGCGAACGTACATCAGTGAACCAATAAATGCAGCAAAGAACATCAGCTCGGCAAAGATGAAAAAGGCCATGCCGATCCGGAAGGAGCGTTCTTCCCAAGGCTTAAACAAGCCCCTTTTGTTTTCCGAGGCTACATCGGCAATCCAAGCGAACGCCCCGATGAGCAGCACCGCTGTTCCCGACAGCATCAGCAGGGAGTCAGCAATGGCCCCACCTAAATCGTTAATTTTTAACACGAAACCAAGCAGGAGTAAAAAAATCCCCACATTGATGACATTCGGCCAAATATTCGGTTCCGGAACGAAATACGGTGTAACGCTACCATGTTGTTCTGTCGACATCTTTATCCCCCCTTACGGTGTTGAAGTTACCTTGTGTTGGTAATCGGAAAAAACGAATAAGTCAGGGCAATCTCTCGCACGTCGGTCGGTAAATCCGGGCTGACGTAAAACACCAGCGGCATCTGTTTTTCCTCACCAGCCTTCAACGGCTGCTGCTTGAAGCAGAAGCAATCTAACTTTTTAAAATACTGCGCCGCCCAACCGGGGCTAACACTAGGTACCGCTTGTCCAACCAGATCCTGGTTAGTCGGATTGCGAACATAAAACGAGGTCGTTGTGATCTCCCCTGGGTGAACTTCGAGCCGCTCCTGCATCGGCCTAAACTCCCAACTCAATCCTTGCATGGTCGTTCCGCCAAATTCGACCGTCACCCAGCGTGAGCGATCCGCCTTAATCCTATCGACTGATTCCTGACTAACGGCTCCTTCCGTTTTACCGTTGAGGCCGGTAACCCGACACAAAACGTCATAGAGGGGAACCAGTGCATAGCCAAAGGCGCAGGCACCCAGTACCACTACTATCAACTTCAGGATCAGACGACGATGGGATGGGCGGATCGCTTGATTCACAAAATTTAGTTCCAGTTCTTAAACCAGGTGTAGAGGTACATGAGCACGGAAACGCCTGCCAACGCAATCGCGAGGAGGATTGCGGAACGCTTCTGAGCCGGGCTCGTCTGGTTCTCGGTAGTCATAGCACTTTCTTCTCCGGTTCTAGGACGCTATTTCACTTGGGGCGGGATAGTAAAACTGTGATAGGGCGGT
>CAUYUB010000075.1:0-6586 GCA_963575685.1 Gammaproteobacteria bacterium | reverse complement strand
GGGGGGGGGGGGGGGGGGGGGGGGGGGGGGGGGGGGGGGGGGGGGGGGGGGGGGGTTTGGGGGGGGGGGGGGGGGGGGTGGGTTTTTGTTTTTTTTTGTATTTTTTTTGTTTATTTTAAAATTTATATTTATAATTTTTTATTTATTTTTATTTTTGTTTTTTGTTTTGTTTTCTTCTTTTCTTTTATTTTGTTTTTTTTTTTTTTTTTTTTTTTTTTCCCCCCCCCCCCCCCCCCCCCCCTCTCCGTTAAAGTTGCGAGTGATAGTCTACCACTTTCCTAAAAAGTGTTTTGATATTTTTATTGCTAATTTCGGATTACCCCACCGGCAAAATGTGGAGTTAATCTTATAGTTCAAATAGATAGCTGTATTTCTGCTTCGGCCTGTTTAATTCGAATGGTATCGATCAATACCAGACGTAATATCGGAGGCGCCGCCATGGCGTCCTTGCGTTGGCAGTCGAGATAGGCATGGAAGATGGAGGCATCAGCACGCATCAGCTCAAGGATAGACGATTTCCTCTCAATTTCAAGATGTTCCATTACGTTTAGAAACAGATGAGACCAACGCTCTCCATTTCGCGGGGAAACAAAATCCGAGAACTGGCGGTTAATTAATCTAACACGATCAACTCCCAGCAAGGCAGCTCCGGTTAGATTAATTTCACTAATTCGACCTTCCTGGGTAATGGCGAGGCAACCCACAGGGGAGAAATCATAGAGCGCTATATAACGATTTCGTACGTCCTCCATCAAAGCATGAGTTTCTTGCAACTCCTCAAGCTGCATCTCTAATTCAACCTTATGCACGAGGAGTTCATGCAGCAATACCTCAGCAGGTGCGGTTAACTCTGCTGGAGATAAGCTGGAAAGCATAACCTCTGCCTCTGTTCTTAAAGAACGGCGCTTTGCTATCCAATCCAACTTCTGCTTCTGATGATGCTTCATGTATTATATTCTCAGACTCAAATGGTAATGGTAGTGACCTAACGAAAACTAATAACCAGGAAAGGTATCATTTCCGCGGATGATTTTCAAGAAATTTCAGGCTGGAGATGAGCTTGAAACGAAAAAGGGGTCCTGACCGGAAACCGGAAATTCCGTACGGTATGCTACCGTGACCACTTCGATGCGTGCGCCACCATACAGACGGCCGGAATCTTTCGATGCAACCTATCAACTACTACTCTGTGCATTGCATCTTCGGAGAGCACCCGTGCCGTCTACCCCAGCTATCCCCACTACCAACCGTCTAGTGGCTGCCCTACCCCACAAAGAGCGTGAAAAATTGCTCGCCAATTGCGAACAAATCGAGCTTATTTTTACCGAAGTACTTTACCGCGCAGGAGAAAAAATTCCCCATGTCTACTTTCCGATTGAAGGCTTCATCTCTTTGATAAGACCCATAGAGGGTGGAGAAAATTTGGAAGTTGGACTGACCGGCAATGAAGGCATGCTTGGAATTACTCTTATACTAGGAGTCAATGTCTCGCCATTTGATGCACTGGTTCAAGGCGCGGGATTCGCGTTACGCATGACGACGTCATCATTTCTCCATGAATTAGCGCAGAATATTGAGCTGCAACGAGAGTTGCATCGCTACCTCTATATCTCGATTAGCCAACTTGCGCAAACCGCCGCGTGCACTCGCTTCCATATGGTGGAGGCACGCCTTGCCCGTTGGCTGTTGATGACTCATGACCGGGCACACTCTGATACGTTTCATTTCACGCAAATCTTCATGGCCTATATGCTGGGTGTGCGACGCGTCGGCATCACTAAAGCGGCGAATTCGTTACAACAGCAAAAATTGATCAGCTACCACCGCGGGGAAATCACGATTCTCAACCGTACTGGTCTGGAAGCGGTTTCTTGCGGCTGTTATCAGGCAGATCAAGAAATTTATAAGCGTATCAATATATCCGAGGGTCACCTGCATCACGCGGTGCAGGGAGGCGTTTGATTTCATTATTTCTTCCCCGCCCTCCTACAATCAGGTCGACATAGGTTACGGTGCCCGAAACCAACGTTATCGTTCATTTTGTTCATTTGGTACCTCTCTATCAAACCTGTTGAGATAACCGACCAACACCTCAGCCGAACCACCCACGCGGATACTCTTCTTTTTTAGTATTACCCTCCACCACCAGATGTTCTGTACGGTGTCGCACCTAAGGGATAAGGGAATGATTATCCATTATGTGCGCTAACGAACAGATCGCCTCACCAGAAACGGAAATGATGCCATCTGATCGTAGGCAAGATGGTCGGGGGATCAATCGCCAGCGAAGGAATGAAAACATCTTTTTCACATCCAGCACGGGAGATGAGAATGATCGGGCAACGAAATGAATGACCACGACACGACGACCAAGCGGCAGCCGACCATTATCTTCGTCAATCGTTTTTTCTATCCCGACCAATCGGCCACGGCACTATTACTGAGTGACCTTGCCTTTCACCTCTCCGCCAAGGGCTGGCATATCACCGTGGTGACGAGTAGGCACGGCTATGACCGTAGGACCCCTTCATTGCCCTTAAGGGAAGTCATTGGAGGCATACACATCTACCGCGTTTGGTCTACAAACTTTGGTCGCAGCCGGCAATTGGGACAGATGCTGGATTATGTGAGTGTCTATGCTGCCATGGTCACTACCCTCCTGTGGGTGAGTAGGCGGAATGATGTGGTGGTGGTCAAAACCGACCCTCCCATGATTGGGTTTGCCGCGGGTGCTGCAACAATCCTGCGGGGTGGGCAGGTGGTCAATTGGTTGCAAGACCTCTTCCCCGAGATCGCTATCGCACTAAGGGTGAAAGGCATGGGCGGTTTTCTGGGGAACCTGCTCCAGACCGCACGGCGTTGGTCTATCGCGTGGGCGAGCGCCAATGTGGTTTTAGGATCCAAAATGGAGGCATTCCTTGCCTGGGAGGGAATAGCGGCCGAACGCATTACTCTCATTCACAATTGGGCCGATACCAAGGATATTACGCCAATCGCCCCCGAGGATAATCCCTTGCGCGAGAGTTGGGGCCTGCGCGATAAATTCGTCGTCGGCTACTCCGGTAATATGGGCCGCGTTCACGAGTTCAACACCCTATTAGATGCTGCCGAGTTATTGCGCGACGACCAGGATATCGTCTTTCTCTTTATCGGCGAAGGATACCAGCAGCCGATGGTCAAACGGGAAGTAAAGCGACGCGGGTTGGCGCGGGTGATATTTAAACCCTATCAGCCGCGTGAGGCCCTGCGATTGAGTCTGGGGGTCCCGGATGTCCACTTCATCTCCATGCTCCCGCAAGTAGAAGGATGCGCGGTCCCCAGCAAGTTTTATGGCATCGCGGCGGCGGGGCGTCCCACCCTGTTTGTCGGCGACCAGGGTGGAGAACTGGCACGGGTCATTAAATCCAGCGGCTGTGGTTGCGTGGTCACTATTGGGGATGCCACGGAATTGGCGCACCGGATCCTATTTTACCGGGACCATCCTGCTACCCGTCAGGCCGCGGGTGTCGTTGCGCGCATCCTGGCTACCGGTCGGTTCAATAAGGAGGCAGCGCTAACGGTATGGGAAGGATTACTGGTACGGGTTTTGGAGACGGCCGAGGCCAGAGTCCATGAACCGTCCCAAGTGATCATACCGGAGTCCGCGAGCGTTCCAATCAAAGGATAATTATCAATACCTTTACCTTGCTACATAATCCCATTGTCAGGAATCAACCCGCCAAGGGTCGCCAAATTGTGGAGATCCTCATGGCATCACATCCTTATCACCACCGCCCCCTCCTCGCCCATTTGCGGCGCATCAATCTCATGGTCCTCAGTGTGGTCATGGGGATTCTTGCTATATTGGTGATCACCGCCACTTCCTGGTTGATGTTCCGAACCTATCTCAATAACGGCAACAACCAGTTGGCGATCCTGCATGAGAATTTAAAGGCGCCACTGCTGTTTAACGATGAGAAAGGTGCGGCGGAGGCCTTGGCGACCTTGCATGTTTTACCGAATGTGCATTTTGCCGAAGTGTTCAATCGCGATAGAAAATCGTTCGCACGTTACCGGCGTTCGGTAGACTTTCCCTCTCCGGTGATTGGACGCATACAAGAGGGCCATACTTTACGCTGGTCTCAGATTATTTTTCAGCAGGCCGTATATTTCGACCACCAGGATCTGGGTTGGATTACGTTGGGTATTGATTTATCGGTTCTCTATACCCAGTTGGCGCTGTATGCACTGCTGGTGGCGGTTACGATCCCGATCGCATTTTGGCTGTTTCTACATTTACAACGTCGCCTGGTCAAGCGGGTGACGCAACCACTGGCGGTGCTGACCGCCACCATGGAATGGGTGTCGTCCGGCGATCTCTCCGGGCGTGCGGTGCCGACCGGCATTGATGAACTCGATGTGGTTGCGCAGGGCTTCAATATCATGGTGGAACAACTCAGTGAACGCGATCGGCGGCTGGCGCAAGTGTTGGCAACCCTTGAACAACAAGTAACAGAACGTACTGCGGAACTGCTTCTGGCCAAGGAATACGCCGAGTCCGCCAGTCGTGCCAAGAGTGAATTCCTAGCGACCATGAGCCATGAAATCCGCACGCCGATGAACGGGGTGCTGGGCATGGCGGAACTGCTGCGTAAGACCTGCCTCTCTCCCGAGCAGCAGCATTTTACCGAGGTCGTGCTCCACTCCGGGGAGCACCTATTGAGAATCATCAACGACATCCTGGATTTCTCGAAGATTGAATCCGGTCACGTTGAATTGGAAATAGTGGATTTCGATCTGGTGGCGTTGGTCGAGGAAACCTCCGGCCTATTCGCGCGAGAAATCCAGACCAAGGGGTTAGAGTTGATCGTTGCTGTGCCGACCGCTGGGGTCTTGTGGGTGAGCGGCGACCCGATGCGTTTGCGGCAGATCCTGGCCAATCTCCTGAGTAACGCCGTGAAATTCACGAAATATGGCGAGATCGTCGTTCGCTTGGAAAATCGCATCGCGGAGAGTGAAAAACTGGCCTTTATCCTGACGGTCAGTGATACCGGGGTAGGCGTTTCCACTAATGCCCAAGAGAAAATATTCGAACACTTCGCGCAGGCGGATGGCTCAACGACTCGGAAATTCGGGGGCACGGGGCTAGGGCTGGCTATCTGCCGTAAATTGGCTCATTTCATGAACAGCGAAATCACCGTGGAAAGCAAATTGGGATGGGGATCGAGCTTCCGTATGGAATTTATGTTGCCTGAGGGCAAGACCCAGCCGGTGCGTAGGGATAAAATCGATGTCAGCGCCATTACGGGGGTTGAGGTACTGCTGGTGGATGATAATCAGACCAGTCGCCTAATTATGGCCGATCAGTTACGAAACTGGGGAATGATTCCCCATGTCGCCGCAAGCGGCGCGGAAGCCTTACATTTGCTGAGTAAGCGCTCACCTGATCGACCCACCATTGCCTTTGCCCTTATCGACATGAACATGCCGGCCATGGATGGCATGGAATTGGCGCAGGCCATCAACCACCAGCCAGCGCTGAATGGTATGCGTTTCTTGATGATGTCGTCTTCGTCCAAACCAATGGGTACGGCGTCGTGCGAGACGCTGAGAATCAACCGCTACTTGACAAAGCCGGTACGGTTGTCCGAATTGCATGATGCCATCGCCCAACTTCTTCTCATGCGAGGGGGCGGTGAGGTGGTCGCAACCACCGTCAGCGTTGTCTCGACCGATCCTACCTTTATCGGTCGAGTACTGGTGGCCGAGGATAACCAAGCCAACCAGATCGTGGCACTGGCCTGGTTGAATCGGCTAGGTGTCGAAACACACGTTGCCGGCAATGGCCACGAGGCGCTTGCGCAACTGCGAAAACAGGATTTCGATTTGGTCTTGATGGATTGCCAGATGCCGGAAATGGACGGTTTCGAGGCCACCACGGCCATTCGGGACCGAGAGACCGCGCTGGGCGCGCGACGCGTTCCCATCGTGGCGGTCACGGCCAATGCCGTGGCCGGTGACCGGGAGACGTGTCTGGCGGCCGGCATGGATGATTATTTGCCAAAGCCGTATTCGGGCAACCAATTGACCGCCGTTCTGGCACACTGGCTGCCTACCGCACCACCACGCTATTCACCGCCCGATAGCGCGGCGGTTGCCAAATCCGCCCCCACCGTGCCTCAGACACCCCCGCTCGCCTTACCTGATTCATCAGGCCGATCCGCTGCCCCGATCAATCACGCCATCCTCGAACAGGTGCGCAAGATCGCGCCAAGCAATGGTGATTCGTTGGTAAAGCGCTTAATTGAAGCCTATCTCAAGGATTCACCCGGACATCTTGCGCGCTTGGAACAAATACAGCAGGGCATTTCGGATGTGGGGTTGCTGACGAAATCCGCGCATTTCCTAAAATCCAGCTCATCGAATGTCGGTGCCGAGTGTCTGGCTGAATATTTCCAAGAGATTGAGCGTCACGGGAGGGCAGGTAATATTTCCGTCTGCCGTCCGCTGATTGAAGCTGCGGGCGTTGAGTATGCACGAGTGAGATCTACCCTATTGAACCTGTTGGGTGGCTCAGAGCAGATGTCAATCTCACCATAATCACGAA
>CAUYUB010000074.1:0-6594 GCA_963575685.1 Gammaproteobacteria bacterium | reverse complement strand
AGAGTATTGGTGCGATTACCCTCAATCCCAATACGTTAGTGGTAGGGGGAGCCACGACGGCAAATGCCACGGCGAATTCCGGATTAGCGGTAAGTTTCACATCAATAACTCCCACTATTTGCACAGTGAACGGAACCACGGTGAGCGGTGTTAGCGCTGGAACATGCACAATCGCGGCGAATCAAGTCGGGAATGCTAATTATTTTTCCGCTACGCAAGTGACTAAAGGTATCACGGTCAGTAAGGGCAATCAGAACATCGGTACTATTACCCTCAATCCCAACACACTGGCGGTAGGTAGAACCACGACAGTAAATGCCACGGCAAGTTCTGGATTAACGGTTAGTTTTACATCAACAACTCCCGTTATTTGCACAGTGAACGGAACCACGGTAAGTAGTGTTAGTACCGGAACATGCGTAATCGCAGCGAACCAAGCTGGAAATACCAATTATCTTGCCGCTACTCAAGTGTTCAAGGATATTTCAGTCGACTCATCATCAGTGGCATCTGCCATTTTACAGGTATCGTTTTCTATAGGTATTTCTTGGAGTGGTGGTTACAGTGGAACTATCGAAGTGAAAAACCTATCTAGCCAGACCTTACCATCTGGCGCGGATGGTTGGAGAGTCATACTAAAATTCCCCGATGCGGCAACAGCGCATGATGTATTCCAGGTAGGACCTTGGAATTTTCAGATAGACATTGCAACTGACGGCACTACGACGTTATTTCCCACACCATGGGCGACTGCCTTGTCTCCTGGTGGTGTGGTTTCGAGCGGATTCAATGGCGTTACGCCTACTGTGCTACGGAGTGTGACTAGTGGTAGTTTATCTCAAGCTGTAGTATTCGCTTCGTCCGTTCCCGATAATACTATCATTGCGATACCGAGAACAAATACGCTGTTCTTTAGCCCCTATAAAGACGTGACCATGTTCTGGAATTGGGGCACCAAAATGGTGGCGACCGGGATTACCGGGACGGTTCAACCGTTGCTTACCGTAATCCCGGCAAAATTACCGGCGATAACCTGGGCATTTGCGACTGGAGAATGTGGCAGCGAAACTTGGGCGAGAATTCAAGGAGACACCTTGGCGCAGACCAATGTACAAGCATTCGCTGACGCGAACGTGAACTATGTGATTTCAACTGGCGGGTCCGCGGGTATATTCACCTGCTCCACTGTTACGGGAATGAACACCTTCATTAATCGTTATGCTTCCAAGAATTTGGTCGGTATCGATTTTGATATCGAGAGAGGACAAACACAGGCACAAATTCTAGGCTTGGTGGAGCAGACAGCTGCAGTCCAATCGTTATATCCCGATTTACGCTTTAGTTTCACCATCGCTACGGTTGGTTCTTCCAATGGTAGGGCCGCCTCTAATTTGTATGGCGACCTAAACGCGACGGGTGACTACGTGATACAAGCGATAAAACAACAGGGTTTGAGTAATTACACAATCAACCTGATGACTATGGATTACGGCGCAGCGGATCCTGGATTATGCGTGGTTGTCAACGGAGTATGTGACATGGGGAAAACCGCTATCCAATCGGCGAAAAACCTAAAAATAAAATATAATATACCGTACGATAAGATAGAATTAACGCCAATGATTGGTATGAATGACATCACTGATGAAATATTCTCATTGACAGATATCGATACCATCACCGAATGGGCATTAGCCAATAATCTGGCTGGCATTCACTTTTGGTCGTTCGACCGGGATATGCCCTGTTCACAAATGGCCGCGGACCCAACCTGTAGTTCGGTATCCAACGTACCTGCTTTAGGCTATACCAATCGTTTTATTACGGATCTTGGCTTGTAATCCATAATGCAAAGACAAAGGGACGCAATCGGTGCTGTTTCTTCGGCCGAGACTGATATTATCAAAAGGCTCATACCGCTCCCCCCGATTCCCGTTGACGGCGCAAGGTAAGTTCCACAAATACGTCTTCCAGGCTTGGCAATAGCGAACGGACTTCCTCCACCGCTAGTCCCTCACTACGCAGTCGTTCGGCCAATTCTCCGGCGGAGAGCGTCTCATTCACCAGGGTATGGATGGAGCGACCGAAAATAGTAGCGCCGTGTACGTCCGGCCAGGTACGCACCAAAGCCAGGGCGCGCGTTACCTCGTCAGTCGTGACCTCGTAGCGATGCGTATTGGGCGGCGTGATGTCCGGTAGGGCGCGTAGCGTCGCCGGAGTCCCATCGGCAATGATCTGGCCGTAGTAGATATAGGCGAGGTGGCTGCAACGCTCAGCCTCGTCCATATAGTGCGTCGTCACAAAGAAGGTGATGCCCTGCGCGGAGAGATGAAACAGCAAATCCCACAATTGCCGGCGCGCAACCGGATCAATACCGGCGGTTGGCTCATCCAGATAAAGGATGGTGGGGTCGTGCAGCATCGCGCAGGCCAGTGCCAAACGCTGCTTCCAGCCCCCGGAAAGTCGGCCGGCCAAGCGTTGCACATAGGGACTGATGTGGCTGTCCTCGATCATGCGTTCGATCCGCGCTTCGAGCGTTGCGCCGTGCAGGCCATAGACCTTGCCGTAAAAGCGCAGGTTTTCCAGGACCGTCAGGTCGTCGTAGAGCGCAAATTTTTGGCTCATATAACCAATGCGGGTACGCACCAGTTCGGGGTGGTGGCGCACGTCGATGCCGTCTACCCAGGCATCCCCTTCGGTCATGGGCAGCAGGCCGCACAACATTTTGATCACGGTGGTCTTGCCGCTACCGTTGGGACCGAGGAAGCCGAAGATCTCACCGCGTTCCACCGTCAGATTGACCTTATCAACCGCAGTGAAGGTGCCGAAACGACGGGTCAGGTCAGCCGTGCGAATGGCGCTCACGGTTGCAAAGTCCCGGAAAATTCGACCTCGGCCGTCATGCCGGGATGAAGGTGGGGATCAGATTCCCCAAAGCCTACCTTCACACCGATGACCTGATGTACCCGCTCCTCCGGGGTTTGCACATTGCGCGGGAGAAATTCCGCCTCCTCGCGGATCTGTTCGACGCGACCGGGATGAACCACGTTGGGGAAGGCATCCACCCGCACCTTTACCGCCTGACCGATGAGCACTTGGCCCACCTGAGTCTCCGGTACATAGACCATGACGTAGAGTTGTCGATCCTCCAACAAGCGTGCGAGCACCGTACCGGCAGCGACCAGATCGCCCGGACGACGATCAAAGACTTCGACGATGGCGTCGGCTGGAGCGCGTACTTCACGCTCGGCGTAGCGGGCCTCAACCTCTCGGACTGCGGCCTCGGCACGCGCCAACGCGGCACGCCCGGCATCGATATCTTCTACCCGGAAACCGTGTTCGGTACGGAGCGTGACGGCGCGCCCCGCGCTCAGGTGGGCCTCGGCGGCCATCACCGCCTGCTGGGCGGCACGCACCACCGCCTGCTGCGCGTGCCAGTGCGCCTCCAGGTCATCGAAACTCTGACGCGACACGAGGTCTTTGGCACGGAGGGCAGCGGCTCGGCGCGCACTGCGCTCGGCATTGCCGAGGTCGGTCTGGGCACGCTCAAGCTCGGCACGGGCCTGGGCGACCTCGGCATTGCGCATACCCTTGGTCTGGTTGGCCGTGGCGCGGGCCTCGGCGACCTCCTCCGGACGCGCGCCATGCTCCAGCCGGGCCAGTTGAGCCGCAGCTTCGGCACGTTGCGCGCGGGCTTGGTCCAGCTCCGCCGCCAAACTGGTGGCCTCGAACACCACTAGCAACTCACCGGTCCGCACCCGGCTCCCCTCCTGCGTATGAACCTCGGCAATGCGGCCACCGACCTTGGAGCCGATACGGATGGTGCGTGCCTCAATCGTACCTGCGGCGGTCAATCGGCGTTCGGTGTGAGGAACGAATTGCAGCACGAGTGCGCCGCAGCCGCCAATGACCACCAGCAATAACAGAATCTTACGCATCAATCATCCTCTTGAGGGAAACCTACCGTAGAAGTGGCGGGTAAAGCTGGTTTCGTAACCGATCTTTGGTGTCGGCCTCGACGAACCAGGCATCGGGCGTGTAGGGCAGGACTTCGCGGCGGAGGAAGACCTCAATGCCACCATCCTCGAGCAGCGGGATTTGTTCGAAATCACGCAGTTCACTATCGGGTTCGTATTCAACGACGCAGGTCTTGCCGTCGATCTTCGCCTCGAACAAGCCGCGCAACGAATCGGGCTGGGCCTTGCCAAGCTTGTGGATCTTCTTGATGACGCGCGGAGCTTGGTGGCGGTCTCGATGAGCTGGGCGCCGCGTTTCCAGGTCGCTTCGTTGAGCAGCTTCTTTTTCTTCTTGTCGGAAAGGCTCTTGCGCGGCGTCTCGGCTTCGCCTTCCTCGTCCTCCTCGTCGCTGTCGCTTTTTCCCCAGTCATTGACGAGTTGCTCCAGTTTCTCGCGAACAGCAGCGGGTTTTTCAAAGAGCGCATCGCCGAGTTGGTCATAGAGTGCGGCACGGATGTCTTCGTTACCGGAAGCGTAGCGTAGGGTCTCAATGCGTTGCCGGGTAAGCTGGCTATGGAGGCGGAGTGGTCGTTCCACCTTCACTTTCCAGTAACCGAAAGCGGCATTGGGGAGATATTTCGCTTCTCCGAGACACCGAAACGAGTTCAGACGCGTAGCGTGCGGTCGTCCAGCCGGAGCGAGCGGCCTTCTTCCAGAACTTGGAATTCAGGGGGGGGATCGCCGAGCGCCAGTATCCACCACGCGACCGGAGCGGTCCCGTCAAAATTCGCTACAAGCGTGGTTTGCCCCCGGGAACCTGGCAGCTTTTGTAGATTGGCCAGGGAGACCGGAACCTGGGGGGAAATCATTCCAAGCTGTACATCATCCAGCGTAATGCCAGCCCAGTTGGCCTCGACCCACCACGCTGCCCCGGGATGGCCATGCCAATAATAGGTGATCGGAACCAAAGATTTCGTTTGGATCTGATCGCCCACGACCACCAGGTTCTTGCCCAGCAGCCACACGTGGCGAACGACCGAAACGGCCGAGGCGCCCAGGGGGTAACAGGCCGTCAGGTCGACCGCAACGTGTTGGACGCCGGGGCCAAGGTTTTCCAGAGCCAGGCGACGCGGCCGTTTTTGCGTCTGGGCCAGGCCGTTTATTAGCGGCGCGTTATGCGCCGTGGGGCCGACGGTAAATTCGCGCTCGTCCCCTTTTGCGTATTGTTGGTAGCCCGGATCCGAGATGAGCCATGTCCCGCGCGTTCCCAGGACTAGCGTACCGCTGTCGCACGGGATGTGGCCAGCCGGCGAGTTGGTGCACGAGAGGGCCACGGCCAGGTCGTCCGCCTCCCAGCCCGTGCGAAGCACGGCCGCATAGTGCGCATCCAGCGGGCCGGGCAGAGGCGTCTGGGTTGCCAGGTCGGCCGGCAGGAGCCGCAACGCGGCCAGGGCGTCGCTCCGCAGCCAGTTCAGTCGTGCGCGCCACAGGTGCCAAGCCGCGTATGGATCGCGGCGCAAACCCTGCAATTTGGCGAGGGCCGAAAGATGGAACGGCATCTCCCGCGGCTCGACGTCCCCAAGCTCGGCCACTTGCTCGGCCGTTCCCGGGGCGGCCAGCATGTAGGATTCGTCTCGATAGGTTTTCAGCCCCGGATGATCGAGGATCGCCGCGCGTTGGGCTTCCGGCAGAATATTGAGCCAATCGGCGACGAAGTCCAATACATAGCCGTCGTAGGCCACCCCTTCGCTGAGTCCCCTGGCGCGCAGCACGAACGTTGCTCTCAACAGGGCCTCGACGCGGGAGTTCAGGACCTCGTCGGCCGGATGTCCTGCGGCTGCGGCCGTCAGTGCGGCCCCTACGGTGCCGATCACGTGGATATTGTGCAGCAGCGCCTCCGGCGTTTTATGGTGAAGGATGTCTTCGTGGGTGCGGATCGAGCCGAACTGCCGGTCGGACAACGGCAGCAGGTCGGCCACATGCCGCGCACAGGCTCTGCGAACGTTTTGCAGCGTCTCCTGGCCAGCCCATTGCCAATGGGATGCCCGCCAGAGAATTCGGCCCGCATGGGCGGAGCTGAGATCCGGCTGCGGGTACTGGCGATACTGAGGCCACTGGGCCAACGCCGCCAGGTCGGCCAACACGGCCCGCCGGGCCGCGTCGTCAGAAAGCCACTGGACAGCCAGGCCCAAGGTCGTCATCCGCTCCTCCAAGGCCCACAACATCCAAGTGGCCCAGGGATAGTTGGACAGTTCGGCCACGCGAATGTCGGGGATCAACAGGCTGGGAACTGGCAACGGATAGGCGACGCGACGGCGGATCCGGTAGTAATCGACGACCAATCGCCGCGCGCGAAGTTGTTCCGCGGCTCGGTGTCGCAACTGCCCATCGATTTCAGCCGCAGTCCCGTGGGCCGGCGTCGTTCCCGTCCTGGGCGACGATCGTTCATTGTCCGGCACGGCGGAGAGGCTATTTGCGGGAAAGAGGCTATAGCCAGCGGCGCCGGCAGCCAGGGTCCGGAGGAATTGCCGGCGGGTGGAAGATGCAGCCATCGGGCACGCTACCGCAGGTGGTGGGATTAGAAGGGATAGGAATTACAAGTGCGACACGAAGTTGCTTATAGAAGTTGTTCCCACTG
>CAUYUB010000073.1:0-6613 GCA_963575685.1 Gammaproteobacteria bacterium | reverse complement strand
GGCAATGGATGATAACCAAGATAATATAATAGATAATAATATAAATATACGACGGTTTTAACAGCATTCAGCATCAATTGAATCACCAACACCAATGCGTAACTCCTGTCCCAGGTATTCCGAAAGTCGTTTGATACGTGGCGACTTGCCGCCCCGCACTTCGCTATTGATCTTCGAGATATTGAAAATGTTGATCTCGATGCCGCCCAGCAAACTTCTGGTGCCGCGTTGCTCGTAATTGTCACCAGTCACCACCTCCGGGGCCGTTACGGCGAATTCGGCAATGCCCTTGAATACATACTTTGGCGTGTTGGGCGTAAAGTCGCGGATCAGCTTATCGTAGATGGTCAGATTCGGCGCCAGTACAAAGAAATGTTTGTAGCCGTAGGCCGCATGTAAATAGCTGATGAATGCCCCCATCAAGCGCGTCTTGCCCACGCCGGTGGCCAAGGAAAAACAGAGCAATGGGAAATCGCGCTCGAAGTCCGACAGCTTCGGAAACTGCGCCTTTAGCGTTTCGACCATCGCCGTCAATTCTTGCGGCGAACGTGCGCGGTGATTGCGCAGGCCCGACACGGCCTCCAGGGCCGCGGCTAGCTTACGCAGGCTCTCGGCTTGTGGCTCGCGTAGGCTTAAGCGGCCGACAATGGAGCGAAAAATGTTGTCGAGGTTCATAATGTACTATCAGAACGTAAATATTTTGTTGTGATACCTAAGTGTGCGCCTGCTTTCACCAGACGCTCATCCAAACTGAGTATTACGCAAGAATGACGCTGGGTTACGGCAAGATGCAAGGCATCTCCCGCACGCAAGCCGATTCGCCAGTTTTTTAGAAAATTTATTGCGCTTTTGTAATCTTCATCCAATACTTGTATGTGAACAAAATAACCACTGAGCATCTCATATTGTGCGATGACATCCAACATTTGGTCCTCGCTAATCTGTCCGGTTCGACATTTGATGCCGAATGCGGAAACCAGCTCGATTTTTGTCCATGTACTCAATGCCAGTGGATAATGCGCTGGATTTCTCAATGCTTCCTCGGCCTGAGTGGAATATTTTTCTGGCACCAAATAAGCCATTAACACGCTGGTGTCGATGTAGTGCATCAATAGCGGTCCCCGTCTCGCATCGCCCGAATAAAATCGCCCGCGCTAACGGTTTGTTCTGGTAATGTGGCGCGAAATTCCGTTAGTCTAGGAAGGTATAAATTAGGGACATCATCCGATGGACTAAGAGCGGTTTCCAATGATTTTTCACCGATTAGATGCGTTAACTTATTGTTCCTCATTACGATAATGGTGGTATTCGTCCGAATGGCTCGCTCGTGCGCCATACGCACGGCTCGTTGAATTGCCACTAACGATCCACTCAGATCCTTGGTTTTTGCCTTATCAATTTCCTGCCGCGTCATGATCTTTCTCCCCATTCAATTAATATTGGGTCATCGCCAGAAGTGTCGTACAAAATCCAGGCATCCACCGCCGCACGGTAATGATTGTCGAAGTTTCGACGCCCAGAAACAAATCGCCGCCGGATCACCAACTCTGGAACACTATGACCACCCTGGCGTACCCGTTCCGCCACACGCGCCACCGCGATGTCCACAAAAAGCAGGCTCAAAAAAAACAGACTGACATGGTAGCCACGAGAACGCCACTCGCTAATGTGTCGCAGATAATTTAGACCTGATAGCGTCGTTTCGAATGCAAATGATTCATCGTGCGCGACACAAGTTTCCATCTCCCGCAGCATTATCCGTCCGGCTTTGATGGTCATTGTTTCTGGCGTAAATGGTGAAAGACCCTCGGCAATCAGATCGGCATTAATGAAGCGTGGGCATTGCGCCTCTTCTGGCAGGAACGCACGGGCAAAGGTTGTTTTCCCCGCACCGTTTGGACCGGCGATGATGATGATTTTCCTAGCATTCATCGTCACGTATCATCCCCAGAATTATCGGTATCAAACAAACTCGGCTGGAGCGCCTTTTTTCCACGCCCGTGTGCGGGTGAAGAAACACTAGCCTTCGGTGCCAGGGGCAAATTCTGGACATTCAGGCTATAGTCATCGTGCCCCCATTCGCATTTTTCCAAAACCATCTTGGGAATCTTCTTCACGGTCAAGTTCGGAGTGAGGCTGGCATCGCCCTGGAATGGCCTGACACCTTTTTGTGTTCGTTCATAGAGCCAACTGTTCAATGCGAGTAAGCCACGCGCTGAAGTGAGGACACGTCCAGCGTAGCGCATCCAGTCCTATTTCTGTCGCGATCAGCGGCCCATGGAATGTTTTCTCATATTTCGGCATCAGCTTTAATATTCGCTTGGACGGCGCGGAGAGTGGGCCGTCGTTAATGTCTTCAGGCGTTTGATGTGCCCGTACAATCGCGGTCAGCGCCTCGATGACCTGCGGGGAGTCCGTCCAATCCGAGAATTGTTCCGGTCCAGCGAACAACATCGCCTCGAACTCATGCACCATTAGATATGGAAGAAAGTTTGACTCGTTAATATCCCGGGCAAGCCGTACCTCAATGAACTCGGCCTTCTCGCGGCCACTGCCCTGTATTGGATAAGCTGCGTCGGCCTTTCCTGGAAAGTCGTCCGGTAAGGCGTAGAGGTCCATCAGCATGGAGACATTCGCCGCGCGATCCTGCCTGCACAAGCGAATCAACTGGGATTTAACCTTGGCGTAGTTTGTGACACCGCCTTTATGCCCTGGGCTGGTACTGACGATGATTGGCGTGATGAATAGGTCCAAGCGGGAATAGTGGGGCGTGAGTAGTTCCCTGACGAAGGTTTCCTCCGTTTGGCCTTCCACAAGAAGATAGAGGCGCTTCATCGTGCGGGCCTCCCTCCGAGGAGGTTTTTCTTCCATAATTCACCCAGATTGTACTCGACCAACCATTCGGCAAGTGTACTGGCGTCATGCCGCTTGAAGGTAGATGCACCGCTCTCCTTGTCCACCACAATCAGATCCTCTACGTCGAATTCGTTGATCAACTCCACGGATTGCGTGGAGATGGTGAGTTGATGTTGCGCCGCTGTTGATTTCATCATTGCGCCCAGGACCGCAATGGCGTATGGGTGCAAGCCTAGCTCCGGCTCATCGATTAGGATCGCGGCAGGCATGAATTCTTCCGGTTGCAATAGCACCGTCGCCAGACAAATGAAACGCAACGTGCCATCGGAAAGCGCACTGGCATTGAATGGTACATCCTGCCCGGCTTCGGTCCATTCGAGCTGGATCTTTTCCTTGTTGTCCACGGTAGGCCGCAAGTAAAAGTCACCGAAAAATGGAGCAACCAACCGAATGGATTTTATGATGCGCCTATAGTGTGTTTCGTGGTGATTCTCCAGGCGATATAAAAAGGCCGCGAGGTTGCGCGCATCCTCGCGCAAAAATTCGTTGTCGTTGATGCCATGAATCTGTTTGACCAAAGCGCTATGACTGGTGTCATGGAAATGGTAGATGCGCCAGCTACGCATGGGGGGCACAACGTATTCGTAAATAGCGGTGCGCTTCTTCTGATCCTCGACATAAGACTCAAAATGCCCTGATTGCGGGCGCCAATCGCCACGGACGTTCCACCACAGACATTCTTTGGAGAACATCAGCCGATTATCTTGCGTGGGTCGCAGTTTGAACTTGTATCCATTGTTTCCAAAGTAGAGTTCCGCGCCCAGTTCCTCTGTCCTCTTGCGTCCGAAATGAAGCACGGCATCGGGTCCCCCCGCAATGCCAACCGCGAACTGCAACTGTTGATCTAGGATCTGGCTAATCAACCGAAAAAAACCAATGAAGTTGGACTTGCCCGCGCCATTGGCACCAATCAGCACGTTTAGCTTGCCAAATTTGATATCACAGGCGGCAATCGACTTGTAGCCATTCAGAACGATCCTGGAAAGTTGTTTAGAATCAAATACTTCTTTAACCATGGAGACACACAAAGGATATGATATAGTTACACCCGTTCATAACACAACCCATTCCACGGCAATTACTCGTCGCAAACAGGGAGGCATCAATCTGGTGCGGGTTGAGGTCCACTTGGGCATCCAACAACGCGCCAGCCATGCGCTCCATGGAATCCGTGGCCGCTCTCAGGGTCAACTTGTGCGCGAAGTAGGCAAGCTGATGGGGGCTGTAACTCAGGTTAGGCATGATGAAAATTCATCCCTAGCGAACTTCCGCAAAAGCCCGTGCATTGCGCACACAATCGGCGACCGAAATCCCATCTCGCCAATTTGCCCGAGTATAAAGCCCTGGTAATTCCACGAGCGCCCGATCCACAGCGGCGACCCGTGCAAGATGCCCAATCTCGTATTGCGGGATCGCCCGTGGCCAGCGCGTCACCGCACGCAATACCGGCGCACCATCAATGCCTAAGACCGACCCGATATCTCGTAATACCCGGCGGGCGAGTTCTTCCTCGTCGCATTCACCTAAGCCCGAATGGCGCGCCCCGCCTAAAAAGGAGGTAAGCAATACGTGCCCCGCTGGTGCCCGATCCGGAAATAGGGACGAAGAAAACAGCGTCCCCAACGTCTCTACGGCACAACGGCGTGGGATTAAAAAGCCGAAACCGTCCAAGAGGTGGCGGATCTGGTCTCGCCGAAACCCCAAGGCTACGGAAGCCACGACCGGATACGGGATGGCCTGCAAGGCAGTTGCGGCCTCTGGGGCCAGTGGTGCCAACAGCCCAGCCGCCTTATCGGCAGGCAGGCAGAGCACCACCGATCGAGCTGATACTACCTCGCCTACGCCTTCGTCACTTGCTAGATGCAGGTGCCAACGGGCGTCGGTGCCACGCTTCAGAGCAGTTACCTGCGCCTGGGTCCGTACTACTCCCTGTCCCAAGGCGGCTCCTACTCCCCGGGCCAGGGTCTGCATCCCTCCGGCAAAGGCAATCATGCGCCCGGAAGGGGTAGGACCACTCCGCTTCCCTTTCAGTAATCTGCGCACCATCCCTCCGATCAGTGAACCGTATTCGGCCTCCAATGCGTAGACTTTGGCGGTAGCCGCACGTACCGAAAGCCGTTCGGGGTCTCCCGCGTAGACCCCAGAAATAAAGGGATCAATGGCCCAATCAAGGAAATCTTGTCCCAGGCGGCGACGGACAAAAGAAGCCACCGATTCTTCCGTAGCCGCCCGCCCGATAAAAGGTTCAGCGAACAACCGGAGTTTTCCTCGGATGGAGAACAGCGGGGTACTTAGAAAAGCGCCAGGCCCAAGCGGGAGAGGTTCGAGACGATGGTCCTTGAGGATATAGCGTCGCTTGCCGGCGGGACTGGCCACCTGCAACGCCTCGGCCAGACCGACCCCTTCGATCAATTCGCGCAGGGCGTCGGTATTTTCCAGCGTGGAATTGGGTCCCTGCTCTACCAGAAAACCCTCACATACCCTGCTACGCAACGTCCCGCCAAGCTCCGGGGCCGCTTCCAGGACCTGCACCGAAAATCCTCGCCGCTGTAAAAACCAGGCGCTTGCCAATCCTGAAATACCGCCGCCGACAATAGCGTAGTCCGGCACCTCGGGATTGGATTCAGTATTTCTTTCTATGGGCATGTGTAACTGCTCAGGTAGCTGGGAAAGGTAATTGGTTATGGTTACATTATGCGATAAAGGTCTGCCTTTTCCTCCATCTCAAGGCGGTTGGGTCGCGAGGGCGAGCTGCTACGCTCCAACCTCCCGAGCCCGAGACAGGACCTCCGCCACCTCTTGGTAGTTTACCGCCCCATCCGCCGCGAGGCGTAGCACTGTCCCAGGATATTTCGCCAAGCATTGTGCGAGCGTTGCCACGAGGCTTTCCCTGGATACGGCTATCCCCACTGCCCCGTCAGCAGCCCTGCCGGCAACCATTCCGCTTCTTCTTCAGGTAGACCTTTTCCTGGCGCGAGTCTAGTGCCCGCGCCCGTTTTCGACGAAGCTCCCCACAAACTGGAAGGTATTGTGTAGCCCACCGTCCACGTCATTTATCCACGCCTCTCGTCTCGTCGTTACATACAATAACGCCATCATCCTCTACGTGGTCCATAGCAGAACCACGCAGATTGATAAATTCCCTAAAACTTCCAGTTCACCCCAACGTTGAACGAGCGGCCAAGCCCCGCTAACGGCTGAATCCGGCTACTCCAACCAGATTTCATATAATCGTCGAAATTAACCCCTCCTAGGGGGGGATAGTATTGCTTGTCAAAGAGGTTCTCGATGCCAAAGTCAATGCTCAAGCTGCTCCAGTGATACCCAGTGCGTAGGTTAATTAAACCATAACCAGCAGTTTTCGGCTCATTTCGCAATGGGTCCACATCTACCTTGCTGCCAATGAGCTGCAATTCAGCAGCGCTCACCCATCTGTTCAGGGTATGTTCTAGGCTAATCTGACCATTGAGGGGCATCATGTGATAGAGATGGTGCTGTGGGGTATCGGTGGTTTTGCCATGCAGCCACCCCACAGTGCCATTGACCACTCCCCGTCCATATCGGCCGTTGTCCCATAAGGTGACCTTGCTGGATACATCTATTCCATAAATCTCAGCGTCATGGTTAGCAAATTGTAATTTATTAAAGCTACTCAAACCGTAGGTTGTGCTGTTGATCAGGTCTACACCAATGTAAT
>CAUYUB010000072.1:0-6680 GCA_963575685.1 Gammaproteobacteria bacterium | reverse complement strand
AGTTAATATCGTGCTGGCCGTACTTGGCTAGACGCGCTTGAATTTCCTATCCTTTCCTTTGCAAAAACCCTTGACAGGTTTACTTACCAACCAAGGCACACTTCTTGATTGTAATGCCTCGCTGAATTGAACGGCTTCCAGGTATTGCCAACTACCGCACTGAGCCAAAGACCAATGAAACTTGTCTTTGAGCCTTGGTTATAACGCCAACGGCCTAATTAAAGGCCGCTGGATAATGCCAAGAACCTTGATTTGCAACATAGGCGCCTAATTAAATGCTTCCGGGTCGTGCCAAGAAACTTGATTTACAACCTAAGCACCTAATTGAATGCTGCTGGGTCGTACCAAGAAACCTGGTTTACAACTCTAGCCGCCGGGAAACATCGGCCTTTCCTAAAATCCGGCTCAACACTTTCGATTTCGGTGCCTAACGACACGCTAAGCGGCGCTGCGCGGCCTTATCGCGCAGCGTCCGCTTGAGCGACTTGTTGGGCGACTTTGACTTTAACAGCAAGCTCTTTTAAAAATTCAGGAGCAAAATCTGCACCGTTATTCCAAGTTAATGTGTGACCTTCAAGTTTAAAAGAGCTAAAAAAATATTTATCTTTCAATGGTTCAAAGACTTCTCCATCTAGCTCATCAGATAAGTCTATTTTTCCGTTTGAACCATCATTAAAAGATAGCCATATCTGATAATCCTTTATATATTTTGCTTCGGTGATATGAATAAACATTGCTTTATTCCAAAGGTTTTATTTTTAACAAAGGCTTTTTATTCATCGCCGCACACCAATTATTTACCAATTCTTCCTTATGTAATAAATACCATTCAAGCACGATCAGTAAGGCTCTTCTGGGAAACTTGCCTGTCACTATACCTGTTTCGATCTCTACGGTAATTTCGTATTCTCCGTATTCTGCATGAAAATGAGCTGGGGGATGATCTCGAATATACATCCGTATTATGATCCCCAAAAAACGACTAATCTCTGGCATTTATTGACTGCCTAAGTTGAATCGGTACTAAATAACCGGCGCTGCGCAGCCTTATCGCGCAGCGTCCGCTTGAGCGCCTTGTTGGGCGACTTTGACTTTAATTAAGCAATTGCTACTTCCGACCATTACCGCCCTTAGTAGTGTTACCTGGAGGGGCATGGCGAGCAATATGATTCACTTCCGTTTTACGGCGATCATTTGTAGATGCTGTATCTTTAGCCACGCCATACTGTACATATTGCTTATCAGTATCCAACTTTCCACTTCTAGTATGCTCTTGTTGCCTCTTTCTCAAATCTTTACTTTCACCAATATAATCAACATTACCGTTTTCTTTATTAATGTGACGGTACACACCAGGTGAATTAGGTAACGGTGAGTCTGAACCTTTTATCTTGTCAGTTTCATTCATTCGCCCTGGAGGAAGCGCACTTTGATTGGCAACGTTTTCGAGTACATTGGAACCAATATTCAAAAGATCAATTACAAGACCAGAAAGAAACCCCATACTATTCTCCTTAGAAAAGTTATGAGTATACGATATGTTGATTGCCGTCGAGATAGGCCACGGATTGTCATCATCAGCCAATGGGCTGGTAGTTTTTGAGTCGGGAATTGCCTTATTATCTTAATCCTTATTTAATCATCCTTTAATATTTCCCACACCTTACCTATGAAATATTGTACTTGATGTGAATGGATTTCTTCCGGGCGATATTGCCTGGTGAAAGAATGTCTCCGTTCTTCAAAAATTTCTTTATTAAGTTTTTTAAAATCATCCCAAGACATCCTGTGTTCACGCCTAAAAATTTCCAGAGCCTGCTTCATTCCATCAATACCTACTGGACCACCTTTTATTTCGGCTATCAAATCACTAAAAAATCCCATTCTATTATCCCCAATTTGCGTAAAATGAATGTGTTGATGAATATTCATCAACCGTACTATGGTATCGTTCACCTTACAAATTTTCTACGCCACGATCAGCTGTTTATTTATCACTACCAACTGGCTTTTCAAATACGCCATCAAAAGCTACCTCAGCTGCTTCACGTATTAATATTGTACTTTTTGGCATACTATGGGTTACCACAACCCACTGGTTTTCATTATAAGGAAACCTGTCGATGTTGATGTTATTTTTATCCAGCTTCATACACACCGTAAACCTTCGCCCAGAATTCTTGACCAAATAAGAGTTGTAGAATAGATGACTTTCGATTCTTTCACGCACATTATATGAGTGTCCACGGTACACGACTTTTAGATTCGCTCCAATTGTTAGCGTACAAGGATTTATCTGTGTTTGAAAATAGAAACCTGGTCAGGGATAGGAATTATAACCGTGTCTAGCCAAGTACGACCAGCACGATACCACTCATGTGTTGAGTATTCAATGGGTTAAATTGAGGAAGAAAATTGATGGTAATGGTTGGGGAAGTGGTCCCATCCAGGAACTCGATAGCCTCCATCCATCGAGACAAGATTCAAATTGGACTTTGGACAAGGTTGACTGGGCCTGCCGCGAGGCCATCAGCAGCGAGGCTTGCGGGAACAATTACTCGGGGGTTTGAAGCGATCAGTGCCGTAGCTCAAAAGCCCGATTAATTACCGCAAGCCATCACATTGATTCCTCAAGGAATTAAATAATCCATAAAAATTATAACGATAAAACCACCCTCTCCATATGTCATACAAAGAAAGGGTTAATAATATTGTCCAAAGTCCAACAAATGGGATGTCCCGTACTTTGAGCGTCAGGTGCCGGTGGTGTGTAGACATTACGATTGCCGCGTAACCGACTAATTAGAATCAGTTGGTTATGAGATGAGGCTATTTTTTGACAAGGTAAGGTGTTGTATAGGCTGTCACCCACCACCACGGACAATGCTCCGTCAAAACCTAATTCCGGATGCTGTAAATATTGACTGAGCTGTTTCATGCCCCACTCGTTACCCTTTTCCATGCTGGGTACACGCTCCGTGGAACAAGGTAAAACCCAGGCGGGCGTACGCGGCTCCTGACGCTCAGGCAAATAGGCCAGGGTAGAATATTGGTGACCAATCACAATGGGTTTATTTCCCGGTGTTGGATTGGGCGAATAAACCACATGACGATCTTCCAATTTCGTCGCATAAGGACGCGGCCCTGATGTGCAATCCACGGCAAATAACCGAAAAGGGCGTCCGGATGTCGGTGTCGGACATTGTTCACCAATTAATTTCATCAGTGATTGCCGGATACTTTCCTCTTTTCGTTGGGCGGTTACTTGCGCATCTTTTGTCGGCTTGACGGGTTTTACCGAAAGAAAATTTTCAACAACATCAAATATGCTGCTATAGCAACGGCGAAACAAAGAATTTAAACTTAATTTCACCACACTATCGGCGCTTATATTTGAGGACAACGCATCCAATAGATCCATTGTGCTGTCTGCTCGTTGAGGCAATAGGTCGTAGAGGGTGTTACGGAAATTTTGGAGCTGGGAAATAATTGCCTGCAGCATTATGGCTGGTCTCCTCTTCAGTTTGGGCCCAAGAACCAATAACTAACAGATTATCCGGCGTTTTTCAACACGGCTCTTTTAAGTTGTCCAAAGTCCAATCTCGACGAGCGCCTGAAGTTGGTACGCGAATTGGCTACAACCAAAGTCGGCATTAGGGCGATAGGGACTGGACCAATGGCTGCCCTCAAGCGGTTGAAGCTGGTATCGAGGGCCAATCAACTTCGGGTAGAGCTTGGCGGAAACAATTCCAAAGAGTTTCTCGTGAAACCGCAACCGGCAGGGATGGTATCTAATCCCGCAATGAACGGTTCCCAGTTACCTGAGCCACCGGTATCGGTTCCTGCTGCTCCTACCAATGAAGAGCCTCCCCCATCCCCCCGCAACCCCACGGCCCACTTCTACGACTTCGACCCCAACCGTAAACCAGCACAGCGCAAGCGAGACAATGCGGCAGCAATGGCTCTTCTCGCTCGTATCGGCACCGGCGAGGTAGACGCTACCAAGCTGACCGACGACGAGAAGCGGATCCTGGCCAAATATTCCGGCACGGGTGGGGCACTCGTCGGAGCTGACGGTAAGAAGGGGAGCGCCTACGAGTACTACACCCCCAAGCCTATCGCCGAGGGTATGTGGGACCTTTTGCGGGAACTGGGTTTCTCGGGTGGAAAGGTGCTTGATCCTTCAGCCGGTACCGGAATATTCGGCGCTACGGCCCCGTCTGACGCGGCCATTGATGCCGTAGAGTTGAATGAAACATCAGGTCGCGTCAATGCCCTGGTTAATGGTGGTCCCGGCTATTCCGCGACCACAGCGCCTTTCGAGCGAGTAGCCGCTGCAACCCCGGACGAACAGTACGACGCGGTGGTGACGAACGTCCCATTCGGGGATCTGGCAGACCGTGGCGCAAACGCCCTTGAGGACCCACGTTATCCGCGTGAGCCGCTGCAAAACTATTTTATCCTGCGCTCCTTGGAGAAACTTCGACCGGGCGGGCTGGCGGTGTTTATTACTCCTCCCCGGTGTGTCTCTGGCCGGGGTGGAAAGGAAGAGGACCTGCGGGTCTTGGCAAGCTATAAGGCGGAGTTTTTGGGAGCTTACCGGCTTCCAAATTCGGTGTTTGGTACCGCTGCGGCCGACACCATCACCGACGTGATCGCTTTTCGTAAATTCACCAAGGAGACCGCCGAGAAGGTTGATGAGCTTCGTGAACAGAATCCCGCCTTGTTGGTGGAAGCCAACGTCGAGTGGCAGGAATTCATCGGTGGCCATTATTTCCAAGGCGAGGGCAAGCGGTTCGTTTTGGGCGAGTTCGTTCCTAAGGACCCGAACAAGATCCGCGACGTAGACCGGGTAGTGAACCCAGCGAGTATCCCCGATATCGCCAAGATGCTGCACAAGTTCGGGCCATCTCGAATCAATTGGGAATTGCTGGGTACAGTCGAAACCGCACCCATCGTCTATGCCGAGGGGGACACCATCACCCAAGCCGGACAGACGCTTCAAATGCAGGATGGTCGATGGGCGGCACTGGCTAGTAACGAGACTAATGCCAGTATGGTCACGATGCTGGCGAATTGCTCCACACCTTACGCTGCCTTTGAAGCTGGCGTGACCTGGACAGATGCCGATCTCTTGGTTCAGCACATGCTGGACATCTCCCAAGCATTAGACATCCCGCCGTGGCTACGTGGAGCACATCGCCAGTTGTTGGACCTTCCAGAGGATAGTGACCGGGACAAGTGTTGGAACGCTGGGGTGGTTGGCCTGGCCTGTCAGCAGGTATTGGAGGAGCGCGCCGGAGAGGGGATCTCCTTCCTCACCGAATACGCATCCCTATCCGACGCAATGCAGAGAGTATCAGCCACCAAGCCAACCCTGCTCCAGGGTGACATTCGTGTTGGCATGGATTTGCTGGCCATCCACTACTCCAAGAAGCGTGGCGGCTTCTCCGCTGTGTGGCGCGGTGACGTGGCCGAGGAGGTGGTGAGCACCGCAACGCAAACCCCGGATAGCCAATTCGATGGGGTACGCTACCGGAACCGGACCAACTGGGTGGGCCTGGATGATGCCAGGAGCATCTACGGTGATTCGTTCGATCCGATGGCGGATCCAGCGTGGTGCATATCCGCCGATGGCCGGCAGGTAATCCGGGCCGATGACTACTACGTGGGCAACTATGGAGAGTTCCTCACCCGTATTGATGCCGACATCGCCGCAGCCCCAAGCGAACAGATTCGCCAGAAGCTACTACGTCAGAAACTGGATGCAGATACTCGTGTGCTTCGTCCCGATATCTCCGGGATGACCTTCGACCTATTCTCCCCCCACGTTACTCTGGAACAGAAAGCGGAATTCCTGCGCCGCTTCGTACACCCGGCGGCAGTGGTCGTCTACGACGAAAAGAGTGGGGAGCGGAAGCTCGACATCGAGATCAAAGGTAACAACCTGACGGACGATGAGAAGATCCTGAATCGAGTGGGAGACTACCTGAATAACGGAACTGTTACTCTTGGCGGGGTCAGGCTATCGATGTCCGCCGAGCAGGCTCTACACAAGCTGCGCGGAATTATCATCCGCGCCAACGAACAATTCAATGGCTGGGCCAAATCCAACCCGGATATTACGGACCGCATTGCGGCAATGGCCGCCGACCCTGCCCGTGCTCGGTTTTGTCAGCCTGACGATGAGTCGTCACTAACGATCCCAGGGTTGAACCCTGAGATAACCCTGCATGGCTTTCAGAACTCATTCGTTCGCCGCATGGGGCGGCACATGAGCGGAATTAATGGGTTCAATGTCGGGCTTGGCAAAACCTTTACCGCTCTAGCTGCTGTCCAGCACATACAGGCGATTGGGGTTAAGCGGAAGACCGCATTCGTAGTACCGAACTCAGTCCTGAGCAACTGGGCCAAGGAATCCGAAAGAATCTATGCCAGCACCGAGGATTGCCTATACGTAGGAATGCGCTCGGACCGAAACGGCAAATTGGGGATCAACTCAAGCGCCTACGATAAGGACTTGGCCTCTATCACAGAGAACCGACACGCGAAGGTCTTCCTGAGCTACGAGGCGTGGGAGCGCCTGCGCCTGCGCGATGAAACGATAGAAGGGTACGACGCCTTTCTGCGCCAGACGGACGCTTCCTATGCCGAAAGTCAGGACAAAAAGGAGGACGAAC
>CAUYUB010000071.1:0-6727 GCA_963575685.1 Gammaproteobacteria bacterium | reverse complement strand
CTCGGCCTCGCCACTGGTCGGCAAGTCTGGGTCCAGATTAAGGCGGTGGCGCTGATTGGATGAACGAGAGCTACATCTCAAATAGATCTGGTGAGTAGGAAAAAATGCCATCGTTCGGTAACGGCTACCAGCGTAAAGTTGATGGTTAGACATCATGACTATAAACCTTCCGTGAGGACAACATGACCATCGCAATTGGATCATCCTCGTTTCCCATCGCCACTGGTGCTACCCCATCACCATCCAATCTCCAAGCCCGCTTAGAACGGTATGAGAAGGAATTGTCTGATTGCGTCAATTGTTCTTCTTCCAAGACTTCTGAAGGAAAGGAAAAGATCAAAACACTCTCGGACAAGATTAGTGAGATAAAGACCCGCCTTGAGGGTACTGCTACGAAAACAAACTCACGATCCGTTTCAGCCAACACAAGAACATCCTCGGTTCGCCCCGAAGACAAGCGCCCATTCGCACGAGACAGTTCGCAAAATGATTTCAGTACTACGTTGGTCTCCGCCTTAGGGTTCTCCACTACGACGGTGGGGAGCCGCATTGATGCATTTGCCTGACGCGGAATAAATAAGGGGGGAATATTATTGAAGGAACCTACAGGGCCGTATCGGATTATCCGTCAATCCTCCCAGGCGGTCGCTGGGGGAATACCGAATTCAGGGGGATATTTCACTCCCACCAAATATAGACCCGACGGTGGCGCGGTAACTCCCCCACGGGAACGGTCGCGCTGTTCCAATACTTCCCGCGCCCACTCCGGCGGCTGCTCGCCGGCACCAATGGTGATCAGGACACCAGCGAGGTTGCGCACCATGTGGTGGAGAAAGGCATTGGCTACGGCCTCAATGACGAGGTTGCCGCGAGGATTCTCCCTGAATACCTCCAAGCGGTGGAGGGTGCGTAGCGGCCTCTTGGCCTGGCAGCCCCGGGCACGATACGACGAAAAATCGTGGGTCCCCAACAGGGATCGGGCCGCAGTGGCCATGGCTTCCACATCCAACGGTCGATGCTCCCAAGTGACCCGTGCACGGTCCAAGGCGGGACGGGTGGGGCCGTTGTGGATGACGTAGCGGTAGTGACGAGCGCGGGCGGAAAAGCGAGCGTGAAAATCTTCGGGTACGGCACGCGCCCAGCAGATGGCGATATCGGGAGGAAGGTAAAGGTTGCTGCCTAAGACCCACGCCCGTAAGGAGCGGCGGGTCGTAGTATCAAAGTGGACGACCTGTCCGTAAGTCCCACCGCTACCGGCATGGACCCCCGCATCGGTACGACCAGCCACCACCACTTCCGTTGGTTGATCAGCTACGCGGGATAGTGCCTGTTCCAAGCAGTCCTGTACCGTGCGGACCCCCGTCTGGGACTGCCAGCCGTGGAACGCACTACCGTCATATTCCAACCCCAGGGCGAAACGCATTGTTTAATTGATTTTAGCAAGGAGCGCCTCCGCCATTCGGCGTTGGGCGGGGTTACCTTCCTGGATTACCTCTTGAAGTATCTCTTGGGCACCTTCTTGGTTCCCCAAATCCAGATAGGCCTGGGCCAAATCGAGTTTGGTCGCGATTTCGTCTCCCAGTTCTTCCCCTACCTCGGTTGCTACACTACTGTCCGATCCCCTAGAAGCTTGGGGTTGTCCTTCCTCTTCCATAAAATCGAGCGGTTCCTCAAGTCCCATCAAGTCGAAAGTGAGGGAACCCTCCAGGCTTACCGGAGTAGAAATCGCCTTTTTCGGTACATTCCCAGGAAGGGTGGTCCCCTTTCCCTGCTCTTTTTCTCCAGAAGAGAGGAGATCCAGGGTTGGGAAGGGAATTTCAGTAGGAGTGGGGATCGGTACGGCCGTGGTGTGATCCACCGCAGACAAAGTCGCGGATTCCTTCAGTCCAGGAAATCCGGAAAATTCTCCCATCTCCATCAGATCGAATTCCATCGATTCGTTTAAATCAATGGAAACCTGGTTTGCCTTCAGTGCATCCCAGGTGAGGTCCGAATCAGCTACCGGAGGTCGATCCGAAGGTTCGACCGCAAGTCCCGGAGCGGATGCCTGTGGCGTCTCCCAGGAAAGGCTCATATCCAATTCATCAGCAGGCAAGGCGGTGAGGGGCAAGGTTGCGGTCGTGGCGGTAAAGCCCGGCATGGGCGGGGTGGTGGCGCCCATGTCCAAGTCCGCAAACAGATCCTCGAACCCCATATCCGCGTTTACGTTGGACGTTGCGGGCAAAGCAACGGTGGGTGCTGAGCGAACGGTAGCTACTGGGGGAAGAACCGCCGTAGCCGGCGGCGGAACCATGGACCGTAGCGTAATCGGTGCGGGTGGTGTCGGAGTAAAGACCGGTGGTGACGGGGGAGCGGGAGGTTCAGGCTCCTGATCCAATCCATCCATACCATCCAGTTCGTCCAAACTGTCCAAAAAGCCCAGGTCAAATTCTATGGTCTGTCCGGATTCACCCAGTTCGGCCTCAATACCGGGCATAAGCCCCACTTGTGTGCTCATCCCCACTTGGGTGGCCGCAAAAGTATCCGACGGTTTGGCCGGTGAGGTCGCCCCCCGTAGGCTGTTGGCGTCCATGATCACGGTACCGGTGGAACCTGGCGATATGGCCAACGGTATCCCCGCGAACAGTGCGTGGCCTGGGGCCAATTCTCGCCCCATCGACAAGGCTTTCTGCCACAGTGGATGGTCATCCCGCCCAGCGAGCAACCCCCGCAGGTATTGGGCCTGCTCGATGAAGGCCGGACGATCTTTGGTGGCGAAATGGACCTCAAGCATCTTGAGTCGTAGATCCGTCCGATTTGGTTCTTGGGCGATGACCTGTTGGATGAGGTCCGTCGCCTGCTGGTAGCGTCCGTGGGTGAGGTAAAACTCCACTTCCGTGATGAGGTCCGTCGCCTGCTGGTAGCGTCCGTGGGTGAGGTAAAACTCCGCTTCCGTGAGCGGGTCCCCGGTCCGGCTGGTCTCCTGGCCCCGCGAGGGTTTGGGTTGCGCCGGGATCTCGTTCCGAGGAGGTTGGGGTACGGCAGTCCCTACGGGTTTTCCTGCCGATGTGCGCGGAAGTGGAGAGATCGGCTCGACCTTTGGTTGGACCGGCACATCGAGATCTATGCTGATCCCCGGCAATGCGGTCACGGTGGCGGCGCGCCGGCGGCGGACCAACAGTGTCCCGAGCAGACCTATGGCGCCAAGAAGCGCCGTCGTGAGCCCGATCAAGGTCGGATCAGACAAAAACGAATCCAGGAGAGACCCCGAGGACCCACTGGATGGGAGGTCTGGTGGGTCCGACGGTGGTTTTAGTAGTGCGCTGGAAGTCAGAGGCGTGGCGGGCGATTGTATAGGTGTCGATGGGGCGGTCGCGGGCTGGGCGGGTGTCACCCCGGCTGCCGGCGTGGAAGTACCGGCAGCAATGCTCACTGATGCGACGACGGTAGGCGTCGTTGGAAGCGGGACCGAATTGGACGGTGCTACATCTGGTTGGACGGCGGCAGGAGGCGATCCGGGTGTGTGGTGCGCGAGTTGGGCTTGGAGAGCCGCCAAGTTTTCGTCCTTGACCCGCAGCACCTGCTGCATCCCATTGATCTGTCTCTCTAAGTCCGCCAACCGAGCCCGCATCTCCTCGCTTTCATGCTGATTGGTATGGGCTACTTCCTGAACTAGGTCGATCTGCTGGCGTAACGCGGTAACCCCAACGGTATCGTCGCTTCCGACCTTGCCGTTCTCGTTTTTCGCACCGGAGCGGGCAGGTTGGCCCGGTTCCTTGTCTTTCTGCGAGGGGCTTACCAGTCGTAATTCGGCGGTCGTCTCGCTAGGCAGTGAGGTATCCGAACCCGGTCGGGTATTTCGGATTGGTCCCGCATCCGGTCGGGCATTTCGCGCCGGTTTGGTCGTGGCCTTGGCTTGGGGGGGGAGGGCTGCCGCGGTCTGGGGAGGCGTTACCGAACGGCTGTGGTGTTCCCGCCAGAGTTGGCGATGGTGGATTAACTCAGCTACGGCCTCTTCTCGGGTCAGCGCGCGCATCTGCTCAACGCTTGGTACACGTAATACCGACCCCGCCTTCAGACCATTGAGGTTGCCCTCCTCAAAGTTCTCCGGGTTGGCCTTGAGCAGTGCCATCATTATCTGTTGATTGGAAAGGGAGGCGTCTGACCGGAGGGTTCCGGCGATCCTCCAGAGGGTTTCGTCGCGGCGTACCGGTCCGTAGTGATTGGGGAGTGTTTGCGCTAGGGGGTTTCTACCCTCTTCGGGTGGTTCCGGTTTTTGGTTATCTGCGCGACTTTCTTCGGGTTCGGTAAAAGAGAGTTGACGAGGGGAGGTACGCGTGAGCAGCCGCGGTGGGTCCAACAGGACGGCATATTCACGCAGCAACCGCCCGGATGGCCAATTGATTTCAAGCAGGAAGTTGAGAAAGGGTTCTTTGACCGGCTCGGTAGAGCGTACCGCAATCATGGTGCTGCCGTTGGCACGGTGGGTGACCTCAAAGCGCAGCCGCGACAACACCAGCGGCCGATCCAGGCCGGCCCGCTGAAAATCCGGCGCTCCCGCAAGACGTACGTTAAGTCCCGCCAAATCTTTGCGGTCCTCCGCAAGGACCTCAATCTCGGCGCGTAGAGATTGATTGAGGCCGGAATGGACCAAAATATTGCCGAGGCCTAAGGAGTAACCAACGCCGGGCAACAGCGCCGCCACTGCGGCCACCACGGGGGCCAGCTTCCACGCCATATGCACTCCCTCTCGGCCGCCCGGGTAGGACCGGACGGGTGAGGTTGAGAAAGGACCATTACCTTTGCGGGTGACCTTGAAGATACTCGTTGCGGCCATGACCCACGAGGCCTAGCGAACCGATGTCTTAGGGAGTGGACGAAACGAGTATCAAGGTTTTTTAGAACTATACGCTCAGGTAGTCCCTGATCAAAACTTCGGCAATCTGAACGCTGTTGAGGGCGGCACCCTTGCGTACATTGTCGGAGACGACCCACAGATTCAGGCCACGCGGGTGCGAGATGTCCTCACGGATGCGGCCAACATACACGGGGTCTTTTCCGGCCGCTTCAATCGGGGTGGGATAGCCGCCGGGGCGGCGTTCATCCACCACCACGATGCCGGGGGACTCAGCAAGCAACTCCCGGGCGGCATCCGCCGTAATCTTCTCGCGGGTTTCGATATGGACCGCCTCGGAATGGCCGTAGAAGACCGGTACCCGCACCGTGGTCGGGTTCACTACGATGCTTTCGTCGCACATGATCTTCTTGGTCTCCCAGACCATTTTCATCTCTTCCTTGGTGTAGCCGTTGTCCAGAAAGACATCGATGTGGGGCAGGACATTGAAGGCGATCTGCTTGGGATAGACCTCTACTGTCACCGGCTTGAAGTTGAGCAGTTCGGTGACCTGGCGGTGCAGTTCCTCAATGGCCTGCTTGCCGGTACCGGATACCGCCTGGTAAGTGGCGACGTTGATGCGCTCGATGCCAACCTTGTCGTGGATGGGTTTGAGCGCCACGACCATTTGGATGGTGGAACAGTTAGGGTTGGCAATGATGCCGCGGTTGCGATAATCGGCGATGGCGTGTGGATTGACCTCGGGCACCACTAGGGGAATGTCCGGCTCATAGCGAAAGTGGGCGGTGTTATCGATGACTACGCAACCCGCTGCTGCGGCCCGAGGGGCGTACTCGGCGGAGATGGAACCGCCGGCGGAGAACAATCCGATGGGGGTTTTGGCGAAGTCATGCTCGGAAAGGTTAAGGACCCGCACTGCCTTACCCCGGAAGGTAACGGTGTTGCCCGCGGAACGCTCGCTCGCCAGCGGATAGAGCCGGCCGACGGGGAAGTTGCGTTCCTCCAGGATAGAGATCATCGTTTCGCCAACGGCGCCAGTGGCGCCGACAACCGCTACATCGTAGGTCTTGCTCATTGCTTGGTGTGTCCTCGAACAATGGAAGTTCAGCGGCAGTACAACCGGCCATTTCTTACCGCTATGCAGCCGTTCGCCGCAAGTTTTTGTAACCATTACATAAACGCTCTTATCAAAAAAACTGTCCCAAAGGCGAGCGTCAACCCTTTTTGGGAAGACTTGTTCAGTGCGTTTCGGAGATTTTGGGTGAAGGGTCAGCCTGGGCGCAATACAGTACCGGTCAAGGCATCGCGAATCGCAGTGGGTCGGGTCGCCCCTCCTAGGGCCCCGGGGACCAGGAGGTCGATCTCATTGCCCAGCACCCGTCGTACGGCCAATGCGGTGCGGAGGGGACGCGCGCCGCTACGGTTAGCGCTGGTGGAGACTAAAGGATGCCCCACGGTATGACATAACGCCGCCGCCAGCGGATGGGCGGTGACACGCACCGCGATGGTATCGTGTGCCCCGCGCAGCCATGGGGGAGTAATGCCGCAACGCGCCGGCAGAACCCAGGTAACCGGCCCAGGCCAAGTAGCAAGACAACGTTCCAGGACATCACCCCGTATCGGAGCCACATAGGGCGCCACTTGGCCATAATCCGCAGCAATGAGGAGGAGTCCCTTGCTTTCTGGCCGGCCCTTGATGGCCAGCAGACGCTTGACGGCTTCGTCGTCCAAGGGATTACAACCCAGACCATAAACCGCTTCCGTGGGGTAGGCCAGAATTCCACCGTTGTGAGCCACCAACGCCGCCTGCCGCAGCCGAAAACCGGAACAACCTGTCCTCATCAGTGTCCCCGAGAAACCCCGCCCTTGAGGGCGGGGAGGAAAGGGGACGGT
>CAUYUB010000070.1:0-6759 GCA_963575685.1 Gammaproteobacteria bacterium | reverse complement strand
GGGGAAGTCCGCGTAGCTCTTCAGGCAAACCATCGTCGATATGAGGGTAGAGGTCAGGGCGCAGTTGGTGAGGTGTGAAGCCAGTGGCCTTCGCCACTTCTCTCACGCGCAACGGCGGGATACGTTGTTTTGCCCACCATGACTGAACCACCTGCGGATGTTTAATTCCTAGCAGTCTTGCTAGAGATGTCTGCCCGCCACAGGCTGATATAGCGGCCCTAGTTTCGTTGCTTGTCATATTTTTAGTGTCATTGCTCGTTACAACCATATGTTACAGGAATCATAACGCTTCCTACAACTATATTTTGTGACGCTAGTTACAAAAAAATTTTGTAGGATTAGATCATGAACGACATAGGCAAACGCATCGCGGAGCTACGCGCCGCCAAGGGGATGAACCAGTCAGAGCTTGCACGCAAGCTCGACGTGTCGCCGCAGGCTGTTCAAAAGATTAGTCGCCGCTGGCGACCACCACTCCTCTGTCGAACCTATCTCGCGTGACGAGGATGTTGTAAGGGAACCGTCACAACCGTCACAACCGTCACAACCGTCACAACCGTCACAACCGTCACAACCGTGCCAACCCGTGCCAACCCGAAGAAAGTCAGTTAAGTCCGTGATGGAGATAGAGGCGCTCCAGTCCGTAAACCATCAAGTCCTCGCCGACTGGGTTGAGTTACGAAAAAGAAAAAACGCGCCTGTAACGCAGACCGCCGTCGATGGCATTAATCGCGAAGCGATGGCGGCAGGGATCAAACTTGAAGACGCGTTGCGATGTAGTTGCGAGCGAGGGTGGGGAGGATTCAAGGCAGAGTGGTACTTGAACAGCATCGGTAGAGATAACAGTCACACACAACAATCAAGCAGGAGGAACATCCATGACGAACGTGCTGAATTTATTGCCTCGGTCACCGGCGGCAATCGCCAAAACGGGTATGGACGGATTATTGACATCACACCAACCACTTCCTGACGCGTGGATTGAACGCCTGTTCAGTCGGCTAACAGCGTTTTATGGGGCGCGCTTCGCGGATATGTGGCGAGGAGTTAATTCTGACGAATTTCGCAAAGTTTGGGCGCAGGAGTTGGGAGGATATACCGCCGAGGAGATTTATCGGGGCATTCAAGCCTGCCGTACTAGAGACTGGCCTCCGACGTTGCCTGAATTTTTGAAGTTATGCCGTCCGCCGATTGATCTAGAGGCCGCTTATCACGAGGCCATTCGACAACTGGCGCGCAGAGAAACTGGCGATGATCAATGGTCACACCCGGCAATATTCTGGGCTTCCGCTCAGATTGGAACTGTAGATATGCGGCTGTCGAATTGGGGATCGATAAAGCAACGTTGGATATCCGTTTTAAATAGCGAGATTGATAAAGGTCGCTGGGATGAGATACCGAAACGGATAAATTCATTGCCGCCTCCCGGTAAGTTATCTGTCTCTCCTGAGGAGGCCAAGAAACGGCTGAATAATATTTTTTCAATGCTCGCCGGGAAGATGAGTACGTAATGATTACGTCGGCAACCAAGACCAAACCAATAGAGGTTGCTGCACTCGTGACTGGCCACCGACGTTGCCGGATGTCAGCCAACCAGTACCACCCTGTAGGTAACGTACTCCGGCGCTGCGAGACGTTCTTACGGGCGGTATCGTTGAGATAAACGGGGAATGTGGATCGACCCAGAAACCGGAGAGTTTGATAACGATGTTTGGGAAGAGCGCGCCGCGATTTATGAATTCGACGCAGGTTATCCGCGAGATGTCGCGGAAGAATTAGCAACGATGGAGATGGTAACCAATGACGTTTGAAATAAGTCCTTTCCTGAAGTGGGCTGGAGGTAAAACTCGCCTCCTGCCTCAGCTCCATAGGTTCCTCCCTAACCTAGTCGGCCGTGGTTATGTCGAACCGTTTCTAGGCTCCGGTGCCATGTTTTTCCATATCATCCAAACGCGACGGCCGAAACGGGTCATGCTTATGGATGCGAATCCTGATCTGGTAAACCTTTTTATCCAGATTCGAGACAACCTGCATGATCTGATCCCGCTGCTGATCACGCATCGCGATCATCATAATGCCCCTGGCATCTCCAGCGAGGAACGCAAGGCATACTATTACCGCGTGAGAGACATTGACCTCCCCGCTTCCGGTACCCCTGAATCCGCTGCCCGTTTCCTATATCTCAACAAGACCTGCTTCAATGGGCTCCACCGGCTGAACAGCAATGGTAAGTTCAATGTGCCCATGGGTAGCTACCGCGATCCATCGATCTTTAATGAGGAGCATCTTGCCGTTGTGGCGATCCTACTTAACGGGGTCCATCTATCGACGGCAGACTTTCGTCAGGCAGAAAATCTTATCCAGGATGGAGATTTCGTTTACCTAGACCCTCCTTATGAACCAATATCGGCGACATCTTCTTTCACCTCCTACACCAAGGACAGATTCACATCTGATCACCAGAAAGATCTTCGTGATATGCTTATCCGAGTATCTAATCGATGCCAATTTATGCTCTCCAATAGTACGGCACCGCTGATTGAAAATTTATATAACCTTCCAGGGATGTCAAAAAATTACGTTTTATCGGGTCGTAGCATTAACTCTAAAGGGAACGGAAGAGGTAAAATAAAAGAATTAGTTGTGACCAATTACTAGGCAGGCAGGGATATTGGCGTGTCACTCTTAGCCTGCCCTCTCTGTCAGTCGATTACTATCGTCTGCGTCTATGACTTTAAGAACCCCTGCTGCCTAGCTAGGTTTATTCTCGACCAGCCGTCACGAAAACTACGGAAAGGATGGTTGGAACGTTGGAGGAAAGAGAAAGACAAAAATCTGGTTGACCAGATAGAGAAAGAAGTCAGAGCACGGTGGAAAAAACCTACTTACCCGACTCCTGTTTGATAGAGGTGATGAATGGCGAAAGATACAAACCGTACTGATCAGGCCGCCCTTATTAAGATCATAGGTTCACGCTTAAAAGAAGCCAGGGAGATGAACGGCCTTTCTCAGTTAGCCGCTTCTTCTCGCCTCGGTTATGCGAATTCTTCAAAGCTCGCCAAGGTCGAGGGGGCCACCGACACTAATTCGGTACCGATTATGTTGTTGCTGAGGGCGGCCAAGATCTACGACGTGTCCATTGATTGGCTATTCGGGTTGACTAGCGATTGGGAAGTAACTCAAAGTGCCTGTGATGAACGGAACTTCTCACAGTGGTTGTTTGAAGCCTGGGAAAAACAAAGGACGAGGGATATGTCGCTTCTACTTAAAATGTACAAAAAGTTCTTACTGATCCAGAATGAGTTAAATGTGTTGGCCAAAGCCACGGCGGAGATAGAATCGGCGATGGCTGGATTTCGTCTGATTCATCCAGAATTTGACGAAATGAGATCTAGTCGGTTGGTTGGCGCTATTGAGCGTGGTTCTTGTGCGGCAGCTACGGCGAAGTTAAAAATAGAACGGTTTAAACTGGAGTGTCGGCTTGCGGTAAAGACCGAGGGCAATCCGCAGCTTGAAATGTTGATCAGGGGGGGTTGAGTGCCAGCTAAACAAAAACTTTCACCAGATCAGTGGGATGAGTGCCGGAACCGGTGGGAAGGCGACCCTCGGGAGGGGTACGGCTGGTTGGTTACAGAAATGAGCCTCCCATTGACGGCTGATGCCATCAGGCTGCACGCTCGAAAAAATGGGTGGAGTAAGTCTGAGGTGCGGCAGGGAAATGTTCAGCAGGGGCATGATCGCGCCGCGCCTAAGACATCTGAAGCGATGATCGGAGAGGGGAAGATCGGAGAGGGGAAGATCGGACGACCGAAGGTCGGAGAGGGGAAGATCGGACGACCGAAGGTCGGAGGGAAGATGGCGATCATCGAAGAGCCAGCGATTAAGCATCTACCTGAACGTCGCTCAAGAGGACGACCGAGCGTGTACCGTGAAGAATATGCAGAGCAGGCTTATAAGCTTTGTCTGCTGGGCGCAACCGATGCGGAGTTAGCAGATTTCTTTCGAGTAGTTGAGGAGACCATCAACAACTGGAAGCATGATTACCCTGAGTTTTTAAAGTCCATAAAAATGGGTAAGACTTCAGCAGATGCGGAAGTGGCCGAGAGTCTGTATAAGCGTGCTCTCGGTTACTCACACCCCGATGTCTATGTCAGTAGCTTCAAGGGTGAGATCACCGTCACCGACATCGTGAAACATTACCCGCCCGACACTGGCGCGGCCTTTATCTGGCTAAAGAATCGCCAGCCACAAAAGTGGAAGGACAAAATAGAATTGAAGGAAGATATCAACCTCAACGTGTTCCCATCCAAAGAAGTGCTCAATCAACTGTTCGAGGAATCGCTCAAGCGATCTACCGAGAAGGCAGCCATGCTTGCTGGTCGCCGCGAGCGCCTTGGTATCTTAATTAACGCTGAGAATTATGACTAAGCCGTTGTTGTTACCGGAAGACCCTCGGTGGATAGAGTTCTGCAAGGAATACTCAGGCAGCGCTGAACGTTTTGCACGCGAGGTACAAGGAATCGACCCATCAGACCAGCAGGTAGAACTTTTCACCTGCGTGTCTGCGTCTCGCTCACGTACGTCTGTTGTGTCAGGTCATGGCTCGGGAAAAACGGTGAGCATCGCTAATATCGTTCTATGGCACCTGTTGTGCTACCCGATGTCAGTTACGTTGCTGACTGCGAACGATATGGATCAGTTGAAAGCCACTCTCTGGAAAGAAATCAGCATTGCGCTTGAACGTATTAGGCGTGGTTTGCACGGATGGATTGCAGAGCACGTTGAAATTTTGGCGGACGCTACTTGCCGGGTGGTTGGTTTTGAGCTGGTTTGGTTCGTCGAGAGCAAGACATCTAACGAAAAGACGGCTAACAAGATGGCAGGCCGACACGGAGAATGGCTGCTGATTATCGGAGATGAGGCTTCTACCATTCCTGACAACGTTCTGACTACGTTATCCGGGGCATTGACTGAACAGCATAACCGAATGCTGTTGACCAGTCAGGGAACCAGAAATGCTGGTTTCTTTTACCGCACCCACCATGATCTTGCTATCGAGAACGGAGGGGAATGGACACCGTTGGTATTTGATTCGTTTGATTCTCCGTTTGTGTCTGACGACTTCTTGATTGAGATGTGGAACTCCTACGACGAAGATGAGCGCCGGGTTCGGTTGCTAGGGCTATTCCCGGAGGATGCGAGCAATCTTATGATGGGGTTGCGCGTTTCTGAAGCAATGTACAAACGAGACCGCATCATCAGCGACGATGAGAACTATGGGTGGTTGGTCCTGGGAGACATTGCATCCGGCGAAGGCCTGCGCGACAAGAGCGCGTGCGTAATAGCGCGGGTGTGCGGTTATGGAGATATTGGATCAGACGCGAGACGGGTCGAGATAGTTGAAATTCCGTTGTTGACGAATAGGATTCGGTCGAATCAATTTTCAAACAACTTAACTTACCATGGGTCCGAATTGAGCAATGCTACCTATGTGGTTGACTCAGGAGGATTGGGAATCAATGTTTGTCAAGACCTTGAGGACATGGGAAAGGTTGTCCATCGAGTGAACTGGGGGAATCCGTGTTTCAGAAAGAAAAATAAGGACAGATACCTTAACCTACGCGCTCAAGCTATGCACCAGGCGGCCCGTGCGGCGAAGGATGGACGATTGTCCATCCTAACGACTGATTACCGCAAAGTGATGCTGGACCAGTCAAGCCGAATTCCAAAGACCTTCACTGAAAAAAGCAGAATTCGCGTTCCTCCTAAAGGTTCAAAAGAGTGGGATGGCCTTGGCTCTCCAGACCTTTGGGATGCTGTATGTTTTGCATTCCTTGAGAATGTTAATTACTCTCCTGCGGATCTAAGCGGATCATTAGAGGTTAGTGAAGATGCCGCAAAGTCCGCCCAAGCTAAGGCAGATGCGTTATTCGCGGATGTGGAGTAAGAAATCAACTGGTAAGTGGATGCTGGTCTATTCCGAATACCTCAGCATCTCATTGAGATTGCGATGAAGGATGAATTAGTAATTCCCATCCACGAATCGCTAGACCAACCACCTTTGGTATTTTTCTGCTTCCAGTTCGATAATGCGCAATCATACGGCGTGTCATTCCCAATATCTCCGCTGCCGTGGATAACGATAAATCGTTACGACGCATCCAATCGTCGAACTCCCTTGATGTTGGCAAGCCAGCCTGTTGGCAGCACAATTCATAGAGGTTGTCGGCACCAAGATCGAGTCCACCGGGCCAATTAAGACCGTCTCCCCAATCGTCAACGATCATTTGGTTAAAAAACTCCGCATCTAATAGCGCATCAAATGGCGGTCTAACCCACTCTGAAAAGTTGGCAAGCAAGGTTTCTCCGGTCGTCCAATCAATTTCAACGGTATTAGCCGAGACTATACGTGCGGATTTAATGCTTGGCGGGTATTTCATGAGTTTAGTTTATGGTATTCGTTGAGTAATTCGTTTTTGTTCTTGACAATCCATGCGCGAATAGGCTTTAGGCGAGAAATCGGTGTTACACCACCGGCCAATACTTTACCATCGTCAATCGCCAGTACGACACGCGACCCATCTCGAAATTTTACATGTACGTGAGGAATGCCATGCTCCATGCCATTAATGCGTACTCGCCAATCGTTGATAGGATCGTAGTTTGTCATGCGCCGCATGATAGTGTGATTATTACACCACATCAACCGTTCTCCGAAACCTACCCATTTATCTCGCAGGACAAACAGTGTTCGGTTCC
>CAUYUB010000069.1:0-6817 GCA_963575685.1 Gammaproteobacteria bacterium | reverse complement strand
TTCTGGACATCCTGCTGCAACCGGCGCCATGTCCTCAAAACTCAATATGAGCCACTAAAGTTTTTACCACAACTTCCTCCCTTGCTGCTGCCAAAGCAAAATATTTTGCTGGAATGTCGGAGGACCATGCCCAAAAATTTGTTGCTGTCTTTGGTATTTTCCTGCATCAACAATTTGCTCTGTATATATCAATGGCCGCAGGTTCTTCTCTGAAAATTGCTTTAACCAGTTTAATGAGCGAGGCGGTATCCGCCTTCCTATGGGAACAGCTAAATCAACAGGAAAACCATTCCATTGCAATTTGTTAAAAATAACAATTACCTTCCCATTATTTGGTTTCATCCAATCCGGCAATGGACTATTTTTGTCAAGCCAGCCACAGTCGAAGTTGTCGCATGGATCTTTCGGACGATTCTCGTAGTCATCGCAGCCGCTGCCAGTACTATGGGGGCATGGGCTTCCAGGACAAACTAAAACACCAGTTATAATCGCTTGAACCCAACCATCGCAACATCCTGTGCAAGGCTGGCATTCCCTTTTAATTCGTTTTTTCAAAATGCAAGCCTTTTCTTATTAGCCACGCGATGTTGGAGAGGAGTATAAATAAATAACCGTCTTTTTAACTTTCCAATACTGGCGCAGCAACCGTTGCCTTCTTCTCGAAGTAGAAACGAAGCTGACCCGCGTCTTCTTCGATACGCACCTGGCCACCGCCGGCCAGACGACCGAATAATAATTCTTCCGCCAAAGGTTTCTTGATCTGCTCGTGGATCAGTCGGGCCATCGGTCGGGCGCCCATGGCCGGGTCGTAGCCCTTTTCCGCCAACCAATGACGAGCCGATTCATCGACCTCAATGGTAACGCCCTTATCTTGAAGTTGTCCCTCTAGCTCCATGATGAACTTACCGACTACGTGGGCAATGGTGACTGGGTCTAGGGACTTAAATTGGATGGTAGCATCCAGACGATTACGAAACTCTGGGGTGAAGGTACGCTTGATTACTTCCTGGCCATCGGAGGCATGGTCTTGGTGGGTAAAACCAATGGAGGGACGATTCATCTGATCGGCACCGGCGTTGGTCGTCATCACCAGAATCACATTACGGAAATCGGTCTTGCGCCCATTGTTGTCAGTGAGCGTACCGTGGTCCATCACCTGGAGCAGCAGGTTAAAGACATCCGGGTGTGCCTTTTCGATTTCATCCAGCAATAACACCGCATGAGGGTGCTTAATCACGGCATCGGTGAGCAATCCCCCCTGGTCAAAACCCACATAGCCGGGTGGGGCACCGATGAGCCGAGAAACGGTGTGGCGCTCCATGTACTCGGACATATCAAAGCGCAACAACTCGATACCCATGATAAAGGCAAGCTGGCGGGTGACTTCGGTCTTCCCTACTCCGGTGGGACCGGCAAAAAGGAAACAACCAATGGGCCTGGAAGGATTGGCAAGACCCGAACGCGACATCTTGATGGCCGCCACCAGGGTTTCAATCGCCTCATCTTGGCCGAAGATGACCCGCCGCAGATCAGATTCCAAGGTACGCAGGTGTTCGAGATCGGAATTGGATACGGTTTTGGGTGGGATGCGCGCAATCTTGGCAACGATGGATTCCACGTCCTGCTGATTGATTATCTTCTTGCGCTTGGAGGTAGGAAGTAGGCGCTGGCTCGCTCCGGCCTCGTCGATGACATCAATCGCCTTATCCGGTAAGTGGCGGTCATTGATGTAACGCGCCGACAACTCTGCGGCGGTACGCAGGGCGGTGCGCGCATAACGCACCCCATGGTGTTGTTCGAAACGGGTTTTGAGTCCTTCAAGAATACGCACCGTCTCGTCTACGCTGGGCTCGCCGACATCAATCTTCTGGAAACGGCGGGCAAGCGCTCGATCTTTCTCAAAGATGCCTCGGTATTCTTGATAGGTGGTGGAACCAATGCACTTCAGATCACCGGAAGCCAGCATCGGCTTGATCAGATTGGAGGCGTCCATCACCCCTCCCGAAGCGGAGCCGGCGCCGATGATGGTATGGATCTCATCAATGAACAGGATGGCCCCGGCCTCGCGATGAAGCTGGGCGAGTACCGCCTTGAGGCGTTTCTCGAAGTCGCCGCGGTATTTGGTGCCGGCCAACAGCGCCCCCAGGTCCAGGGCATAGATGGTGCTCTTGGCGAGCACCTCCGGTACCTCGCCGTCCACGATCATCTTGGCCAGTCCCTCGGCAATAGCGGTTTTACCTACCCCCGCCTCTCCCACGAATAGCGGGTTGTTCTTACGCCGCCGGCACAGAATCTGGAGCGTGCGCTCAATCTCGGCGTGGCGTCCGATGAGTGGATCGATCTTACCCTGGCCAGCCAGTTGATTGAGATTGGTGGTATAGGTCTCCAACGGGGTGCGGGAAGGCTGCTCTCCACTAACGCCCTCCTCCTCTATGCCGGAATGTAGAGCTTCGTCACCACTCACCTTCGAGATACCATGTGACAGATAATTCACCACATCCAGACGAGAGACGTTTTGTCTGTTCAAAAAGTAGACCGCTTGGGAATCCTTCTCGCTGAAAATGGCCACCAGTACATTGGCGCCCGTCACCTCCCGTTTTCCGGAAGACTGGACGTGAAAAACAGCACGTTGCAGCACCCGCTGGAAACCCAGCGTCGGCTGGGTATCACGGCTGTGGGGGTGATAGAGCAGTGGCGAGGTCTCGTCCAAAAAGGAGACCAGATCCCGACGCAACACCTCCAAATTAGCCGCGCAGGCGCGTAACACCTTGACGGCTTCATGGTTGTCGAGCAACCCCAGCAGGAGATGCTCCACGGTCATGAACTCATGCATCTTCTCCCGCGCCTCGCGGAAGGCTTGGTTCAGGGTGTATTCGAGATCCTTGTTTAACATATTGGAAACCTCATCGGACGCCGGCACGGCGTATCAGGTCTGTTCCATCCTACACTGCAATGGATGCTGGTTTTTTCGGGAATATTCGTTGACCTGGACTACCTTGGTCTCGGCTACTTCGTAGGAGAATATCCCACATATTCCCCGGCCACGGGTATGGACCTGAAGCATCACCTGTACTGCCTTTTCACGGTTCATTACGAAAAACTGTTCCAAGACCTTAACCACAAATTCCATTGGTGTATAGTCATCATTAAGCAAAATAACCTGATACATCGGGGGACGCTTGAGCTTAGGCCGTTCTTCCTGAAGGACCGAGCTATCGTCGTTCGATTGGGAATATCGTCTTTCCGTCATAAAAAATTTCGGATCCTCCTAACTGGTCTCACTACCATTATGGGGATGGATCAGACGTAATCAAGGTACGCCAACGCTATCGATTAGAACGTCAACTCCACGCGAAACCCAGCAATGGTCGCACTGGGCGTATTCCCCCCCGGTTTTACGATCCGCTGCCAATCCGGTTGAACGGCAAACCAGGGCGTCACCTGGATATGATACGTAACCTCCCACGCCTGTTCGGTTTCTGCGGTAGCAATACCGTTATTTATCTGATCCGCACGGAACCACTCACTCAGACGAGCACGGGTATAAGCAATACCGGCAATATCGTTATCCCGACCAGGAAGCAGACCACGCAGACGTAGGCCAGTATTCGTTGCATTCTCAATGCTGCTGGCGTTGCCGTAACTCCTGCTATAACGCAAAAATACCGATAAATCGCCCAATACCGTTCCCTGGGCAATCGTCTTTTCCGCCTGGGTGTACCATCCCCAGCGCCGTTTATCATTAATGGGATCAGCCAGTCGGTCGTCCGCCGAATATCCCCATAATCCGAACGCATACTTCTCAAAATTTTCCGCCGGTTCGTTTGCCTTAGGTTCCGCATGGTCTACGGCCCCGACGGCAGGGTGTGTCGGCTCCGTGGGATGGTAACCCACCTCGGCGATGGACATGGCGCCGTAGCCAAAACGGACATGGGTACCCCGTGGATGGTCAGGGTCACCGCTAATACCGTTCGTGATCGCCCATTGCCCATAAAAATTACGGTCCGAGGAGAGCCACTTAGCGCGTACTCCCAGGGTTGACGTATTGAATATGGAGGGCGTGTGCGTTGGTGACAGGTCGCCCAGCGTCCCATAGGGAGGCTGTAAAAATACCCCCGCCGACTCTACCGCCATGAATTCAGAATCGATGGGATACATTCCCCCCAACAGCGACCAACGACCATCCTCCCACTCTTTCTGCACCCAGGCATTGAGCAGTCGATAGGTCTTGGTTGCCACTTCGATATTGGAAACGCCGAGCTGACTGTAAACATGACTGGCATTGAGTTGATCGCCACGGTCATCGATCACATTCAGGAGGGCCGTGGTACTCTCCAAGCCCCATAGCTTTTCCAGATCCGCTTTCAGTTTGACATCCAGGTGATACATCGGACGGCCGCCTTGCGACTGGCCGCCCTCTGTAACCCGCAAGATATCCGACTTGTAGCCAATGTCGAAAGCCAACCCCTGTTGGTATAGAGAGGTACGATTCCCCCCCCAATCACCCGTCAGGGTATCGGTATCGTATTTCGGTGCCTCGCCCGCGATGGCAATGGCAGAAGACAGCACGGCACCGGCAATAAATGCGGTTTTCTTACTTATTATATCCATTAGTTAAAACCGATGAGACCAACCGACAAAGAAGCTTGCATCAGGCGTAGCGTGATTGGCGCCGATATTGACGCCCGCGTCAAGTTGGGTAACACGGCTGAGGAGATACGTCACACCGAGATCGGCGGTAGTTGCTGTTGGCAGATGCTCGAAGTGGTCTGCAAACGCCTCGACATAAGCGCCGAATTGCTCCGTAACCGCGTAGGTCAGATTAGCGCCACCGGAGACATCACTTACGTAAGAATTATTCCAACGCCTGGAAGCATCGCCCAGGGTGATTGTCAGGCTCGCCTTTTCGGTCAGATTGGTACTCCCCGTGGCGATCACCCCTCCCTCCACGCGATCGGAGAATATGCCATTGTCCCTCAACTGCTTGGCAGCGGTGGGCAAGGTCACAAAACCGATCAGACCGAAAGATGGACTACTGCCGTCCGCCCCCATGAAGGTATGCAACGCGCGTAGCGTCGTATTACCAAACCCCTGGAACGTTTGATTGGCATTCTTGTCATGGATACGGGAATAGGGCTGAACGACGAGCTGGATATCGGTATCATGACCGACGCCGTAACGGAAGGAGGTCTGCGCCAGACTCCAGGAGCGGAAACCGCTCGCGTTATCGTAGGTATAGCTTGCAAGCCCGGATTCAACCTGAAAATACCCTTTCGGCACCGCAATCGGACTTTCCGTATTGCCGGGCCGACCGGCAACGAAAGGCAGTTCGCTATTCGACGCCTCCTCGGCTGCGGAAAAAGTAGGGGAGACTGTCATCACTGCAAGGAATGCGATTTTTTTAAGGGTTTTCATTTCTGGTTACCAGAGGTGAATTTGGTTCAATGGGGTCTAGATCGAGGTCGATTGGGTCATGATACCGCTCTCCTTCCTCCCTCGGCTACGTACGTTGCGCCGCTGCCTAGCGGTATCCATGCTGGCATTGTTCATTATCCTGCTGCTGGCCACCGACTACCAGTACATGGAGGGTAAAGAAACCTCTTTGTTCTTGGAGTTATCACCCCTCACCGCACTGGGTGCCTTCTTCACCAGCGACACCTTCTACAAAGGTCTGTTGCTTTCCCTTCTTGTGGTAATTTCCACGCTCTTTTTAGGACGTGTCTTCTGTTCTTGGATCTGCCCGCTGGGCATTCTTAACCAGTTTCTGGGATGGGTTTTCTCCCACCACCGACCGGCAGAGGCTGCGGCCCTCAACACCTACCAGCCGGTGTTTCGAGTCAAATATTACCTCCTTACCGCGTTGTTGGTGCTCGCAGCGTTGGGCTCCTTACAAGTCGGGCTGCTGGACCCCATCGCCTTTCTGACGCGCTCGACCACCGCTTCACTCCTGCCCGCCTTGGATCGGTTGGGAATACCGGTACATGCCCAGCCACCGGTATTCTGGGGCGGAACATTACTGACTGGGCTGCTGCTGGCGGTCCTACTCGCCAACCGCATCCTGCCTCGTTTCTGGTGTCGCGTCCTGTGTCCGCTGGGGGCGTTGCTTGGGGTGTTGTCGCGCCGTGCACCTTTCCGTATCCGCCGTGATGTCGACCGCTGTAACGACTGCGCCCGTTGCCGACGCCATTGCGAGGGGGGTTGTGACCCTCACACCGAGTTGCGTGTAAGCGAATGCCATGTCTGCATGAATTGTATTGAGGACTGTCCCGAAGGGGCGTTGCGCTATGGTCTGCCGGCCCCTCGGGATTCGGTACAACAACCCTTGGACGTGTGTCGCCGCCGTTTGGTCGAGACGGTGGTAGCGGCGGCGGTAGGTTTTCCCATGCTACGTTCGGCGGCAGCCCCCAGCAATCTTCCTGCGGCAGAGGTGATCCGACCACCTGGGGCGCTACCGGAAGATGAATTTCTTGCGCGTTGTATCAAATGCGACGCCTGTGTGCGGGTCTGCCCCACCAATGTCTTGCAACCAGCCCTTCTGGAAGCCGGTCTGGAGGGCCTCTGGACGCCCCTCTTGGTCAATCGCATCGGTTATTGCGAACAGTTCTGTGTCCTATGTGGCCGTGTTTGTCCTACTGGCGCAATCCGCCGCATCTCCGTAGCGGAAAAGGTCGGTGATGCGCCCTTCTCGCACCCTATTCGGATCGGTACCGCCTTCTTTGATCGGGGTCGCTGCCTGCCCTGGTCCATGAATATTCCTTGCACGGTAGTGCTACACAAGTAATGCCGCCTCCCTTCTTGTCTGATTGTAGTGGCAAAT
>CAUYUB010000068.1:0-6863 GCA_963575685.1 Gammaproteobacteria bacterium | reverse complement strand
GCAACACATCACGGAGTTAATCACATGGTATCATCCGGCGGCGCTCTGGTTGGATGGTTGGATCAATACGGGATACAAAGATATTTTTCCCGTTGCGTATTTTTACAACCTGATAAAAACGCTTGACCCAAACTGTTTGATGATCTCCAACGGAACGAGTGGGGCGAATATCTACAGCGAGATCGATACCTATGACGGGGTTACGCCTGCTGCCGATAATACACGTCGGGCGGAGTGGGGGCATCTGGTGCGGGTCATCAGCCCGACATGGTTTTATCATTCCGGGGATAACCAGACCTCGGCAGCCTGGAAAACGGCAGCGGACGTAAACGCTGAGATCCAGTATGCGATTGCACGCAACTGCACGACCGCGATTGACATACAGCCAAACGAGGCCGGGGTACTGTCTGCGCCGCAGGCGGCGCTACTCGGACACTTGCACGTATAGAGAGGGGTTATGAATACTCGGAAATTTATCATTTTGGACAATAAAAACATTCCTTGGTATCGATCGAACGGAGCGCCAAAACCGGCGCAGGATCTGACAAATGGATAGACGGCGATTATTGACGGCGGTTATGAGCGGATCTGCGCAATACTGGCAGCGGATCAAGCCAATATTTGATATTGCCCTGTGGCCGTGTTGGGACGCGGTAGGCTCAACTACTGCGGTAGATTTGAGCACTCACGGTTTCACGGGCACGAACTCAGACGGCGTTTTCGGCGGTACTGGAATCGGAGACGGCCATACAGCGATCACCCTGGACGGCGCATCTGGCAGCGTGGATGTATTCAGCGCGGGCCTGGCTGCTGCTCTCAATCATGACAACTTTTCCATCGCTGGATGGTGCACATCCGATTGGACCGCTGACGGGAAATATAGATTTACTTTCAAGGCGTACACCAATGACAACAATTATCTCGGCTTTCTCAAAAATGGGGATGTAGCCGGGACCGTGTTTTGGGAAGGTAAACTCGGCGGCGATGCTCGGGTAGGATCATTCGCAACAGGATCACCCGCGGGTTTCTTCCCGTGGGGCCTGACGTTTGATAGTCTAAACGGGATTTACTTTTACGTCAACGGCTCGCAGGTGGACGCTCTCTATCCGATCTGGGCCGCATGGGCGGGCGGCGCGATAACGTCACTGCGGATCGGGTCCTCGAATACCCCAGGCCCGTTTACCAACTGGAAAGGCAAGATTGCCTATCAGGGGTTATCTTCATCCATCCTGACCCCGGCGCAAATGGCGAAGTTCGCACGCAAGTCAGGGATCATTTATTTTGATGGCGATTCCAGAACGATTGGCCCGACGTTTGCAACGTCTTACCCATCTCAGGCTGTACCAACCATTGACGTTACCGCAAAGAATTTAGCCTGGGTCAATTTCGGATTGGCCTCCGCCAATTTTGTCGATATGAACACATCGGCCCTGACCCACATCGATCCGCAAAGGGTTGGCAACGATACGGTGGTTGTATTTTGCGGGATTACGGATGCTAACGGCGGGGCCACGGCTGCACAGATCCATGACCGGATGCGAGCCTACTGTTTAGCGCGGCGGGCTGCTGGATTTAGGGTTATCGCCTGTACGGAGATTGATTCGCAGGTGGCGGCTTCCAACGCGGTCAACTGGCATACATCGTTATGGGCGGCTACCAATGCAGCGATCAAAGCGGATTGGACAACGTGGAGCGATAAACAAGTGGATTTAGGCGCGTTACCACATTTACAGGACGCAACCGACGCAACATATTTCAATGCCGACAAGATCCATTTGACGGCGACCGGGTGCGGCGTAGTTGCGGCGGCCGTGGCAACGGCGTATAACGCATGATTCCCTGGATTTATACCGGACCGCCTGACCCATATTTTGAGTTTTGGCAACAGGTGGCAACGTCGGGAGAAGTGATGCTGGCCATCCTGATAGGGGTGCTGATTATGGTACTCGGGGTGTTGGCGATCATCGCCTACCAACTATACAGGCTCAACCGCAAGCGATGACCAAACACAGCCAGCCCGAGAGCGACCGTAGGTGCAAAATGCCACGACCGCCAAAAAAGGAAACGAGAAAAAAGGGGGGATAATTTGCAAACAACCGAACAAAACGGTGCAGTAACAACGATCAATGTGGATGAGGTTTACGGTGGTTGGGAACAATGGCTTTTTTTGACAAGCGACAATCATTTTGATAGTATCTACTGCAACCGGGATATAATGCGGGCGCATTTTGACGAAGCAAAACGTCGGAGCGCCCGCATCTATATTTTTGGTGACTGGTACGACGCTATGCAGGGACGTTATGATAACCGGAGGGCAGCTCCAGAACTCAGGCCCGAATATGAACGACGTGAGGATTACTACGACGCGATTGTCAATGATTCGGCGGATTGGCTCGCGCCCTACGCGCCCAATATCGACATTATCTCGGACGGTAATCACGAGTTAGGCGTGCTCAAAAACGCAAACACAAATATTGTGGACAGACTGGTGCACGAGCATCTAAACCGCAAATACGGCGGCGCCGTACGTCATGGCGGTTATGGGGGCTGGGTGCGGTTTCTGTTCGATGAAGGCAACCATAAACAATCGGTCAGGCTGAAATATTATCATGGTTCGGGCGGAGAAGCGCCGGTCACGCGCGGCGCAATCCAGACGGCACGCCAGGCCGTTTACCTTCCAGATGCGAATATCGTGGTCAATGGTCATAGCCACAATATGTATTACATCCCGATCAGCCGGGAGCGATTAGGTAACAAGGGCTGCCAGTATTTAGACATTCAGCATCATATCAGGATACCTGGATATAAACAGGCTTACGGTGACGGTCAGTCAGGCTGGGAGGTGACGCGCGGGGGGGTGCCTAAACCTATCGGGTCGGTTTGGGTAAGATTGTACTACGATAACAAGATTATCAAAATACAGGTTACCCCCGAAATTGTAGCGCCGGAGCCGGTCAGCATTTCAGCGGACGTTTTGTATAACGGCGCGGTGTATGACGATGACGGGTACGCGGAATAACGTTGTGTGACACTTATCGCGAAAAAAATTAGTGTATCAAAAGTGTGACACTAATAGTGATACTAGTATCTAATTTACACTTCGCCCGCCGGATGAACATAACGGCGGGCGTTATTTTAGGGTAAGCGGTTACGTGTAAAGTGTCACACAAATTACGATTAGCATAATTACGATTTGGTTACGGGGCGGATGGCGGCTTTCCGCGCTATGTCCGATACCTCATCGATCAAACATTGTAGCGCCTCCACGGTTCGATTACCGTCATAGTCAATGGCGATGTCATAAATTTTATCAAGCGCGGCCTCCAGCTCGGCGACTCTGGCTTCAGCGGCCTGGCAGCGGGCGGTCAATTCATCAATTTCTTTACATGCATCCATGAAGGCGTAACTGCAATTGTAGTTATTGGCCCTCAAAAGTCTGGTTTCAGTTTCGGTATCTGGTAACATTCATTCCTCCGTTACTTTGGATAGGGGCGGTAACTCTAGTTATGTTGATGGGGCTTGACGATTAAAATACGAATTTGGCGTAGTCCAGCAAAATTCACACTGTACCTGTTCGGCTTCAACATCTTCAACGCCGCCAACTTCCTGACCGTTTTCGTCGTAGAACGGACGCCAGACGACGCGCGTATAAACGTAGAATCCTTGATCCTGGCAGTCTGGGCAATGCACAAGTGGGGGAGTGCTTTGATCGGGCATGTTATCCTCTGGGGTGGGTCTATATCTGAGGTTTTGGATATTATAAATAGGATAAGTATAGGGTGGTTAAGTTAATTATCATTATCAACATCAATTTGTTATCAGTCATTTTCTCTCTAATCTATGCATTTTCACCCATTCCCTCGTTTCATCATCCCATGATGATTCAATCCTTTCTGTTCTCCGCTTTCTGGAATCATCATGCAGCCAGTCCACGAACACCAGCGTAAAAGTTACGGCCGGCAGATAAATCAAGATAAATAGTCCGATGTAAATTATCGCCATGGTCCCCTGCCCTCTTTGGTAGAACGTAATTTCTGATACTTCCTTACTTACTGACAGAAAGTTTCTTCATCTGGTCAATGTCGGTCATTCGACGGCCTCTAGTAAATCAATGAAGACCTTGACGGTTGACACATCCCCAAAAATACCGCCAATGTCAAGATACACGTATTGTTCAAAATACCAAAAGGTATGACCCCTGTAAGACAATTCATTTTCGGGATTATTGACAAGCCAATTCCATTGCCGGAGATTAGTATCATAGTCAGACATGCAATCATCGCTCATTCGATTATCCTTTCCGCCTGTTTGTGGTTGGCGTGTTGCCAGCGAACATGAGACGCAAGCGCTGGAACCGTTCTAAATTCTTCCTTGCATTGCTTGCATTGATGCATGGATATGCTATGGATCACCTCTGCATTATGCTTGATGGGAGTAGGTTCTGTGCTTGCGTTGATCCCCACAACCCCGGACTGACCTAACACCAGCCCGCCAATCAGCAGGATAGGCGCGGTATTGACTGCAATCGCCCACAACCCCAGCGCCCAAAACGGCATGACAACATTCATTCTTTCTGTCATTACGCGGGCGATTGTAAACGGGGCTAGGATACCAACCGTCACAAGCAATAGGGAAACGATAACGGCGGTCAGGATCTTGAAGCGGATAGGCCAGGGCTTACCAGTGGCGGGGATGTTGTGTCTCCAGCCGTCCACGATGTAGGAAATCCCCAGAACGTCAAGGAAACCCATTCCTACGCCTGACAGGGCCATGAATACCGTGATAATTTCGCTCCACAATCCATTGACTATGCTTGCATCCGAGTAGATAAATGCTCCAGCATAGCGCGGAATAAGCACGAGCAGGGCGGCGAATAGTAGCATCTGGGAATAATCACGTTTGCGTCTCATAGTATCTCCCAATCCAGTGCGGCGGATAAATTTTTATACCACCACGGTTCTGTCGGGCAGGCTCGCTGTCCGTCCTCGCTACCCAGCCAGTCATGGATACCCGCTAGCACCTCGTGATAATTTTCAGCCTCTTCCTCCGCCACTTCCAGCGCGGCGCGCAGTCTATCCCTGTCAGCGGTCATCGCGGCAAGCTCGGCGCGAAGGGATGTCAATTCGTCTATGAGAGATTTGACATAATCCGTTGTATTCTTAGGATTGACAACCCAGGGTTCGCCATTTTCGTTGTAAATAACTTTACTCACCGTTTCCCCTCCAGCGCGGCTTTTTTGCATTTAGGGCATATGATCGTTTCACCTTTTTTTACAATAACGGTATTTCGACAATTCGGGCATAGCACAAAAACCTCATATGGAGCGCAAGCAAAATAGTCTTTTCCATGCTCACCTGGGTAAGTTAATCCGCTCATAATTTGCTCCCTTTCAATTGTTTTAATTCGGATTCGGCTAATTCGGCGCGTTCTTGCCAATGTGCAATATCCTGATCCCAGCCCCGACGCTTGCGGCATTCCGCTATAGCCGCGTCACGTTCGTCTTCCGCCGCCCTAATCCGCTCGACTAATTCGATCACCGTCGCGGGATTGGCGGCGGCGATGAAATCAATTCGTGCCTGTTCGTAATTTTTGCCTGTAAACCACAGCGGTTTTATTGCGCCGCGCGCTAACTGCTCGATATGCTCAAGGTCAGTCATTCCCCATCCTCCACAATTCCAAAATATCCAAATAGCGCCGTTTTATCAATGATCGGCACAGGTTGATTCCAGGGTGCCCATGTTGCAAGGTGGCGCTTCTGTAAGTAGGTTTTCATTTCCTCGGAGTAAACGCGGTATTCAATCCCTGTGTCCGGGTGGCGGTTGCCTTCGCTCCAGAATGACGTAGGCGGCAATCTATCGTCATCCGTTATCCGGGCCATGTACTCATTGATTACCCAGTCCCAGGGTATCCGCATTTTTGGTGAGACTTCCAGCCATTCCACAAGCTGCTGATTACGGTCGTCAGACCAAATGACGGTTGGCTTATCTTGCATTGCCAGCGCTAAATTTTCCTGCGGCATGTTGGTAATCAAGCGCAGTTTTTCAATATGCTGACCAGTCGCAACGATGGAGGGTAAGTTCTGGGTATGCTGCCTGAAAAGGTCCTCTTTCATGTATAGATACCAGGACACAAATATCAGGATTGCCACCAAGCCAAAACTGATTCCGATTGCGCCGGGGATGACAATTTCAAGGGGTTGCGCCGTTTTTCGGATAGATGCAATCAGCGAATAAGAGAGGCATATCATCGATACGGCAGTCAGGAGGGCAAAAGAAAACAGTTTTCCCCCTCCCCTATCGTCTCTTTTATAGGCAATATGCGGTATATCCATGGCGCAACCCCTTTCAAAAGGTTAATTTACCTATATTTTACGTCAATCATCGCCAACTTCAACATGCTTTCCGCCGAACAGGCCCCAGATCCCGCGCAACCCGTCCGACGTTCCAGGCTGGCTGTTGACGCTATCCTGTGTCACGCCGTGCAGCATGTGAGCGGAATCGCGGCCCATCGGTTCAACGCGCTGCCCGCTTACCATCTGGCTAGTCTGGCTATCTCCGGTATCGTATCCGGTCAGGCCCATGGCTCTATTCCAGGCGGCGCGCTTGTTCAGTCCTTCGGAAGCGGCAGCGGCTTGCGATTCCCGCCACGCAATATCAGCGGCGCTGTTTCCGGTGGCATGTTCACGGTCAAGTTTCTCGTACAGCGTTTCGCGGTGGTTGGGCTTCACGCTATCCTCCATTCTCCACTTTAGTTTCCAATTCCTCGATCCGGTCATCCAGCACCCGGATATATTTGATTAGCTCGGCGATGGCTTTCATGAGTTCCAGCTCGTTAGGCGTGACGGTTGTTGGTTCCTGGGCCAG
>CAUYUB010000067.1:0-6870 GCA_963575685.1 Gammaproteobacteria bacterium | reverse complement strand
GTCTCCCCGTGGGGTTTTCTTTACCAGACTGCTACAATGGTCTGCCATAAGGGGAGGCAGATGAGGATGAGAGCACCTTGAGCTTGGATCTTATTCCAATCGCTTTAAGAGCAACTCCTCTATGCCCATCATAAAGGGTTGAAGGTGGGATCGCAGTGACAGAGAGGGTCGGCCAGAGTCTAAGGGATAGAGAAGGCGCCTTTTTCATAACCAAAAAACTTATTGGTTCACCAACCCAATTGCGAGAACAACCATGGCTGACGTTACCAACACAGTAGCACTCGTTACTACTATTCAACCTTATACCGCGCTTGCGGTGGGGCTTATGCTTTCTTCGTCCGGATTAGGGTCGGCATTGGGATGGGCAATCATTGGCTCCAAGTACATGGAGGGCGTTGCTAGACAACCGGAATTAATGTCTACTTTGCGCGTCCAAATGTTCATTACCGCTGGACTAATGGAGTCCTTCCCCTTCGTCATTCTTGCGTTTGGCATGTGGTTCCTATTCGCCAACCCTTTTCTGGAAACCGCTAAATCGATCATTGGCGGATAGGAAGACTAAGAAGGAATCTGAGTTTGGCGCCTTTGGTCTTTAGGGAGTTATGAAGTAAAAAAGCGAGGGTTCCTTTATCCGGCACCCAGGGAGATTCACAATGAATGGTGATGGTTAGGTATCCGTTTTGGTCGCTGTCAACAAACTCGTCTCAGAGGAATGTACAGATGCATACGGTAACTGTTGAAATGCTTGCCATGATTTACTCATACACCTCAGTTGGTGTATGTATTGTGTTAGGTGCTGCCGGTATGGGCTCTGCCATTGGGTGGGGCCTGATTTGTGCAAAAACCCTCGAGGGAATTGCGCGTCAACCAGAAATGCGTCCTGCCTTAATGGTCAACACGTTCATTTTTGCCGGCCTGATGGAATCCTTCCCATTCATCATCCTTGCGTTTGGTATGTGGTTCCTGTTTGCTAACCCGTTTGCGGGAGCGCTCCAGGCGGCAGTAAAGGCTTTGGGATAGCGGCGGGAAATCGCTTAACCAGTAGTTAGTGACGGTGACATCAAACCATGTTTGCTCCGGTTGGCAGGGAGCCGATCGGAGCAAATAGTGCGGGTGTTTTATTTTTGGGGGAGTTATGAAGAGCATCGTTGTTGTCGGCGCTGGTTTTGCAGGGCTGACTGCCATCCAGACCTTACGCCGAAAGGGTTGTAATGCACCGATTACCCTAGTGGCACCCCAGCCGGCGATGCTCTACTACCCTTCTCTTATCTGGGTACCAGCAGGGTTACGAAATGAGCGCGATATCACCATCCCGTTGGTCGGATTCATCAATCGTTATCGGGTGAATTATGTACAGGGTAGCGTCACCGAGCTGGATGCCGGGGTGCGGCGCCTGGGTACTACGGCGGGTGAGATGGAATATGAATGCTTGGTGGTTACCAGTGGCGGTCGTTATATAAAGAAATTGCCGGGTATAGAGCATACCTTTATCCCCTGCGAAGGCTATCGCCAAGTAGCAGATATGAAGGAGCGGCTGGATAGGTTGGAGGAAGGGACCTTGGCCTTTGGTTTTGCCGGTAATCCCAACGAACCAGCCGCCATGCGCGGAGGGCCGTTGTTCGAATTCCTATTCGGCATTGATACCCTGTTACGACGCCAAAAACGTCGTGATCGTTTCGACCTGGTATTTTTTACCCCAGCCGCCGAACCCGGCAAACGTTTGGGCGCCAAGGCCATGGGCAGCCTCCTCCGCGAGATGGAACGGCGTGGTATCCGTAGTCATGTGGGTCATAAACTGAAAGGGTTTGCCGCTGACCGGGTGATGACCGAAGGAGGAGACGTGAAGAGCGACCTCACTGTCTTCATTCCCGGAATGACTGGTCCGGCCTGGGTCGCTCAAAGTGGCTTACCACTGTCGGAAGGTGGCTTTATCCGTGCCGATGCCCACTGTCGGGTGCCGGGTTTTGAGGGCAGCGTCTATGTGGCAGGAGATGCCGGCAGTTTCCCAGGACCGGAATGGATGCCCAAGCAGGCACATCTCGCGGACCTTCAGGCGCAAACCTTGGCCCGTAACCTGATCGGGGACCTACGCGGTGAGCGGCCGGCGCATACCTTTCGCCCAGAACTTATCTGCATCGTGGATACTTTGGATAACGGCGTGTTGGTGTTCCGCAATTCGCGCTACAGCGGCGTATTCAGGAACTACACCCTACACTGGTCGAAACGCCTGTTCGAGTGGCTATACTTCAATAAGTATCGGCACAGTAGCTAGAGATAATCATGTCCGACTTAGCTGCCTACGAAATCGATCTCTACGCTTGGGCAAGATACAATGCTCAACTTCTTCACCAAGGCAGATTAACCGAGATCGATGTCGAAAATATCGCAGAGGAGCTGGAAGCCTTGAGTCGTTCTGAGCAGCGTGAGTTTTTGAACCGATTGGCCGTGTTACTCACCCACCTGCTGAAATGGACATTCCAACCGGAATTGCGCTCCAATAGTTGGCGTTACACCATCGAAGAACAACGCCGCGAGGTGGCCGAAATCCTGGAGGAAAGTCCCAGTCTTGCCTACCACGCTACGGAACGCCTTATCCGTGCCTACGATAAGGCACGTTTTTCTACCTCACGCCAGACCGGTATTGCCCGAGAACGATTCCCGCGAGAGTGTCCTTTTACGTTGGAACAGACCCTGGATGAGGCTTATTGGCCGGAAACATAAGAACACCAAAGACAACCTGAAAGCCTTTGGTGTTTTTTTCTCAATCTCAACCATATCAATCCTCCTCTTCCCGCGGCCGGTATTGATTCATCAGCTCCTTCTGAGTATTGCCTGGCACTGGTTCGTAGTGGCTGAGTTCCAAGGTGAAGGATCCGTGTCCGCCGGTGATCGATTTGAGCTCTCCCTGATAGCTGGCCATCTCGGCTAAAGGCACCAGGGCACGGATGGCAAGCATTCCTCCTGGGTAGGTATCGGTGCCTTGGATATTGGCGCGGCGGGTGGAAAGACTGCCGGTAATATCGCCCACCTTATCGGCAGGAGTGACCACCTCCACCTTCATGATAGGCTCCAGTACCATCGGCCGGGCCTGCAGGACCGCATTCAGAAATGCCTTTTTACCGGCAGCGATGAAGGCGACTTCTTTGGAATCCACCGAATGGTATTTCCCATCATAGACGGATACCCTCACATCCTGCAAAGGATAGCCCGCAATAGCGCCACTCTCCAATACTTGATGTATCCCTTTCTCTACGGCGGGGATAAAATGATTCGGAATCGCCCCACCCACCACGTCGTCGACAAACTCGAAACCCGCTCCTCGGGGCAATGGCTGGATGCGTAGAAACACCTCACCAAACTGTCCAGCACCGCCGCTCTGTTTTTTGTGACGGTGGTGACCTTCAGCGTTGGTGGAGATCGTCTCACGGTAGGCAATCTTCGGCGGATGGGTATCCACCTCCACATTGAAACGGTCCTTGAGGCGTCCCAACATTACCCGCAGATGCATCTCACCCAGACCGCGCAATACGGTTTCGTGGGTAGCGTGGTTGTGCTCCACAGTGAGACAGGGGTCCTCGTCGGCGAGTTTGGCCAAGGCACTGCTAATCTTCTGCTCATCAATACGGGTCTTGGCATGGACCGCCAATCCATACATGGGGGCAGGAAATTTCAGCGGTACCATGTGGAGGTAATCTTCGTCGTGCGAATCGTGCAGTACCGCATCAAAATGGATCTCCTCCACCTTAGCCACCGCGCAGATATCGCCTGGAATGGCAAGCTCCATCTCCGGGTGCTCCTTGCCCTGAAGGCGAAATAGGTGGCTCACCTTGAAAGGCTTGCGACCATCGCCGATGTAAAGTGTGCTGTCCTTGGTGAGAATCCCCTGGTGAACGCGGAAGACGGCGAGCTTACCGATGAAGGGGTCGATGCTCACCTTGAAGACATGGGCCAAGGCGTGGCGGGTCCGGTCCGGTACCGTGTTGAAAGGCACAGCGGCGGCACCCTCACCGCACAGGAAAGGACGGGGATTACCCTCTTCTGGATTAGGCATCAGGCGGTTGAAGATTTCTAATAATTCCTTGATACCTACCCCGGTACGTGCCGAAACGAAACAGATCGGGACAAGGTGCCCCTCGCGCAAAGCCTTTTCGAATGGGGCATGAAGCTGCTCAGGATCGAGTTCTCCGCCCTGTTCCAAGTAGAGCGACATGAGGTCCTCGTCCACCTCGACCACCTGATCAATAAGACGGGTATGGGCCTCCGCCACCGAGGAGAAATCGGATTCCCCGGTAGGATTGAAGAAACAATCCACCACCCCCTGACCGTTACGGGTAGGCAAATTAATAGGGAGGCATTCCTGACCAAAGGTCTCCCGCAGGGTAGAAAGCAGATCCGCGAGACCTTTCCCCTTCGTATCGATTTTGTTGACGATGATAAGACGACACAGCTTGTGCTCCGCCGCCCGCTCCATCATACGGCGGGTCATCATCTCCCCCCCCCCGCCTCCGCGTTTACCACCACCGCTACGGTTTCCACCGCGGGAAAGACCGATAAGGTCTGTCCCATGAAGTCCGGGTAGCCTGGCGTGTCGATGAGATTGATCAAACGTCCTTGGTAGAACAGGTGTGCCGGGGCGGAAGCCAGGGAGTGCTGATATTCCTTCTCTTGTTTGTCGAAGTCGCATACGGTGGTACCTCGTTGGAGGCTCCCAGGGGTACTGATGGCATCCGCAGCGTAGAGGAGCGCCTCTACGAGACTCGTCTTACCCGCCCCGGAGGCTCCCGTCAGAGCGATGTTACGGATATCAAGTGTGGTATAGGTAGACATTTACTCCCTCACGGTGTTAATACGTTACGATGTGCATCATCCTCCGAAAAATCGCTCCGTCACTGCGCCGGGAAGTTCCATACCAGTGGACTGCGCACGTTGCAGGAGTTTCCAGTAATAGCGATAGGATGCACGATCGTGGAGTTGACCTTGGTATTTGATCGGCCCCCATCCCTGGTCTTGGGCCATAGTCAGGATAATGACGGCATCTTCCACTTCGGCAAAGTCCGGCCGCATGGCCTCCAGGATAGGCCGGATCTGATTTGGGTGGATGCTCCACATCCGTAGGAAGCCAAATTCCTGCCGTGCGCGACGCGCATCCGTGAATACCCCATCAGTATCTTTTAGTTCCGTGCAGACATTGTGGGTAGGTACCACCCCGTTGCCTAGGGCTGCCGCAACGATTTCGCACTTGGCGCGCACCATTAGGGGATGTTGGAATTGCCCCGGACTCTTCATGGCCGAGCTGGGGACGGCACCATGGTGGGCACTGACGAAGTCCATGATGCCGAAATCCAGAGATTCCACGCCTTCCAGGGCGGCAATCGCCCAAGCGTCCTTCAAGGCACCGTGGGTCTCGATCATGATATGGACGGGGATACGGCGGTTGATGCCGTAGTGGTCCTCTACCCGGCGTAATTCGGCAATTTGGTCGGTTACGTCGTTGAGCCCACGGGGCTTGGGTAGGGTGAGAAAAGAAAGGCGTTCCCCTGCCCTACCTACCAGGATATCCAGATCCGCACGCCAGTGCGGATGGGTGCTGTCGTGAATGCGTGCCGATACCCGCCCGAAACGGTTTTCCGCCGAGCGGATAATTTCAGCACACATGGCCGCATGCTCCGCCTCAGCCCCAGCACGGGCGCCGTCCTCGCAATCGCAGGTGAGGTCAAAGACCGGCCCCATCTCTCCCTGAAGCGCAAGCGCCTTGCGGATGAGTTTTTCACTACCGGCGTAGTGATCCACCGCCGGCAAAATGGGGAAAGGTCTTTCCCCAGCAAATAGGATTTGGGAGGGATGCATTTTTAGTTGAAAAGTAGTTGTGGATTCGGTTGAGTTCCATCACCGTATGGTTTGCTTTGGGATGATTGATACGCAGCTTCTAGTTGAAGCGCCATTTCCAATGCCGATTGATGTTGGAGCGCACGTTGTTCCGGTGAGCAACGTAGGCTGTCGTCGATCAAACTCATATCGAATCCGGCGTGTTCTGCTGCTTCGATGGCATTCATTTCTAATTTCCAACGCATAGAAAATACAACCATAGGAACGAAGATACTACCTGTATTCTTTGGGTTATTTCACATTCTCAGATCAGTGTTGCGAGAGATTTTCCAGGATTTTCACCAACGCATCAAGCCCTGGGGTAAACTTCTCCTATGATAACCGACTAGTCAGTCTATCTGTTTATGTCCATGGGCGCTGAGGGGTTCCGTGTACTCACGGGTGGGAGAGTCCCGTCGGGTTCCGCGAAAAATGGCGGCTCTCCGGTTATTAAAAAACGAATGGTTTGGCTACACTGGCAGATAATACAGGGCTGGAGCCAAAATATCATGAGATTTCTCGATGATTTTGACCATGATCTAAAAACGGCGCTCCTGGCCCAGTTGCGCGACTTATGGACACATACCAGTACCGCTCTGGAAGGCAATACCCTGACCCTGGGTGAAACAGCGTTCGTGCTGGCGGAAGGACTGACTGTTTCCGGTAAACCACTAAAGGATCATCAAGAGATCGTCGGCCATGCCCGCGCCATCGAACTGCTCTACGGTTTACTGGAGCGTCCTTCGCCGATTACGGAAGCGGATCTATTTCTGCTACACCGTACGGTACAAACGCAAATCGTGTTAGACATCTACCAACCCGCGGGTGACTGGAAACGGGAACCCAACGGTACCCATGCGCTGACGCCTGATGGCGGACAGACTTTTATCGACTACGCCAAGCCTGATGAGGTTCCGGCACTGATGACGCAGTGGTTGGCAATATTGAACACAATAGACCTTATCGGAAACCTCCCGTTGGCACTTCCCTCGCCCGCTCCAGCCC
>CAUYUB010000066.1:0-36011 GCA_963575685.1 Gammaproteobacteria bacterium | reverse complement strand
CTTCCAGCCACTTCTTGCCGCGCTCATCCAGTCGGCATGTGAACCGAAACAGCCTGTAATCGATCTCTGCTCCTTCTTTCTGAGCGTCTTCGATCGTGTTTGTTAAAGACAGCACAACTGCCTTGAGGAGCGAGTGGCGGGTATTGTTATTCCTTTCTTTTCCTTTGTATCCGGCGACCTGGATCGCCATACTTCCCGATGAATCGCACAGGAGATAGAACCGGCCTTTACGCCGGGAAGAGCTGATAGAAAAGGCAAGGAATGACTGTGAGGTCACAGAAAAGATGGTCGTTATCATGACAGATGGAAACGTCTCCGTTGATGAAATCAGACGCGTTGAAGCGCTATGCACGTCGTGCGGAGATCTCAAGATCATCTTCGTCCTTGTTGGTGACGACAAGGCCATGCAGGTTCTGGATGATCAGGACTGCTTGATCCTGTTTAAAGAAGACGCGGACGAGGTCCTTTATAAACAATGCGCGAAACTACTGGAGTGAACATGTCAATTATGAGCGAAGTCAAAAGAATGGGAAAGCACATGCGTAATCCCGGGTTTGTGTTCAAATATCCAAAGTCCAGCCCGATAGACGGGTATATCGCGGAAAGAACGGTCAGGCTGGTGAAGAACAAAATAAAGAAAGGCGTGATTAAAATGAAAGGCACCAGATGATACCTAAAACAAAGCTCGTACAGTGCAAGACATGTAAGAAAATGTTCGAAATCCCCTACAACAAGGAGCTCAAATGTACAAATTGTCAATCATCGACAGAGAAAAAGGCATCAACTGCCAAGTGAAGTACGAGAACATGGCCCGGGCAGAGAAGCCGGAAGTCATCGCAAAGACGCGCGATGGCAAGATCGTCAAAGAGAAAAGCGTGTACAAGGGTAAGATCCTGTCACAGGGTGATACCAACCGCATGTGGTGTGATGATGAAGGCAATTTCCATGAGAAGAAAGAATTGCATTTCTTCTCTGGAGATGAAGAGATCGGTGAGATAGCCATGACCAAGGCGTTCGATATCCAGGCGTATGAGCCTCTGTCGAATTACACGGACAGGTATGTGATCGATAAGTTCTATGAGATCATGCCAGCCAACAACGACATGAAAAGCGATTACGACCGCGAGATGGCCATCAAGGTTAACCTCTCGCAGATGAAGAAACTGTGGGATTTCCTGATGGAAACCAAGCAGGTCGCCAGAGGAGAGATGAATGTATCAAGTCGTGGATTTATCTCGAGTGACGGATACTTAAGGCCAATATCAATAGAGGGGAAATGGACTCTCGAATTAGGGATATTCTCCCAGCCAAAAACCTTCGAGCACTTAAACGAGCCTGATCTCATCGGATCCGTAAGCGCGGCATCTCCAATTATACGAAAGAAATTAAAAATGGTTTGACATGAGTTTGTGCTCCTTGTATATTGTTATTTAAGGAGGATAACTTATGTTTGACCAACGTGAATATCATAAAAAATGGAGAGAAAGAAACAGGGAAAAGGTGCGATTAGCTTCTAAAAAATGGAGAGAAGAAAACCCGGAAAGGATGGAAGCTCTACGTCAAGCATGGAAGGACAAGCAACCGGACCTTAAAAAATACTATCGAGAATATCAAAGAAAGCGTCTCGGGTGCAGAACAAGAGAGGAGTATGCAAAGGCCCAAAGAAAACCGCTTTCTGAATGGACGCTGGGGTGGATAGAGAATAATAAGGCGAGAGCTCGTGCCCTTTTAAGAATGGCAGTCTATTCTAAAAGAATAAATAAACCTAATAAATGCGAGACCTGTAAGAAAGAAACAGAGAAAAGACTTCTCCACGGACATCATAATGATTATTCCAAATGGCAAGAAGTCACGTGGGAATGTATCGATTGTCATCAAAAGAGACACGGAAAAAGAGAAAGGAAAATATACACAAAACGTAAACTTAAATATTGGAAAAAGATGTCAGAAAAGAAGTCGTTTCCGTGATCACTGGCATGAAACAAGAAAAGGGGTTGGAGAGGTGACGTTCTCCAGTCCCTTTTTTATTGTCACTTTCCCTTCCCCTTGCCCTTCCCTTTGCTCTTGCAAGCCATACGAACCTCCTTCCACAATGTTAACAACTTCCCGTCTTTCAACTATTTTCCACGATCCTTCGTGATGGTAAAGCCGAAACGCCCTGATCACCAGGATCTCCGGTATTGCCTGGTTAACGAAGTGTAACGAGTAGACACGTCCGCGGCCGTCGATCGCCACAATGCGGACGATCTCAAGTTTTCTTCGGCGTCTTGGAAACGTCCACAGTATCCAGCCCATCAGATAGCTCCTGCACGTGAATGTATATCCCGCCTTCAACCGCATCATACACCTTGGAAGCCGATAACTTCACGATCTGCGCGTCATCTTTCCAGAAATAACCATTGAACGTATCTAAAGTTTTGCAGAGGTTATCAAGGTCGGGCTTCCGGAACGCCCAGCCAACATGCTTTGACTTTATGAAAAAGATCAGGTCAACAACAACGGGTCCTAACAACGGCGTTGCCGGGATCAGTTTATTCCTTCGGCAGTAATCGAACAGCTCGCTTTCAAACGCCCTGGTCTTGGCCGGAGTATACGTCCCCATGCGCCTGCCCATGCGAAAGAACCGGGGACGGCCCTTAGGAACCGGATCGATCTTGACCGTGAACTCTATGCAGCCCATGTCACTCCTTTGCAATTATGTGTATTGCCTTACAAAAAATAAACTTATTGATCTTTCTGGCCTCTTCCGCATACCCCGGAAAAACCACCTCACCCGCCTTGATGTTCTCAACATCCGGGGCTACCTTAATAACGTCGAAGCCGGTGGCCTCGATATCTTCTTCCTGGCCATCCGGCAGGACAAGCCCGCTCTTTCTTTCCGCAGCCGGACGTTTCTTCAGCATGACATATCCGTTTAACGGCTCCATCTCACCCTCCAATGTCTTATCTTTAATAAAGCTTCCAAAATAAACGTTACCCACCATCCGGCATGAATCATCCAATCATTGCAATCCCGCCATTAATTCTCCCACGCAATCTCTTCCGGACCAGCCGCCTCATCAGGCTCGACATCTTTTTCTTTACCGATAGGCGTCAGAATGATCGAGTCCTGTATCTTACCGCCAACGCTGACCTTGCAAATATCGATCTTGCAGATGACGCCTTTCCACAAGTCCGTGTTACGGCCGAACTTCTCCTGCAAAATGTTGCGGTTCGTGACATTGCACCGAAAATCATACTGCACTCCGCCAACGCGGACCTTGAATACCAGGTCGTGCTTCGGCTGCCCAGCCATCGGGTTCGGTGTTCCGTCCTGCTTCAGCGCCGCACACTTATACTTCGATTCAACCCATTCCCCTCCGTTCTCAAAAACAAGAGTTTCCCCGGTATTTACTGTTTCCGCCTTTAACCAATTCCCTGTGCCTAAGATCGGCATGTTTCCTCCTTTTTATAAATTTGAATTAAACTCATACCACGCTAACTGAGCCCTTCCCGGCTTTACCAGACCGCGTTCTTCTGCCTCAAAATCAGGGATCCGCCTGACCAGGCCTTCCCGAGCCCAGTCACGAACAGTTCTCGGAGCCCGCGAGTAGAAGATCTCAACACCAACAACAACAGCGTCAGCGCTGGAGAACACGCGCTTGTCCTTGAGCGCCTCCATGAGCTGAGAACTTTTATTGACCTTTACCATAATCAAACCCCCTTATCTTATCGATAAGCATCTTCAAATCCGCCGGTTCAGCGGTGTCCGCTCCGCCGAACTGGCACTTTGTCAGGTACTGATCGTTGGCCCCGAGCCGGATCCGGCGCACTCCGGTCTTCTCGTTGGCCTCAAGATGGCCGACAATATCAACGATGCCGCAAGACTGCTTGGCCGTGCTCTTTCCCAGCATGGGCAGGATCAAGGTCGTCACCGACCCGTCCGTACGCTGAATATCAACAACGCTCTCCCAGGCGTTGAAGATAACGTTGATGCCAAGGTTCGTAAGGTCACGGAACTGGTGCATCCACTCCCGGATCTTGAACCCGGAATCCCCGTACTCCCCCTTCTCCGGGCTGTCTTTCCCGCGCTTCTTGGTGACCTCGATAAGAAACTGCTCAACGATCTCAGACATATTATCGATGACCAGGTACTTTATGCCGTGCCCCTCTGTTGACCGCAGCGCCAACAACAGCTTGTCCAGGACATCCGCGATCGACACCTTCGGGCCGACAGCGAGACAGAGATCTAAAACAGAATGCCCCTTCCCCAACAACGGACCTAAGCCCGCCTCCGAATTCAGGATCAGCGTCTCTTCTTTCGGCAGCGTCGAAGCGAGAGTTGTTTTCCCCACCCCGCTGTTGGCAAAAATGATGATTGAAATACCGCGGTCGATCTTTTCCGGAACCACACGGATATCAAACCCTTCAAGTTTTATCATTTATCCTCACTTCCTTAGGCCTTACGACCTTATCGTTCTTTTTAATGTACCAGATCGCGGAACCTTTGATCATTTCGTCATCAGCGAACTTGCAGACTTCCTGCTTGTACTTGATCTGGAATTCATACAGGGCCTTGGCAACGCCGTGATGAACGCTCCTTGTGCCCTCTTTATTTAAGGCATAATCTACCTCAACAAAATCATCATTATAAACAGGATCATCAAAATCATGACCAACAAATAAACCACCTTCTCGAAGAGAAGGCCAAAGCCTTTCCATGTCTGACATAACATAAGAATAGCGATGATCAGCGTCAAGAAAGATAAGATCGTACTGATTATCAGCAATATCAAACTCATCAGACCTCCCCTTGAATATCGTTACCGTGTCTTGCAGGCCATGCCGCCTCAGGTTCTCCCGGAGAAGCGCCTCGACCTGCTCCGGCGTCAGCTTGATCGCCTCCAGGTTCAACAACGAAGTCGGATTGCCGGTAAACGGGTCAATGGTCGTCATCTTACCATTCTTTTCTTTGACGTGCAGCCCGATCATGCAGGTCGATGTCCCGAAGAAAGCGCCGATCTCAAGAACGTTCGGCTTGTCTGGAAGCTGTTCTGACAAATGGCCAAGAAGATACAAGTCAGCCGGAAGCATCATGCCCTGCTTCATTTCTTTGGCGACCTTGGCCTGTTCATCAATGACAATAACGTTAAAATTAGAGTCACAAAACGGAGGAACGCCGAATCTCCCATCCTTGGTTATTACGACCATCAGAATCTCCCCGATTTCCTGAGTTTTTCTTGTTCATCCTTCAGCTTCTTCAACTCTTCCGACACTTTGGTGACGGCACTCGTCAGCTCCCTGAGTGCGTCAATGACCGGGTCCTTCTTGTCCTCTTCCTTGGTTGCCATATCTCTCCCCCTTGGTTAATGTGGATGTTCCAATGTTTTGCGCAAAAACAGGTGCTCTTGCCCTCTTTATAATCAGCCGGTTCCCTGCAAATATGACATCGCCAGTCCCTCATCTCTTTTTCCTGATCGGCCTCCAACAGTCAAACCGAAAACAGTCCTTGCACTTCTTGTCCCGGTTCGAACACGGCTTTGTGCATGCGCCCTCCCAAAGGGCCCGGCTTTTATACCCCATCACGCCTCCTCCACATCATCGGCTTCAGACCTTGTTTCCTCAGCCTGGACCGGCTTGTAAAATATCTTCTCCGTCATCTCGTCATAATTAAAACAGATCTTATAATACTCGCATTCCCCGCACGAGAAACAGGCATCGTGGTTCCGGTAGAACACGTCGCCGTCGCCTTCGTTATAACACATCCACTTGATAAGGATGTCCCGCGCAACGTGTCGAAGGTCAATCACGAACTGATCCAGGTTCTTCCGGGTCCGGTAGGTGTATTCCCGCCGATAATACCATTCCGGCCTGCTGCGGTAATCCTCGCGGATCCGGGCAACGAACTCCTGAGCGTTCTCGTTCTGTCTCTTTCTGAGCTGCGGCTTGCGGATCAGATCATAAGAAACGCCAACAACGTCTTTGTTGATGGCCTCCTGAGTTCCAATGACATAGGTTGACGCCTGGGAGGAATTAGCCGCCTGCCGTATAAAAACATCCGGGGAGGCGCACGTTTTGAGCTCCCGGATCAGCTTTTTTCCGTTGAATTCGACAAGCCTGTCGATATATCCCCGGATATAAACAGCGTCTGTCTTAGAGTCTAACAGTTTCCAAATAAAATACTTCTCGGCCGCCACTGTCGACGCATCGTCGAACATCCAGTCCGGAACGAACTGCCACATGGCACACGCTGTCGCGCCAAGGATTGAAAGCTCTTCCTGTTCCTCCGCCGGGGCGGAGGTTACAAGGTCGGTCCCGAACCCGATCAACGCTTCGAGGGTCTCCTCACGGTCTTGAGATTTTTGATAGTAATGGGCAAACGCGGAATGAACAAAATCCCCCAGGACGATCGCCTTCGACGGGCGGATGGGCTCAAGCTTGCGGACGTATTTCCAGTAATATTTTCTTGGACAACGACGGAATTGAGTGATCCCTGAATTAGAAAGGGTTATTTCCATAGCAAAATTTTAATCCCTTCAATGTTATTTGTCAAGTATTGTTTACAATTAATTCAGTAATCCGGCACGGGGCAGGTACAAGGAACTCTTTCCGGTCATATCACCCTCGCCCATTGACACGCCCACGTTATTGCCAGCACAAGCAATCCGCTGAGGGCGATTTTGATTAGAAGTTCTTTTAGCGTGATGTCGTCATTCACCTGTCACCATCCAGTACAGTTTAGCCAGTACAATCCCTATTAGAGCGAGAAGCATGATGGACATTATCTATCCTTAAAGTTAAGGCACGGTGACTTATCAAACTGCATTATGCTTTCCTCTCGCAACGGACACTCATACCGTCTATCACTACAATGCACACAATTATGGCAATGCTTAATAAATCCTAATGGATCACCGTTAGTAATTTCTATTGTCATAATCTCTCCTCCATTCCCAAGACGACCGGCTGGCAGTACACTACCCCTGCGTATCTTGCCATCAGTGTGAAAGCCTACTAATCTTCGGCAGACGATAACTTTCTATGGTACAGCCGGTGTCGTTGGGTTTAAACTTTAGCCGGAGCCGGAGCCGTCGCCGGAGCCTTCGCCGTCGCCGTAGCCGTCGCCGTCGCCGTAGCCGTAGCCGGAGCCGGAGCCGGAGCCGGAGCCGGAGCCGTCGCCGGAGCCGTCGCCGTAGCCGTCGCCGTTAGCTACTAACTCTGCCATACTTTCACCGAGGCGATTGATTTTTTCGCCTTCTCAGTAACATCCAATAACTCTACGGCTTGAGTCAAAAGGATGGTGTCAACTTCGCAAGGAAACTTACAACCTGAGGGCTTCGATGTTCCTTCTTGGGCGAGCTGACTCAATGATGCAGCGCCCTCCCAATACCACAAGCGACGAGCCTTCTTCACAACAACTTCCTGTCCGTTTCTTGATGCCACATATCCGGCGAACACTCCAGCCGAATATGTTCTAACGATCTGGTACGGCATTCCATCAAGACTTTCTGCTTTCTGTCCTACGTCTTCTTTCTTGACGTAAGCAATCCCATTAATACTTATTTCCTTAACATCTGCTTCCACATTATCCTCCTTTTTCCGTTGTTATTCCTTTACCCCGACGACGCCGTGACGGTTACAATATTCGCATTTTTCACCTGTTGAGCTTCCGAGCCTATACACATTTCCAGTTCCATAACAATGCTTGCACACCCTCGCAATTTTCTCAGGATGGCGTCGGACGATGGCGAGAGCAACCTCTCCGCACGTTTTAGCTTTTAGGATTTTTATCTAAGTATTCCATTGGAATACCGAAGCTCCTCGATCAACTCCTCATCGTTCGTCATGGGCTTCTCCTCAATCGGTGGGGTCATTTTATCCATCGGAGCGACCTTTCAATGGGTTGTCAGAAATTTTCCATTCAATTTCTTCTGGATGATACCAATGCTCCATGTTTGCGTATTCAGAATCTTCAATACAGAGAAGCCCGGCATCTTCTCCGAACAGTATTCCTCGTTGATAACACCCCCAATCTTTTTTACGCCACAGTATCGCTTTCATCTCCCCCTCCTTTAACCCGTAGATCACGGGCGGTTAGACTTTAAATGGGTTCTTAACATAAATTTTATCTTTCCACGAACACGCCTTATAATTCTCACGGCATTTATCGCACCTGTGACCGATTACGACGGTTTTTTCTGCTTCGGGATAAACAGAACCGAGAGAGTCCCCCATTCTTGCGCCACAACGTCCACAGTCGTAATATCCAAAACACATAAATTGAATTTTGGAGTGTCCAATAAGTGAGCAAACCAAATCATTACGCTGCTCTTTACTGCTTATTGGTATTTTCTTTAGAACGGCTAACAAATCTTTCTTGGTTTTTATTTCTTTCATCCCCTCACCTCGCTTTCGATGAACTTGACGATTTTGCACCCACGCTTAATGCAACCCTTGATATATTTCTCCGACGGCTTCACATGATAGATGCAATCGTATATTCCGCCAGTTATCACAACCCAAATCACTCGCTTCTTCGCCGGTTTAGGCATGGGAGTGGCTCCTATGTTTCCGTTTCTTGTGTTGCAACTTGCTTTTCTAACTTCTTACGGTTCCCTCTGGCACACTCTTTACAAACCACCGGATAACCGTGTTCGTCCGAGAAATACGCACCGCACCAAGAACAAGAAAGCCCTTTAATAATGTCATCTGCCATTTCACCCATTTGATTTCTCCTCCCCCTCGCCCATCCCATCGGCGATGATGCGAAGGGCTTCACACACCCCGCCAATCTTTACATCTGCTTTTATCAACGGCTCCCTCACCTTTTCCATCAGCGAACGCTCACGGGATATTAAATAGTCTGCCATCTCCCTATCGTAATCTTTAGTCGCTTCGTCTAGCTTTGAATAGTCACCATTCGTCCAGTACGGTTTTCCGAAACGTCGCTCATATGCTCGGCAATAACATTTGTGCACTTCTGATGATAATTCTTCCCGCCTCTCACTTGTCGTCATTTTGTGCCTCCTTCTTAAATTCCCCTTCCCAAACGATCTTCGCATCTTTACCGGAATGTAATCGCACAAATTACACCCCCTTAGGCGAGAAATCCTTGCCAAAGCCCCACATCAGTTCATCCAGCTTCTTCGGCCCTGCCCTAGTGTTCATAACACCTCCCCGTGAAACATTTCCGCCAGTTTCTTTACTTCCGGATCATTTGCCGAATCAAATTCATATAGTCTGGTTTGCACCTTAGCGCTTAGCGATGATATGCTCTCCGCGTCAAATATTTCTTTCATCCGCTTTAACCACTGTTTGTTTCGAACGGTTATCTGCCGAGCCACGCCAACACGATCAAGGTAAACTGCTCCCTCCCCAGGGCCACCGAGCCTGAAGAAGTCAGGGTCTGCCATCCTGAACCGGGTCTGATCCTGGGGCTTCATGCTGAGGTACGCCTTGACCGAGTCTGGAACAGACGGCCTTGCCCTTGGCCGGAGCTCGTGGAACCCGTTCTTGTCTTCAACAGCAATGTATGCCAGTTCCCGCTCTGTAGCTTTAAACGGAAGAGCCTTGTTCAGAACAGCCAGGCATCGATGGGCAACATCAGCGTTTATTTGCGGTGTTGGCAACATAACCCTCCCCTTTCGTTGTGTTTAGAAGATTACGAACGGCTGGTGACAGGCCGTCACCGGTTGGCTCTACCGGGGCCTCGATCCAGTCTTGCCACTGATTGAACCACGTACTGCCGTTTTTAACGTATCCCTGGAGGACCTCCCGGCTGTTTTTATAATGGCCCAGCGCCACCCGGAGACGGGCAAGGTCGTCCGGGGTAAGTACGGTTGCCCGGAAGTGTCTAAAAGCGTGACTTCGGCCAATACGCTTGGGATATAACGACCATACTTCGTTAAACTCCCTCTCCCCACACCCCTCTCTATTGTCTTTATCCTTATCCTTTTCCTTTTCCTTTTCCTGAAGGGTATGGATACCCTTTGGATACCCTTTGGATACCCTATGTCTTTCAACCAGACGCATAACCTCAAGATGTGGTTTACAGGCTGTTGATAACTTCCCGTATTGAAACTGAATAAAATCTTTTATTAACCAGTAACCATTATTAAGAACAACTACCCGCTCCTTGTCTGAATTAAAAACATCAAGGATCGACTGATCCACTATTGATCCTTTTCCTATAAAGAAATTAGCCAACTCCACATCAACCTTCCAAACACCAGAATTGTCACACTTCTCGCAAATAAATATCCATACACACTTTTGTATGGGTGACAGGTTGCGGAACCAGGGGTCTTCCCATTTGTCGGTAGAAGTAAATCTTTTCGCCATTTGACTACCTCGACTTCCCGAATTTCTTAACCCACTTAACTGACTTAAGCTGTTCTTCGTACTTCTTTTCTGGACCGGGCTCATTTCTCCTCAATGCCATTAGCCCTTTCTCATCCCGGACAATACCACAGCCACCGACCCTGACCTTTTCTTTCTTGAGCCACGTCTCCCCGGAAACAAGGCCGTACTCCGTATCCATCCGAACATGCGGATGAACAAATTTTGTTACTAACTGCCGTTCGTTGATTTCCATTTTTGATTCCTCCATGCTGAACAGCCTATCACTACATCTTTTTTTGTCAATTTCTAATTGTCGTCGGGGAAAAGCTCCTGAAGTAGGAGCATCGTCGAGGATGGATTAACCACTACCATGAAATGAAAATGTTGTAAATTATACCCGGGTATAATCAGCGCCGTTCGTTCTGACGGGCAGCGTTTAGTCCGGACCGGATGACCTTGGCGCCAGGACGTACGCCCTTAAACAGGATGGCCCGGCGCTGGGAGTTGCTTAGCATCGGGTACTTCTCTTGAATAATGAGGATCTTTTCTGCGGTTGTTTTGCCTTGAAGCTCGTCACGCATTTCCTGGTCATAGAAAGCTTTAACAGCGATCGACTCCCGGGCCTGCGTGATCTGGCCAGAAGTGATGCCCTCCTCCATCGGCTGGCCCTTCGTTGTTGATACGCCGAAGAACTGGACGGCCCGGTATGCCTTTGCGGCTGTTGGGTTGTCTGGCGTGACAGGAAGCGCGTCTTCCCGGCCGAAACTGAACGGCGTAAGGCTTCCAGCAACGTACTTCGCCATGATCTCGCCCTTCATGACAAAGGGGAGCTTATCGTCCTTGATGATCTTCTCACCCAGGCCCACATCAACACCCGTAACAGCCGCGATCATGAGCTCGCCAAAGCTGTTGAGGCGGTTCTTATGCCATTTATAGATCCCTTCCGGCATTGACTCTGACCCGAAGTTCCCGGTGATATCAACCAGCTGCCGGAATTCCCGGATGAACTGCGGGTTGACGTATATCCTGCGCTGGTTCTCGTCCTTATCAGACGTACGGATAGACGCCCTCTTGCCGGGCTCGTTATTGAACAAGAACCTCTTCTTTGCGAACGGATCGCCTTTAGCGACCTGACCATGCTCATCCATCTTGTCGTCATCGCCGAACGAAAGAAGGTACTGCGTCGCGGCGTAGGCGAACAGGCCCATGCCGAAGACCTTGCCGAGATGCTTCATATAGAGGACGGACGCCGCTTCCATCTGCTTCGGGCTGAGCTCGGCGTGAACGAACGGATTCATCATCCGGCTGATCTTCCCGGTGTGGGTTTTGTAGAACTTCCGCGCCAGTCCAAGAACAATTTGCTTCATTGGAGCGTATGCGGCCCCCGTGATCTGTGCGATAAAGCCGTTGGTGAGGCCGCGCGCAAACCACGCATAGTTCAACAGGTCGCCTTCAACACCGTACAGATGCGGAGACCTCAGACCGGATGCGTTGGACACATAGTTGTTGGCGATCCGCGCGGCGTCTTCTTCTGAAAAGCCCTGAAGTTCGAGCGCCTTGATCTTCTTAAGCGTGACCTTGATCAGCGCGGGGATGATGTTTTTCTTAAAGATCTCGTTGTTGACGCCGAAGCCTGACGTAAAATACTCGACAGCCTCTTCTTTTCTACTCACCGTTGAATCAAACTTGTTGATATCCGACTTTTCATAGATAGACGTTAAAGCGTTGGCAACGTTAAGAAGATGGGATCCGCCGTGCTTTCTCATGTTGGTGAACATGCGGCGGTCTTCCGCTGTTTCCAACAACGCCGTTGGCTCCCAGACCTTCGTTGAATCAAGCTTCTTGTTCTGGATCAGCTTAACGATATCCCCGCCAGCGATCCTCAACGAACCTCCGATGTCCTTTGCGTACGGCCAGAAGATGTCCTGCACCCAGAGCGTCGGGTTTGTATTAACAAGCTCAGCAGTCTTAAACAAGAAAGGCGAGTCAAGCGGATTGATCGAAACTCCACGCTTGAAATAAGACAGAATATTGTTCATCTGGTTGAATATTGGATTGACCGATCCAAGCCTCGGGCTGAATACGGCATCCATCAACTCAAGCACCGGCTTCGTAACAAACGGAGGCTCGAACCCGCGGCCAATGAACTTTGCAAAACCGGGCGCGTCATGGCTCTGTTGCATCCCCAGCATCGAGAAGATACCGCCAGTGTTGAAACCGGACCGGTCCTTACCCTTGACCTGCGTCATTCTCGCGATCTCAAGAACGTGCGGAGAGTCTTGGTAATCGATGATCCCAAGCATCCGCGTCTTCTTGACAAGCTCGTTCCTGTCTGGGACAGAATAGCTCTTATCTCCAGCGTCGACTTTCTTCTGACACTCGGCGATAATAACGTCAGCGATCTTCTCTGGATCGGCGACCTTAAGATCTTTCATCCGGCTGAGATAGCTGTGTTGAGCGATCAGCGTCCCGTATTCTTTTATGTAGTCTTTAGAGATAGCCAGGTAATCGTCATAAATATTCATCCGGCTGCGGTCGCGGGTCTTTTCGGCCCAGTCAGCATACGACCGCTCTTCTGAATACCGGCGCGGCGCGCGGGCAGACTTACCTCCGCCCGGAGCCTTGAAGGACTTGCCGTCAGCCTGCTGCTCTTCGCCCTCTTCCCACACACGATGCACGTAACCCGACAGGATCCGCGCGGCCATAGCGTGAGAGGTGAACAGCCCGACATCGATCCCGGCCATGACCAGCGGGTACTCAACATGCGCCTTGTTGTAAACCAGCAGCTGGAACAGGCGGGGGTCAACACTCTTCAACAGTTCTGACCACAGGCGCCGAGGCCTGTTGGCTTCAAGCGTCTTTAAATCAAACGGGATCCCGAGCGCGTTAGCAACCGTCTTAACCGCGCGCATCTGGGTTTCCATTTCGCCAGGTTCCCACAGATATCCAACACCGATCATCGTTGACCCAATGTCTGCCGTGCCGTCATCGTTGATGCGGGCAACAGCGAACTCTTCCCCAGCGTGTGTCATCATTGAGGCAACGACTTTCCTGACAGCCGTATCAAGCTCGCGGCCTTTAAGCCCGCCCTGCATAAGTCCTGACTCGGGAGACATGTGAGGTATGATCTCGGAAATGATCTTGGTGATAACGCCATCCTGAGGCTGCATGATAGAACTCGCCAACGATCCCCAGTCTTGTCCTTTACCCTTGAGATCCCACATCAACGGCGCCAGGATGTTATCCACAAGGTCTTGCACGGCGTTCTCTTTACGGGACCGGCCAACAACATCGCTGAGCCATGACTTAAATCCACCGAAGTTCCTGTTGAGCCCGATCTGATCAAGCGCAGTTACCATGTGAACAGGGACCTTGGCCTCGCCTTTAAGATCAGGCGGAGGAACAACCTTATCGTCCTTCAGCGCTGGCATCAGGAAATCTGCTGTGTAAACGGGTCCGCCTTGATCGATCTGGAATGCGATCGAGCTGGCAACGGACTCCATATCGGCCGTACTTAAAGTCTTCTTTATTGTTGAATTCTCAATAATATAATGTGAGCCAGTGTGTGTGATCCGATATAGACCGGCCGGGACTTCAAGATCACCAACAACAGCCGGAACGTCAAGGCGGCCATAAACCGGATCCTTGAGCTGAGCGCGGCGCGTGATGTCTTCTTCTTTTGTTGTTGGCTTGCGCTGGGGGGCGACGCGTTCATCCGCAAGATCCCGAACCTTCTTCATGAACAGCTCTTGATTCGACAGAATCTCGGGGTTTTCATACAGGAACTCTGCCGACATGCCGTGCTGCTTAAGCATGGCGTCAACAGACTTCTGGTATTCAGTAAACATATTGCGCGCCAGGATAGCGTTTGCCTCGCTCAATGGACCAAGGATCTTCTTCAGCATGGCAATGTTGTTCTTGGATCCCTGAATCGGCCCGTTCCATTTCCGGTTAACGCGAGCGACATCCATATCGTTCTTAGCAAGCTGAAGCTCTCGAGACCTATCGTACTCTTGTTTCTGGAGCTGAGCCTCAATGGCCCGAATCTTGCGTAGGCTGGTCAAGGAGGCGTCAATCTCAGCCGAAGGCCCATCCACCCCCCTTTTCAGGAGATCGTTGAACCAAGCCAGTGCTGCGTAGCGGGACGAGGCCTTCTTAATGGCAGTTGCCTCCGCTTCTTGCCCGAGTTTACCGAATTTGGGCCTTGGACCGGACCTTTGAGCGTCAAGATACAGGCTTTCGACCTGGGAAATAAAGTCCCGGTAGTTGTCTGCGATGTTGGAAACAAGCGTATCAGGAGCTGAAGGAGCCAGCTGTTCACCGGTTTCAGCGATACTGGACAGGTCAACGGTCTCAAGCGCGCCGTCCTCATCAACAACGAACAGTGCCTCTTTCGCCATATCAGCGCGGGCGTCCTCATAAGCCGCGCGCTCAGCCAGGATCGAAGGCATTTCCGCATCCTTATCCCGGTCACGATAGAACCGGCCCCAGGGCTCTTTCTTGTCCCTGCGGTCAGCAACGCCCATCTGCTTCTCGTAATTCTTCAGGGCTTGCATCATCTGGATCTTGTCCTGCTTGTACTGCTCCTCTGTTTGACGATTCTCCAAAGCCTGAAGTGCCTGGTCAGCGGCAATATTGGTCTTGATTTCGTCAGCTTGCTGGATGATTGTGGGGACGCTGTTTTTGTCTGAACGAATGCCAGGCTTGAATGTGTCTTTATACTTACTGATAACGCTATCGTCTTTTGAAATAAATTTTATGTTAGGAGAATCGAGAGTTTCCAGGATCGGCATAATTTCCGACGGGTTTCCCTCTCCAAAGCCAAGCCCAATAAACGGGACAACAAACTCCTTGTCGGGATTAGCTTTCGCAAAAGCATTTAATTTATCCAGCTCGCGCCGCATGAGATCCAGGTTGCCAGCCGTTGTTTGTTCGCTAAAAGCGCGACCTTTTATCTTTGCAGTTTCCGGGGCAGCCCCCTTGACGGCAATCGTTATGACTCTCTTGTTGAAGGGAGACGTATCAAAATTAAAATTATTCCTATCGATTAGCCCCTTCATCTTTGCCTGTGCGGCAAGGCCTCGACCGTGGATGGCCCCCAAATTTGTGCTAACGACGACATACGCACCATGCTTAAACTCGTCCCATAGATCGCCTTTTTTGACCCGGATTGGAGCGATATCCAAAAGTGGCCCCGTTCCTTCAGACCTTACAGCAATATCCGAATCCAACAGACCATAAACGTTATCGACAAGCTTCGTCAAGACAGAGTTATCCTTGATCTCAATCCCGGCTGCTTCTGCAATAGACTTGATCAGGTCAACAACAGCCTTCTTCAGCTTCGTCCACACCGTTGTCTTCCCGTCATCAACGAAGACGTTGTTGAGTTTCTCCTGGAACGCCTTATTCGTAAGCCCTTCAGAAACAAACTCATGGACAGTCGTAAACCCGTAATGGTTATTGTAGCTCACCTCAGTTGGCTGGTTCCCTGCGCGGATAGACTCGATCGCCTTGATATCCGCTTCAGGCAGCTGAGCGATCGTATCGTTGAACAGGTCAACAATGCCTTTGGCGTACTTGTTTTGAGCCTCCGTGTTCAGCTCAGGGTGCCGGAGATGGTTCTCAAGAACGTCAAGAGTGGCAACGTGAACGCCCTCGTGCAGTAGAACGGCACCGGCTTCTTTAGAGGAGTTGCCATCCAGAAGGTTGTCGTGGAATACACTTACGGTCTTCGCTCGAGGATCTGTCCGGCCGCGCGCCTTAAGCTTACCCTGTTGCATATCGGTTCCCTGGACAAGAACCTGATAATCAATCCCGGCCTTACGCATATACTTAACCAGAGCATCAACCAACGGCGCGTAGGAATCACCCTTGATCGTTTGAAGGACAGTCGCAATATCTTTCCCGTCAACAGCACGCTTCCATTTTGAGAACTCCTCAAGCATTGGCGTAACCGGGTTCGCCGGTTCACCAACAGGCGCAGTAACGGCATCAACAACAACGTTGCCTTCATCATCAACACGGAATGATCCAAACGTCCCGTCTTCCCGTGGCTTCATGGCGACCTGCTCGTCCTTGAACCACTCTCCGCGCAGGATAGCATCGACCTTTGACGAAGCAACAGAGTTCTCAATAAACGACCCGGTCTTATCAACAAGGCCGTGAGAATAGAACGTCAGCTCATCAGGAAGGACAGATCCTTCCGGCCGGACCCGGTAATCTTTAAGCTGACGCGCGAGGTCAGAGATCTTTACCTTGCCGACCTTTGGACTCCAGACCTCTGTGTCTGCGTTCCAGGTCTTTCCGCCAGCCCCGAGGACATACATATTGAACCAGTTGTCCAGCGTGTTCTCTTTGAAATCTTTAACAGCAAGGCGGGCGTCTTTCTCGGACTTGCCTTCCCGGAGGTTGTTGATCGCCTCACGCAGAAGCTGGTGAGTGTACGTCAACGGATAATCTTCGGTCCGCCCATCCTTATCTTTCTTAAGAAGCGGCTTAATAACCCGCTCGCCAGCCAGCATCTGCTCATCGTTCCCAAGCAGGACGGTCTCAACCTGGACCTTTGAGCCCTTGGCCCCGCTGAGCTTGGTCATCGTCACCGGAAGGCCGATGATCTCATTGAACTTGTTCAGAAACTTGACGGGATCCTGGCTGACGACTTCAGAAAGCTGGTCGAATATATCAGCCGCTTGCTTCGTCTTCGCGCTAAGGTCCTGTGGCGTGATGTTTGGATTCTGGGCCTTAATGGCTTCCATGCGCCCGCGGATGAAGTTGGCCTTGGCCTGACCGACAACATGCTGGACTGCGCCACCCATGACCGCACCGGTCACTAAACCGGCCGCCATGGACTCGCCAACGCCCGCCAGGATATCAGGGTCATCCCACCCTATATTCCTGAGAACGCCCTCTCCTGCGGCCTGAGCGGCGTTAAAAGTGCCCATCTCAGCACCAAGAAGCGCGGCCTGGCTGGCGGTCTTGAACGCCCCGGACTTGACGGCGTCACCTATAACAGACTTCGCAGCGCCCGCGGAAGCGTACTTGAACAGGTTGACCTGCTTCGCCGCCTTAGCGAACTGGCCCATTGGGATCGCGACAGACGCCCCGGTCAACACCATATTGGCGGTCGCGAGCTTCATGGCGTCTTCGTGCTTAACGCCGTTGGATGTGGCCTGATCGTAGAAGTTGCCGAAAGACGGGATGGCAAATAAAGCGATCGGCATCGCCGGGTTACGCGTGATAGCGGTTGCGGCCATAGCCCCGGCCATCAGCGGAGCACCGGCTCCCACATTGTAAGCGGTCGCCATGACCGGGTGTTCCGCAAAGCTCGCGCCCTCATCTGGAGCGCCGAACCCGCCTTCAATCGCGCCTTGAAGCTTGTCTTCATACGCCTGGAGAATGGCCGCGATCCCGGTAGCGTGAGATTCAACCGCGTTCGCGCGGACCACTGTCATGAAGTTCTTGGCGGTTGATTTCGTTCCGGTAGCGACACCTTTGGCGAAGTAAGAAACAAGATCCCCAGGGCCGTATCTCTTGGGTGCGGGCGTGAACTCAAACGGCTGGCCTCCAACGCTCGAGGTTGGAGCTAACGAAAAGTCCCCGCTTAAAGAATAGTCTCCGCCAGCCAAAGAGAAAGCGCTGTTGTCCAGGCTATTGTTGGCCATTGCCGTAACCCCATGGCCAAGGTTGATTTCGAGGGTCTGGCTCCTGAAGCTGCTGTTGAGGCTGATTCGCCGGGTTTCTTGGATCCCACGGAGCATAAACATTAGGAGGGTTCGTTCCTGTGATTCCGGCTCCGACATCTATTCCGGCGTTGAATGCGCTAAACGGTAAATTGCCAACGAATTTCCCGAAGTTCTTTATCCCGGCTCCCAGCATCCCGGCCCCCTCCGGAACTAAAGACGCTGCCCCGCGAAGACCGGGCTTGTCTTTAAACCGATTTTTCATGTCCTCCATCGACTTCCTTTTTTTCACATCAAACGCCGTTGTGGACAGTATCTCTGGAGTCGCTGTCGGCCATGCCTTTGCGAGACTGCCCTTACTCTTAACGGTCCACCCGCTGAGCGGTTTAGGTTTAGCAGCCTGCGCGGAAGCAACCGCACCCCAGGCAGACTGACCTTCAGGACTCAACCCGGCAAGATCATCAGGCTCGAGCCTTCCGCCGTTTGATTGCTTACTTATCGCAGCGGCAATAAGCGTTTTGTCGCTTACAGAAAGGTTCGGCCATTTCGTCATGTCAAGCTTCAGAGATGCCATGACCTCTTTGAATACGTCATCGGACGTTGTTCTGCCAACGACCCCGGCCTCTTTCAAAGATTTATAATCTTCCGGAGTCTTGACCTGAACTTTGATGCCGTTGGGAAGCTGAACGATAGTCCCCTGAAACTCTTCATTATCAACAACCCACGGGATCTTCCCGATATTGAAGTCAGCCGTCTCGCCACTTTTCGCTCGACGAAGCATCTTGCTGTTGGCGAAGAGCCCCGCCATTTTTGTCTGCTCTTCCCGGGCCAAAAGCTGATCTTCCCGCTGCCTGGCGAAATAGCTGTTGATGCCCTGGACGATGTAGTCCGCGGAAGACGGGTTTGTATTATAAGTTGCTAACGTTTCTGATGGCATAACGCCTCCTTAAAAGTTGGGAGCAGAATAACGTCTAGCTCCACCGCCGTACGCGCTGACAGCCGAAGAATTAACCGGTTGATTTACTCCCCAGCCAGAAGGCATTTGCGTGTTTTGTTTCGTCCTGTTCTGATTCCAAGATTGGACCCCGGAAGCAAGATCGCCCCAATTAAGGGCCGTTGGCGCCGGGCTTCCCGGAACATTATAAGGAGTTCCGCCATTGGACATCTGCGTTTGCCCGGAAATAAACGTCGGAAGAGTTTGTGCTTCCTGGGCAATAGAATTATATCTCATCATACTCATCTGATCATCGATCTGTTTCGACTGTTGGTTATAATCGTACATCGACTTACGCGCGGCAGCAGTCACCGCCTTTGGCCCGGCTCCACCAATAGACGCTGCCTCCATCGACCGCTGAATCATCCCGGGACCTGCTGATCCGCCGCCGCCCCAATAATTCTCACGAAGCGGATCCATGGCCTGACGCCGCATTGTCGGCATGGCATTCTCCAGCCATGAAGGAGCCTGTCCCGCCCGCATGCGCCGCATCCGGTCTGCCGTGTCAGCGCCAAGCATATTTGTTGCTTCACCCATCCCCGGGCGGGTCATCCATTCGGGCTTCTGGACCTGGAGGCTTCCGCCGCCTTTCTTGGCCTGGCTAGAAGAATATAACGACGCCCCAACGCCAGCGACGCCAACCGCAGCGGCAACCCATGTGTACCGCCTGGGGGACTGTATTCCATTTATCGAGGACATTGGCATTGACATACTATTCTCCTTTTAACTCAATCTTTTTCTTTTCGTCATTATATAAAGACAGCTCTTCAAAGCTTTTTGCGATCACGTGCTCTTCGATCTTTTTGAGATCTGTCTCTTCCGTGACATGCACCGTGATCCATACGGAGTCTTCTATCGCATAAACAACCCGCTTGGTTCCCGCCTTTGATATCATCGACAACGGAGCCTTTAACCTGACAAGGCCTTCTTCCTCGGTGAACACCTCAACCTCGCCGGACATTAAGAAATTAGGATGAGAGTGCTTATGTATTTTACCTGTAAGAACTGTCCCTTTCGGTATGAATATCTCTCTAACGTAAACGCCCTCCGCAAAAGAATGCTTGAGGGGGCAGTTCTCCTGATCGCCAAACTTGACGTCGGGATGCGTGGCCAGGATAGCCTCGAAGTCGAGTATCCTTTCACGATTTATTAACGTCGGATTTAATACTTCGGTGTTCATATCGTCGTCAACCCCACATAAGCAACGTTTCCTTCGCTGGTGCGAACGTACAGCCTGACGGTGCCCGCGCCGTCATCATATATTACCACTTTTCCTGAAGGAACATCCTTTGTTGTCGGAACAGTTTTTGTGAACGCCGTCCCAAGCGACTGAGAGTGAAGATGTTCCAGTGCCCGCTGGGTGTCGTTGTCCGGAACTTTATAAACCTGTTCGATGCTCATTCGTTCATCGCTCCTTCAGCGACCGCATAATATCTTGGATCAGCGCTTCTTGGAACTCCGCGCCAACTCTGTATCGCAGCGCGAACGTCACCATTCTTTTCTTTTAGCTTTGCCCGCATAATCTCCTGTGCGAGCTGTTCATATCTAGGAGCGTGTTGTGATGGATCAAACCCGCCAGTCCCGCCGTAATCGAACTTCTTTTGATCTTCCGTCAGATTCTTCTTATTGCCGTGCTTCTGAAAGCCCTGGTACATCGGCTCCATGATCCTCTTAAAGAACTGAGCACTCTCTGAAGAGACGAGCTTCCTGTCAACATAGTCCTTCGCTGTTGTGTATGTCAGCTGAGCCGGGCCGAATGCCGTTGACCCTCCTGGCGCCTTACGATAAGTCGTCCTTATCCACGGGACTTGAAAGCTTCCAGTCTCTGCCTGGGTTATCCCATTGTAAAAAGGAACATCCATATCTTCAGGATTCATACTCATATCAGCATCGGCTGCGGACTCAGCAGCCCCTTAAACTCTTTTAACGTTATTGGATAAAGATCGTTCTTATAGAACCGGATCGCGATCGTCGACCCCATGGCATTCGATTGGAAGAACGACTGCCAGCGTTTCGGGTAAGTCGCCAGGTCGAACGTAAAAGATCCAGTAGCGTTCTCAGTCGTCCATGTTACAGTCAGCGATCCCTGGGTGCCTGAATGCTCGCTGATGATCTTCTTGAAGATCTTGTCCAGCATAGGCTCATCGAAGTTCAGGTTGCCCGTGTCATAGATAAACTCAACAGCTGTCTCCGCGACCGTGCCCGCCCTGCGGTAACTGAACTTGAACAGATATCCGTCAGAAGTATACAGCTTTGATACCTGCGACGTTGTATCAACGCTGACGAACTCGATGAGGTACTGGATCCATACGTCAGCCGGGACCGTCATCTGGTCTCCGCTGGCCGTCATAGCGTAACCCCATTCCTTGACGACAACAGTCGTGCCGTTCGTTGAAAAGCCAACCGCCGATCCGCCCTGCGTCAACGACAGCTGAAACGTATTGAGAGCTGAGGTCACGACATAATAAAGCCTCGTGTTCACAATGCCCGTCGGAAGAACAGACGCCGACACGGAAACCCGGTCATTATCAGAAAGTCCGTGCGCGGCCGCGGTAAAGACATCCGTTCCAGCGTCAGCTGAAACCGATATCCCGGTCTCAACCGCGGACTGCGTTGCCCCGGACCGGAAGTAGACCGTGACCGTATCCCCGGTCAGTTTGCTGACGTTCATGTACATGATGCCAATACTCTCGGCGTTGATCTGCGCGGCCTTTGATTCATACAGTCCATAATAATAATCTGTTAAGACGGCGGCATTGTACCCGCTCATCTGCCCGAGGATCCGCTTCACGAGCTTGAACGAATAATACGGCGGGTTCGGGAGATCGGTCGAAGCCGTTGTCACCAGCCCGGAATGGGAATGGTTCAAGAGAGAACTGTTGTGATACCCGCCGATCGCGCCGTACCCGATGTTCTCCGCGACATCAAGTGTGTCGTGTTCATGGATGTGCGCGTAATCAGCCCGCGTTACAGCGGTCAACGGAAACGCCCCGGCCAGAAGATACTTGCCCGTAAACGAAGACGTAACATCTGTCCATCCGCTTCCACCGATAGCAACGTCTGAATGATAAAGACAATAACAATACTTGTTTGCTCCATCCCAGGAAGACTCTTCCCCGACCTTTTGAATCAGGCGGAACGTGATCGCGTCCAGGTCCCACCCGGACGTGTCGGCTGACGCGTTTTTTCCCGTCAGCGTATGGTTATGGGGAGCCGCCGGATGGCTTCCCCCGGGAGTTGTTCCGATATCCGCGTCACCGGCTGAACCGTCCGAACTCGATGTCCCGGAACCAAGGTCGTGGGAGTGCGCGGGATTCTTGTCAGCAATAAGATCCGTTAAAGCGCTCACGATATAGCAGCTGTCCAGATCGGATCTCGCCAGCCAGCCGTCCGGTTCATCGGTTTGGTCCCACATCACGACCGCTCCGACCGGAAAGAGATACTCTGTTGTCAGCGCGTTCTTATAAAAGATCCGGACACGGACGTTGCTCGGAAGGGCTGCCTCGGAAGAAGTCGTTCCGGATCCGCCGTTATGCGAATGCTGGTTCCTGGTCGACGTAACTCCGCCATCACCACATTCTCCCATGGACGCGGAAGACGTATCAAGAGACGCCGTGAACGTGTGCGTATGCTCGGCTGTCCCTCCGGTTGTCCCGACAGCGGATGTCGAAACGTAAAAGAACTTACCCTCCGCAGCTGTGATCTCTGTCCAGCCGGTTCCGGGAGACGCCGCCTCATCCATCCAAAAGATGCAGACGTTCTCCGGGATAGCCGTTGCCGCGACGGCCTCCCCGATCTCCAGGGTTGGAGACGACTCAGATCCGCCGACAAACGTGGTATATTCCGTTCCGCTGTTAGCCTGGGTCTTGCCCGAAAGCCTGTGGAAGTTATCGCCCTCTTCCGCCTTATAAATCCACCCGCCAAGAGAGCTGCCAATATAAAGCTCACTGGACTCATCAATGCCGGACGCGGAAGTGAAACAATTCGCGCTGATCGTATCGATCGAAAACTTATCAAGAAGATAATCGTAACACATGATCCGGTTGTTCTCTTGCGGCGCGGATTCCTTGTCCGCATAAGCCGCGTAAAGCACTCCAGTATTAAAATAAGAAACAACGTTATTATAAAGAGCCGGAAGAATATTCCGGCAGTTGAACTGGGGAAGAATGGCCTTCGGGATCCCGCCATCGCAGACATACCACTGGTCCCATCCCAGGAACACAACGCCAAACGGAGTTTCGACAATAGACCATGGGGCCGGGCTGCCGATCTGCGCGATAGGATCCTCAACGTACCAGGATGTCGGGTCGGCGTTTGATAATGCAGACGACACTCCGATCGGCCGGATATTATTCTGCTTAACGCACAAAAGCATTCCGCGGAAATTCTTGATCCCGGTGATCTTGTCGCCATCGTCTTTGGCTACGGCAATGTAATCCAGGTTCGTTGTCTGTTGGATCAAATGAGGCAAGAAAGGATTCGAATAATAAATATTACTTTCTTCATCGGGGTCTCCGGAAACAAACAGCCGCTCCCGGTGGATCAGCAGCAGATTGCCCTTCGGCATATCGTCGTTAACCGTGGGCGCCTGTGTTCCGCCAGAAGCATCCGCCGTGGTATCCGTATAAGTCGTAACAGTATTATTGTTAAGAGTATCAATGAGCCGATACCCGGACGTCTCGCTGGACTTACGGTAGATCTTCCTGTTGGTTGTTCCGATCGGGCCAAGGGGAATATAGCTGAGGTTGATGCTCTTATCTGTTACCGATGCGATCTCATTCGATATGGCCCCGCAGACATAAGAGCCCGTAGGCGTCGTGATCTCGACCTGGTAAGAGATGGCGGTCCGCGTTATCCCGGTCGACGTTCCGGCAACAGCTTTACAGCTCCCGAGCTCCCAGGTCACATTATCCGTAGACCCGTCATAAACAAACAAATTGTCCGCGCCGTTCCCGGCGATCATGAGTTTATTATATGTAACGAAAGACATACGAAGGTTGCTGGTCGACAACGTACGGATCGGAGTCATGACCCCGGTTGCGTCGTCCCCGACGTAAACATAAGAATCTCTCACGCCGATCTGTTTGGCTCCGGCAGAACTGTAAAACCTGTATGTGCCGAGCATCGGGCCGGTCGTGCCCATCGCGGATGTATTGTAGTAAGCCAGGTTCGGCCGCTTGGTCGCACCGCCAGGCTCTTCCTCGAACCGGCAGTTCTGGGCAAGTCGGACGCGCTGGCCGTTCAAGTCAAGCTCGTCCGTATGGTTGTCCATGCCAGGCGCGGTCTTGAAATAAAATGGGACCAACTGATCATCAAGTGGCATTAGAAACTCCTGTAATTCGCGCGCATCTGCACGTTCGTGTCTTCCTCTTTTTCCTTATTCCGCTCGGTCATATACGTCAGAAGGCGCTGACGGTACTTGTTCCAGTAATCATTCGCGCGTTCGATCTGGCCCCTGGTCTCGTACCCGGTCGCCGCAACAAAGTCAACCAGTGCTAAATGGATCGGTTCCGGGATCGTTGGCGATTCCGTATCGGAGAGAATGTCCGCATGCTTCTTCGTATAATAGATCTTCATATTATCAGACGTTGTGTTGTCCGTGTCCGTCGGAGGATACCATCCGAAAAGGTCAAGCTCGTAAGACCAATAATAAAGAAACGGGATCCCCGGAGCCGATGCGTAATTATAAGTTATCACCCCGGTAGACGGATCCGTATACGTCCGGCCGACACCATCGCGCCATCCCGGGTACTCGGTATCCAGATCAAGGATTGATTTTGGCGTAAGCTTGCTCCAGCGATTGTCCGAATTAAAATAGACCTCGGTGATCGAATACATGTCTGGATCTATTGCCGTTAGCGTCGTTTCAGTTGTTCCGGCAACTGTCGCATTCGCCGTGCAGTCTGAAGTCGAGATCGTTGTCACATCTTTCAGGCACTTCGTCAGGGCCGAAACGTCCCGGCAGGCGTCGTTAATGAACGCGTTGATCTCCGCGTCTGTCCAGAAAGCCCCGGTTGTTTCTCCGAGCTTCTTCCGCGCCAGGTCTCTGATCTGTAATCTATTCATAAGTTTCCTATCTGTTGTAAATCAAACAACCACATTGGGGGCAACCTCCGGTCACGACCGGATCCACGACCCTGAGCCTCTTTCGGATAACGACCGTTGATGTCACGCCAAACGATTGAGTAAGATGCCAGGTATATCCGTGATACGTTGAATTAACCTTTTGGACAAGAGACGTAACGGAAAACGAGACGGAAAGGTTCCCGCTTCGGTTAAGCGTAACCGCCTTAACACTTGAGGGGACAAATGTAACACCGAGGTTTCCCGTCCTGTTGATGTCCCGAACCCTGGTATGCGATGGCGTAATGCCTATCCCTATGCTGCCGATCCACTCTGTATTCTTATGCGATGCCGATGAAGGGACTATCGCCAACGGAATAGATCCCGAATAAGAATGAGTCGCAAAGTCCGCGTAAGAAGACCCCGGGGTGACGCCGATAGTCACCGCCCCAGAATAAGAAGATATTGCGGGAAATGACCATCCCGTGTTGTTACCGCTGTCGATCCCATCCGGACGGGCGTTAAACGTCGCCCCGCCAGATGCCGTTGAATAGGAAATATCAATATGGTCCGCTGTGATCGTCCCCGTCGCGCAGGAGATCGTGTGCGTCGCGGCAGTAACCGAACCCAGTGTGATCCGCTTGCTGGAACTGTACCCTGTCATTGTCAGGGACGTAATTGTCTGGGTCTTTCCAGCTTCTATCTTTATGGATGGAGTTGTTGTCGACGCGATCTCTTGATTGATATTGTTAAACGTATTCGATCCGTAGATCCTGGTCACAACATTCGAACTGGCCAGCTTCAAATTATAATACGTCTTCCCGCCGCCCTGGAAATACCGGTTCCCCGTATCCGTCCCCGACTTGGTGAAATATATCGTCGAGGTCCCGGCAGTCACCGTCAGGTTTGTAACTGTTGAACAGTCCCAGACATTATAATCGCCGGACGCGATATATCCGCTCAAAGATATGACCGAACTTCCGAGGCTCAATGTCCTGGTCGTTGTCCCGCTTGAGTTGAAATCAACCGCGGAAATAGTCTTATTATTTGTATCAAATGTCCCGGATTCGACAACAAGGCTATCGTATAAACTGATGTTGTCCTGGAGCTGACACGTCCCGGTAACGGCAACCGTAAGGTTCCCCAGGTCTTCCCCGTTGGTTGTTAACGCGACAGTCCCGCTCGTTGATGTCAGCCTCCACGTTGCCGGGGAGCCAAAGAACGACATCCCGGAAGAAAACGTAAGAGTGTTTCCATCGACAGTTATCGTGTTCCCCGAGACCATGATTGTATGGGAATACCCGGTACAAACTATCGTTCCGAAACTCGGATTATACCCGCCCGGGATCGTGCAATTCGACGCGCCGAATCCAACACCGTCAAAGATAACCGCGTCCCCGGCCACAGGAATAGAAGCGTTGTCCTGCGTATTAGACGCGGTCCCCCAGCACGTTTTAGGTGCCGTAGAGTTCCACCAACCCATCCCTCCTCCAACCCAGTAGCGTGTTGAAATAAATCACCTCGTCCTTTAAATGATACAAGCTTTATCTATCGCAAGTCTTTTCATATCAAGAGATAGAGATCGACGGAGTCACCTTGACGCTGTCGCCGTCGTTAATCGTATACGGACCGTCGGTAAAGCTCTCCACGGCCATCAGCACACCAGCCGTCCCCGCTGACGCGGTCGTAATAAAATACCCCGTCACGCTGCCCCAGGACGCGCCTGAAGCCGTGAACGTCTGCTGAGCGTAGGCCGCAACGCTTCCCGTTGTTGACCAGGATCCCCGCGTCAATACGCATCGAGCATACCCGCCCGCGCCAACAGCTGCGGGCTCCGTGATCCCTGCCGTTGTCGTGAGAGCCACACAAGTCGCAGCCTCGGACGGCTCTGCCACATTGTTATAAAGCCCCATGTAATAATTCTCAACTGCTGTCGAAACAAACAGGATCTTGGCAACCCTGTTCTCGCCCTCATCGCACCATTTGCCTGCCATTTGAAACCTCCTGTTTATGTTACGTTTTCTGTTCCCGTTACAACCCCGTTAACGATCGTCGTCTCCCGATAGACCCGACGATAGCTTATTGCTTCGCCAGCGCGAGACCCTTCCGTTGCGCTGGTATCCCGATCTGTGTTGCACCAGAATCCGCATCGTGCGCAGCGGACGGAATGCTCATCGCGATAAGGCCAAAGGTCTCTATTTAATCCGCTGTTTGCCATCGATCGCCTCCGCTCTTATTTTTAAGTCAATATCCGATTCTATCTTTTCTTGGATTATTTTATCCAACGCTTCTTGACGAATAGACGCAACGGTATCTTCAGCTTTAGGTTGGTACACTTCTACGGCATCAAGCTCTTCTTGGTTAGCAACTTCAACATATGTGTATCCATCGGTAAGCTGATGCTTGCCTTTAGGAAGTTCCGCCTTATCCGTTATCTGCCCGTCTTTAACGTAGTAACCATATCCAGTCACCACGGTCATCTCTCCGGCATAAGCAAGACTTGCCATTAACAATAGAGCAATAATCGTTCTCACGGTGCACCTCCTACCGGAATCCTTATACAACTATATCCAGCGTTCCAGTTTCCAGTAATCTTCCAATAATCACCTCTTTTAACAAAACAAGTAACTGTATCCCAATTTGAATCTGCTGCGAAACTCTGGATAGTAACTACTGACGGAGGATTAGCGCCGTCTGTTAAACAATATGAATTTGCAGTTCCGCCTGAACGATACCCTGTTCCATGAATAATTGCATCAGTTGTGGCTTGATATACTGTCGACCAAGCCCCGCAACTGGATTGTCCTTGGAATACTCCACCGTACACCGAACCGTCAACGATGATATCATTTTGCACTCGAAGCTTTGGACTCGAACCAGTAACTGTTATCGTGGGCTGGCCGACAACCAGTAATGCGGTTGGCGTTGTCGAACCTATGCCAACGTTGCCAGAGCCGAAATAGATAGCCGAACCATTGGTAGTCCACTGCGATGAGTTTAATCCAGTAAGCCCTGCACCGTTGCCGTAGAGATAGTCTACATACAAAGTATTCCAATTCTTCGCAGAAGTACCGACTCCGCCCTCGTGGTCTGCCCTGGGAACAATATTCTTAGTGGCTGCAAATGCGGGGCTACACAGCAAACATATTGCGATAATTATTATCTTCTTCATTTCGGCTCCAAGTCTAAGCTTGCATCAAGTTCCCACAACGTGTCGCTGGTACACGATTCTGCTGGCATGACATCCGATCCGCTTGCTTCCCAGCAACTACTGGCCGATCCGCCGCCACAATTTACGTTGGTGTCGGACGGCTGGCACACCACAACTGGCGTATTCGAAGGCCATTGCAGAACCTGCTTTGTGGCGAATGCGTTACCCGTAAGTAGCAGTAACACGACCATCCCAGCTGCCATTAACACAGATTTGTCTTTGCGTTGCATTTCCGCTCCCGTCATAAGTATATTTCTGTAACAACCATTCAGATGTTGACGTTGCCACTCCAGGCTCTGCGAACCCGGCATAAATGAGCGATGATCCTCCCTGGTAATCCCACATAGCCTGAAGCGTAGACGGGAACTCGGTCGTAAATACGGACCCGTCTGAAGCAACTTTAACTGGAATAAGAGTTGTGTTGTTCCATCCAGAAATAATCACGATGCGCCTCCAGAAGCCTTCTTGAACTCTTCCACATAATACGATCCATCTTTACCCGTGTCTTTCGGCCTGATAACCCAATTATTACACACGGCCTCTCTAGATATATTCCCGGCCACAGTTTCACAGCTGTTGGGTGGGTAGAAGTGCATACAAGTTTCGCATTGCTCTTTCTGTCGATAATTTACCGATTCTTTACTGGCCCCCGCGCCAGCCACCGTTCCGCTTGACATATTTAGCCCCTCCCCTTCCCCACATTAAACACCTTAACAATCTCATATTCCGCGTATCCAGCCAGGATCGGGTTCCTGCCGAAATCAATGGCTGTTGACTTTATCGCCCTACCCATTCTGCTTCCTCCATTCGAACTCAACATACCCCGCCACGATCTCACTTATCCTCTCAGGCAGGTTGACTCCAGCCGATACCCTGGCCAGTACAGCATGCCCGATCTCGTGGACCATCATCGAATCAGCGATTTTAGACCCCCGCTTGAACAAAATGGCATCTTGGTCTACTGAATAGACAATCGTGCCAGGAAAGCACCATTCTGCCTCAGCAATGGGCATCACTATTGGGGTTGATATCTTGGCTGTGCCAAGAATGTTGCAGACCCGGGTTGTCAGGTTGTCCATGTTCATTTTATCGTAACCGTAAAGGTATATACTCATCTGCCTTCGCACAGATGCCATCATAGTACGGAGTGTTCGCCACATCTTTTTCCACCTTCCAGATATGCGGAGGCTCAGGCTCAGCTGGCGTTACCGACTTTTTGCTGAAGAACTGACAACTCGTTAGACAACACAATAAGCCTATTGCCATCGCGAGCCGAAAGCTTCCCTGGTTTCGTTTGGATAACACGCATCTCCTCCTTGACGGCCGCGATCCGGTTTAACATGGATTCCTTGCGGCCAGGAAACCATTGCGCCATCTTGCCAAATACATCTCCCCACCCAGCCATACTAAGCTCCCGGCTTGATATTGAATCCCGTAACCGCAGCAACTCCAGCAGTGACCAGGGCCGCAGCACCCGCCAACAGCGCGCCATTCGCCGGATAAATCATGATCGCCACCCCGAGCCCACCAACAATACAACCGCCAATGATTGCTATGATAATGTTTTTCTTGCTCATTTTGGTACCTCCGTTTGAGTTTGATTTCTACCTTGGTCCCAATACTCCTTATACATTCCAGTCGCTATCGTCGTAAATGCGCCTAAAATATACATCGCTATCTTCTCAACAACCTCTTTTGTCGCCGGGTCAATTTTAATAACCCCAAACACGGCGCTGAGAGAAAGATTGACGGCATTGCAGAGCGTCCACGTCACCATCATGAAGGCGAGGAACCGACCGCTGAATAGCTTCTTGAGTATCATAGCAAGAATTGCAATTATAGCTCCCTCCCTGTTAAGTCTAAATTCCTATGCTGTAGACGCCTCATGTAGATATCGATTTCATCCTTTGCCTGTTCAAGATGCCCATGGTCTAACGAGTACCGGATACATTCAATGAGCTGAATATCATTCTTCAACTGGTCGTGACACTCGGTTAGTTTAGGGCAGTCGAGATGATTCATCTGTAATCTCAAACTCGTTGCTTTTAAACGTATACGTTACGTCACGGAAAGCATTAATCTTATAAACCACCGTAGTTGTGAAATGATACTTTCCGAGCGGTAACCCTGGCGGAATAACCACGCTAGTATTAATGAAGTCGCTTTCGCCTACGGGGTTATTAGTTATCCTGTCCGGCAACTGGTGGACAATCCCATCAACGAATGATTGAATAACAACGGCTGATAAATTGATATTCTTGCGGATATGCGTACGGTAAGTAAGAATGTCTCTAGACTGATACACCGTTTTAGTTGTAATAAAGCTATCAGGATAGAAGTAACACACCTCAATAGGCCATAGCAATAGGTACGAAAAGTAAAATATCAGCACAATTGCCGAACCGAGTGTTACCGCAGAAAGCCAATGAATAATTCTGGTTATCATGTTAATGGCCTTTCAAGACTAATGTAATTACGGCTGTCAACACGCCAATAAGAATAACTCCAACCATGCCGTAGACTATCCGTTGTACTGGAACGAAGTCTGCTTTTGTAACGTACTTCTCCTCAAGAATCGTCTCAATCTTTACGACTTTTTCCTTGATATACCCGATGTCAATCTGCATTGAAGTAACTGCATCACGAATCGGAACGCTCTCTTTAACATGGTCGTTTATCTTTTCTCGCAAGTGATTCCTCTCCTCGATACATTGCTTTAAAGGCTCAGGGTGCATACCACCTCACAGGTTTCCAACTACATATTTAGGTAACACTTCTCTCAGCTGTCTCGGCAAATCCGGACTGAGCGCATGGGTGAACTCATGCACCAGCAGCCAGTAAGCCAACGAACTCACCCAGATGACACGGCTGTTCGGCAGCGTGAATCCGTCAGGACACGGCGCTGTGTACCCCCAATGCCGGTATGCAGCACAGACTTCTTTATCATTATCGAATACGATAAGCTTAATCTTAACGTCCTTAAATCCGGTAAAGTCCAGCACTTCTTTATAGATACGGTTGATTCGCACCTCGTTGACGTACTGCTTCGTGTGGCTCTCCACAAACACCTCGGCACAGGCTGGAGCGGTTAGAAGGATGAGGGCGAGGGCGACTTTAATCAATGTCGACTCCGTTTACGATCAGACCGGATAGGGTCATACCTGTTTTCGTTTCATACGCTCCAATCGTGCATCCACTACCCCAAGGTCTATGTGTGCCAACGTAGTCGTCGGTTACTTCTGGTAGGCAGACACCGGCGTTGATGGCGGGGCTGGTTGGGAGAGGGCGGTAGTTGTCGTCGAGAACGGGATTTGCAGTAGACTCTCCGATGCCTACAGCCTGGTTAGTATATGTGGTTGAAAAATTGTAGAATATATTATTGGAATGAACCGTTTCGGCATTAGATGTTTCAGCGTTAAACCCAGTTCCGGTTCCGCTATTTGATAGGCTATTATTTTTGAAAGTAAACTGTTGAGCAATCGTAGGAGTTATTGTGTCTCTCAACAATATTCCATTTACTACGCTATTGGTAAATGTATTATAAAAAAAGTTTACATCTTGAAATGGCATAACTCCAACATAACTGGCATACAGGGAGTGCTTGTTACCAGTCCCCTTGTTGTTGTATGCCCAAACGTGCTGGCTACTGAGAATATTAATCGCACATCCAGAATTAATCTTGGTTGGTTCACCCAACATTCTATTTATGTTATTATCATAAATACGCACATATTGATTGCCGAAATCAAGCAACACGCCGGTATTGTCGATCTGTCCAGAAGTATTAGTACTCGATTGCGACACAAGAGGATTAACTTGGTTCCTTGCAATAGTGACATATTTGCTGTTGAATATATCCAAAGGCCCGCTTGCCATTGTTGTATTATAAATCGTGTTGTCCGTATAGTTGTTGTCACCCCATGTCGTTGCGTTATTTCCGCCAGAAGAAATACACGAACCGACATTGCCGCAAGTAACATTCGTTACTGATATCTTACCCCAAGGACTAGCCACATTAGTTGTGTTAGAGGTCGCCCAAATAGAATAGCCGGTCATGTCGTAAAATTTTGTGTTATCAATAGTAATGTCAGAAACAACTGCGGCGGTATTAGTTGTTGACTGATGAATGTCGATTCCAGCAGTTGTTATATTCCTAAAAATATCTCGTATAAATTTTATAGTAGATATTGAGCTGGTCTGAGTTCCGGTTGGGTTCCAGACGAAGCCCTTACCTGTTTGACCTTGGAATGTCGTATCTGAAACAACGATGTCAGAATACGCTATGCTTCCCGTTGGAAGATATATTCCGTAAGTACCGTTGGAAAAAGTATCTCCGGTAAAGTGGAGAGAGCCATCTGAGCCATTATAATAAATAATTCCAGTCCCAGTACCAGCAGAAGAAGTAAACGAAATGTTGTTTATATCAAAATATGGATAATTGACTACCACGTTTGTTCCAGTATTAGCTAATGTTACAATGCCCGGATTGCCGGAACAGTTTCCATCAATTACCGTTCTGGAATTTGCCGTTGCTCCAGAGTTACCGATTATCATATCCGGTGTTATAAAATTAAATGTTCCGCAGACAAAAAGAGTATCTCCAGCCGATACCTTGCCACCCGCGGGACCCCAACTAACATTCGTCCATCCATTATTAAAAGTTGTGGTACATGAAGGATCAACAACATCAGTAGTATTCGCACGGGAGCAAAGATATTCTGCTCTTGCTGATGTGGTTAGAAGAAAAAATAGGATTATTAATTTGATATAATTGCCCATGCCGCTGCCCCTGCTAACGAACCATTGTTTGCGTAAATTGACGTGTCCGTGAAGACTGTTCCGCTATGCGGTCTGTCCATATTGTATTCAGCGGTCACTCCTGCAACGGGGGATGATTGATTCTGCACCAACACTCCGCCGTTGTATAAGGTGTTCACTTCTGCCTGAGAAAGAACTTTGTTCAGAAATATTCGAACCTTACCTAAATTCCCACCCATCGTTGAAACGCCATCTTGCCTACCACCGAGCTGGAGAGGATAAGTGGCATCAGTAACAATATTGCCAGTTCCTTGCGTACATGCTGAAAATGCTGCGCCGTCTATGTAAAATATAAGATTCAAAGACGTATCAAGCGTTACGACAATATGATGCCAAGTGTTGAAGTTATACCGAGCAGTTGTTAAGCAGTTGGCATCAGTACCATCGGTGTCTAAGGTCGCTTGTATTTTGGTTCCGATACTATTAGTTCCAGTCGTAAAAACTCTTAAACCACCGACTGAACTTCCGGTGTTCGATTTGTGCATTAACCTTCCAGTATCACCGCTTCCGCTACTCACAAGATATGTCCAAAACTCAACAGAGTATCCTTGGTTCCCAAATACTTGATTTCCGGCAATCGCTGGAGCCGAAGCGTAACCAGATACACCATTAAAATAAAGCGTGTAAAACCCCGGCCCCACCGTCACGCCCTTCATCGTCATGTTACGGAACACGGAGTCAGCGTGGACATTCGTGCATAAAAATATAAGGATTAGGAAGAGGTATTTTTTCATCTTATGGTTACTCCGTTATAGGTGATCCCGGTTGAATATTCCCTCGCTCCAATCGTCGGCGTCGATGACCGTACTTTCCCATAATAGTCATCAAGCACTTGGCTGAGGGGTGTTCCTGCGCCGATCGCCGGACTGCCGGGATAGGGGTAGTAATTGGGGTCTAAATTAGGGTCGCCAACTTTTGAATGTTCTTCATATCCGGTTGCGTTATGCCAATTAGCAAGCGACGTATAAAGTGTTGCTCCATTTTGGAATGTAATTGCAGCCCCGCCTCGGAAATACTGGTTATAATCTGAATCTAGTCCGATGTTCGCCCCAGTACCTATTTCCATTAATTTATAAGAACTTGCGCTGTATTCCATTTTTACAATGTTGTTTTTGAACACATGACCAAGCATTGGGATTGTTCCGCCGCCTTGATAGAGTACGCCATAAAATGTCGTCCATAATCCGCCACTTTTAGCAACTAAAGTATTATGCAGAGCGGTTAGGTTTTGAGCATCATGAGCAACTAAAATTAGAGATTGGCAATCCGTGGCGATATTATTAATAAATGTTGCTGAATTTGCACTACTAGAATTGTAACCATCTTCTTCTAAACAGGCGGCATACCCAGAAACAAAATTACGTTCTGCGCGACAATTTATGTTATTATTTCCACAATTTATTCCATTTCTTGCGCCATTACCGGAAAGGGTGTTAACAACATAACTATCAGTTATCCAATTATTTACGACGGCATCAGACAGATGCGTATTGTCATACGCTTGCCATCCTGTCTCAAAACCATCAAGAATAAACATGTGGTGCGTCCATGTATCATGCGTACCACTAGCAAAATTAATTCCTCCACCATTCTGGGAGGCTGATGCAACGCCACAATTCTGTATTGTTCCATATGATATTTCAATATTATACGGCGACGGCCCAGTACCATCTGATTTGAAAGCCTGAATACCTAGATTGCCAAGAACGTTCTTACAGTCTATAAATGGGCGAACCACAGTTATATCGTGGCAACTATGAAAAGACCATGTGCTATTATCTGCAACGTCAACGGCCTCTGTTTTTAGTCCGATAAACTTCAATCCATACTTTGTATTTGGCTTTACACCACCAACAATAATCGGATAGTCAGCGTTGGTAGGGTCGGAAGCATAAATAATTTCATGTCCGACCATGCCGGAATCTTTTGGAATAAGAGCCGGTGCTGCAAATGTTTCATCTTTGAAATAAATAACATCATCTAGCGTGAATGTTGCAGCATTGACTTCTGTCGTCGTATGATAGTCACACGCTCCAGCACAAACATGATACACGGTGGCATGGCACACGCCACACCACCAAAGCAACATTAAGCTAAATAATAGTTTCTTCACGGTTTAGCCCAATTACAGGTTGAGTTTCCAGTATTCGCACAAGTCATTGTTGCACCCGGAGTGCATACCCAACACGTCGCTGCGCCTTGCATATAAATATTGCCTGACGAGCCACCAAGATATATTGAACCATCAACATACAATGAACTATCAATCATGCCGCTTCCTTGAACATATATACCTGGGTCAACATAAACTTGTTGCGACTTCTTATTTCCTGCACCAACCTCAAAACGATAGTTAGGTGCAAATACTCCCAGTCCAACATTACCGGAAGTGTTAAAAGAGGCAACCTGAGTTCCTGAGCCAAAAGTGCTACTATTTACCTCTATTAAAACACCCTTATTTGTTGATCCCTGAAGGAGTAGGCCACTTGCGGTATTCGAATATCCTACAAATCCACGTCCTTGATAATTGGAATATGCGTCGTATCCAAGCCCAGTACCAAAATAAGAGTTCTGTCCGTTAGTATTGATATGAAAATTGGCATAGGGCGCTGATGTACCGATACCTAAATTGCCTAATGCTGAGTTAATATAAATCCCACCCTCAACATCAAGTAACGCCACCGGCGCCGTACTCCCTATCCCCACGTTCCCCGTTCCAACCGCATATATCCCACCGTTGACTTCTAGGGGATACGACGGCGCTGTGGTTCCGATGCCGAGATTACCCCCCTGAGTAAGAGTCATACGAGTGGTAGCAGAAGCGGAATCTCTAAAAATAAGAGTAGCGTTACTAGGGACATAATTTATTGCCATTTGTGCTACGCCACCTGTACTGTATTGTGTCGCAGCGTTCCCAGAAATTGCA
>CAUYUB010000065.1:0-6918 GCA_963575685.1 Gammaproteobacteria bacterium | reverse complement strand
TGACCTGTTGCAGTCGTCCTCCCACTCGGTACTTTTGATAGGTTTCCTGGGTGATGCCATCAATGGAACAGCGGAGTTTTAGTGTGCCACATCGAACCAAGGTTTCGAGTGTTTCGTCCGAGGCATCATTGAGATTGGTTCCTCCAGTCACTGAGGTCATCCCCCCCTTATCGAACGCATAACGGATCATCCGGGCCAACTCCTTGTTCAGGAAAGGCTCTCCTCTACCCGCAACCTCTATTTGCTCAATCTGTGGGTTTTGATCAAGCAAACGCTGAAAGTCGCTAAAATTAAGAAGAGCTTTTTTCTCGCTCACCCGATGATTGCTAAATGGACAAAGCGGGCAGCGCAGTTGACAAACAGCGCTGGTCTCTATCCTAAGTGATGTTGGAAATACCTTCATCCCTAACAGTCCTCTCAAGGCTAAAATGATGGTTGATTTCAGGAGCAGTCAGCCAATTCTGGTAAGCCACCATGTTTTTATACTCGGCGCAGTGCGCGCAGGGGATATCTGCGCGAGATGGAAGCAGGCCCATGAGCATTGACCGGGCATAGCTAATTTTTATACCGTTGAGGCAGGTAGCGAGATCCTGGTGAAAGACATTGCCGTCATAGGCCCCCCCACTTATTACGGTGGCAGCCCAGGAGTGCTCCGTTCCATCCGATTTGGGGGCTTCCCCACATCTGGTAGCAGACCGCGCGGGTATAGCTGGCCCTATTCATCTTTAAGAATTCGCTACGATCCGCGTAGCCGATGAGTTGTCGGAGTTTGTTGCGAACAGGGGCAGGTAGTGGACCGTTGGAAGAATTCAATCGCGGAGAGAAGCGCATATTCAACATCCTCGCCAAGGCTGCCGCGCGCTCAATTTCATGGGCATTGTCGCGGTAAACGATGAATTCAAGAATCAAGCAAGGCTGGCTAGTTCGATATTTTTCTTTAAGGCTATTGATTTTTTCTATATTTTCGATAACCGTTCTCAGATGCCCGCCGACCCGATACTTTTCATAGGTCTCCCGCGTGATTCCATCCAGGGAGCACCGTAGCTTTTTTGTGCCATAGCGAACCAAGGCATCCAGCGCCTCATCCGATGCGTAGTTTAAATTTGCGCCAATCCCCATTGAGGTAAGTATCTTCTGTTCGGAGGCGTATCGGAGGATCTCGGATAGTTCCTGGTTCAGAAAAGGCTCGCCTCTCCCGCCTAGCTCGATATGCTTAAGCCAAGGGTTGCTGGCGATCAAGTTTATGAAATCGCTGAATTTTAGCAATCCTTTTTTCACGCGAGCCGAATGTTTACGCAAATAACATATGGGACAATGAAGCTGGCATAGGCCACTCGCCTGTAAATGGAGTGAGTTGGGGGGTGCAAGGTGCATCATGATATGATTACAATAAAATTTGGATTGAACAAGTGGTATATACGCCGAGGTCTTTTCCGATGAGCAGTACTTTTTCCGCATCCCCTTCATGGGCCCGCGTTGATGCCAGTGCGGCTTGCCAACTGGATTGTCCGCTTTGCCCTGTTACCACCGGTGAGAATAACGAGGTGGTTGGGCGCGGTAATTTGCGGCCGGAGGATTTTCTGGGTTTTTTGGAACGCAATCCCCAGCTCCGACACGTGGAACTCGCCAATTCCGGCGAGGCGGTGCTCAATAAAAGGCTCCCCGAAATCTTGAGTTCGGCGCATGAACGCGGCGTCACCACCTATCTGGACACCGGAGTCAATCTCAATTACCTGTCGGACGAGACCGCCGAAGCGTTGGTGAAGTACGGTACCGCGGTGGTGCGAGTCGCCATTGATGGTATCACGCGGGAGACCTATGCCCGTTATCGCATCGGCGGTGAACTGGGCCGGGTGCTGACCAACGTCCAGCGTATCAATGAATGGAAAGCGCGCTATCGCTCCATTTGGCCACATCTGATCCTTCAGTTCGTCATCTTCGGCCACAACGCTCATGAAATAGAACGCGCCAGGTTATTGGCAAGGATGCTGCGCATGAAGTGCCGCTTCAAGCTTAATTGGAATACGGAGCCATTACCTCTCGACGTCCGTGAGCACGTGCGGGGCCTGCTTGGCTACGCGGACCGCGCGGAGTATTTTGCCATCCGGGGGAAGTTGTATTGTCAGGAACAATGTGCTCACCTGTGGTTGAGTCCTCAAATCAACTGGGACGGAAAACTGCTCGGGTGCGCGCGCAATCGTTCGATGGCCTATGTGTCAAACGCCTTCGGCTGGACCATGAAAAATCTGCTGGAATGCGAACCGATGCGTTATGCGCGCGCGATGGTGATGGGGGAGGCGCCGCCACGCGATGATATCGCCTGCTCCCAATGCGCTGTCTATGAGAAGATGGCCGCGATGGGAGCATGGATCACCGCGGACTATCTCGCCTCGGTGACGGTAGGTGGAGATGGGTGCGGTTCCGAATCCCTTATCTCCTCCTACCTTCCAGTCCATCATACCTGTCCAACCTGTGGATAGATTTCCCATCCATCCAGATGGAGAGAGGCCTCGCTGATCTTCTCGCAGGTGGCGACCAGCTCCCGGGACTCTCGTAAGCGCTCGCTGGCCGCTGAACCACGGCCCATCAGGAGGGATGAACAATAATTTTTCCGATTTATCACAACCGTTGGCTGTACTGGCATGGTATTTGCGCTAACATGCAAGCATTCAGTTGTCCTCCATCTTACCGCTCTCCATGAAGCAGTCCCTCCAGCTTCGGCTCGGCCAACAGCTCACCATGACCCCACAGTTGCAGCAGGCCATTCGGCTGTTGCAACTTTCCACGCTGGAACTCCAGATCGAGATCCAACAGGCATTGGAATCCAATCCCATGCTCGAAGAACTCACCGAGGAGGATCATGAATCGGGTGAAGAGCCGATGAGGGAGTCGCCCTCTGAACGGATGCAGGAGACGGGAGAAACACAAGACCGAGAGGGTGATTTACCGGAGACGGCGATGGAAGCCTCCCGGGACGATAGCGGTGAATCCGAACTAAACTTGAAGGAGGGAACCATCCCCGACGATCTGCCGGTGGACAGCAGTTGGGATGACCTCTACGACCTTCCCGGCACCGGCGCGGCGAACCCAGAATTCAACGGCAAGGAATACGAAGGGCGGGCGGGAACCAGTGAGTCGTTGCGCGACCAACTGCTATGGCAGGTCCGACTCACCCCCTTTTCTCCCACCGACGCAGAGATTGCCACCGCTATCGTCGATGCCATCAATGAAGATGGGTATCTCAGCTGTAGCCTGGAAGACATCCAGACCACCGTAGCGGAATTAGGCGTTGGGCTCGACGAAATCAAGGTAGTCCTACACCAGATACAAAATTTTGACCCCCCTGGCATTGGCGCCCGTGACCTGCGAGAGTGTCTACTGATCCAGTTGCGCGCACTGCCCGTCACCACCCCCTGGCGGACCGAAGCCTACATCCTGGTGAGCGATCACCTTACTCTCCTCGCCCGCCACGACTTCACGCAGCTTGCGCGGCGCATGAAACTTGCGGAGGATGCGTTGCGTGAGGTGGTCCATCTCATTCAGCACCTCAACCCCCGCCCCGGCGGTCAGATGGTGGAAACGGAGACACAATATGTCATCCCGGATGTGATTGTGAGTCGGGTGCGTGGCACCTGGAAGGTGGAACTCAATACTGATATCGCTCCACGGCTACGCGTCAATCCCCACTATGCTTCCCTGGTACGCCGCGCCGACAACAGCCCCGACAACACCTATCTTCGCAATAACCTCCAAGAAGCGCGGTGGTTTCTCAAAAGCTTACAGAGCCGTAATGAGACCCTGCTCAAGGTGGCCACGGCCATCGTCGAACGCCAGCGTGACTTTCTGGACCAGGGAGATGAGGCCATGCGTCCGCTAGTGCTCCACGATATTTCCGAGGCACTGGGCATGCATGAATCCACTATCTCGCGGGTGACTACGCAAAAGTACATGAATACCCCGCGTGGTATCTATGAATTGAAATATTTTTTCTCCAGCCATCTGAATACTTCCAATGGAGGGGAGTGCTCTTCCACGGCCATTCGGGCGCTCATTCGTCGCCTGCTGACCGCGGAAGAGCCAGGCGAGCCCCTCAGTGACAGCAGGATTGCCAATTTGTTGAGTGAACAAGGAATTAAGGTGGCACGGCGGACTGTGGCAAAATACCGTGAGGCCATGTCCATTCCGCCTTCTAGTGAACGCAAGCGTTTGGCCTAAATAAGGCTGCATGATTTACCCCGCGCGGGAGCGCGGATTGAAATAAACCCTTTGGCTACACTTAAATAAAACTAAGGAGTCCTCGATGCAACTGACCGTGACTGGGCACCATATCGATATCACGCCCGCCCTGCGTGATTACGTCACCAGCAAACTTGAGCGCCTGGAACGGCATTTCGACAACGTCACCCACATGCACGTGGTGCTCATCGTAGAAAAACTACGCCACAAAGTGGAGGCCGACTTGAGTCTCAACGGTGTTGCCATTTTTGCCAACGCTGAACACGAGGACATGTATGTCGCAATCGACGCCCTGACCGATAAGCTTGACCGTCAAATCCTGCGGCACAAGGAGAAGCTCACCGATCACCATCGCAAGGAGGTACTCCGTGCTTGATCGAAAGGTTTGATATTCGTCTAGTCACAACCTGCACCCCTGAGGTTCGATCCCCAGTTAGGAGCAGCCGCACAACGAGTATCAAGGCTTCATCGACGAAAAACCGGCACTTGGCCCATTGGGCCAGTGCCCTTCTGCCTGAACCCTCTGTTGTGAGGGATGTGTGCCGTGGACATTGCCGAGTTTCTGAAACCTGAGTGCATCGCCACCGGTGTTCGGGCATCCAGCAAGCGTCGCGTTCTGGAGCTGCTCGCTGAATTGTTGGCCAAAGGTGAACAAGGCCTGACTACCCCCCAAATCTTCGAGGGGTTACTGACCCGGGAACGTCTGGGAGGAACCGGCCTAGGTAAGGGTATCGCCCTCCCCCACAGCCGCATGAAGGGGAGTCAACGAGTCGTTGGAGCATTTTTGCAACTTACGAACGGCATCTCCTTCGATGCCATCGACAACGCGAAGGTAGATCTATTTTTTGCACTGGTAGTGCCGGACCAGGCCACCGACGAGCATCTGCGTATCCTCGCCCACCTCGCCCACCTGTTCAGTGACCCCGATCTACGCCAACGTCTGCGTGAGGCCCACGGAGCCAATGCGATCCACGAAATCATTACTACCTGGAACCCCGAGTAGACCATGACCATTCCCACCACCGTCCGCGTCCTGTTCGATACCCACGCAGAACGCTTGTGCCTGCGCTGGTTGGCCGGCTGGGGGGGGGAAGGACGTATCGTGGGGATCGGAGAGGAACCGGGGAATGGAGGCACCGCAGCACTGGTCGGTCCTCTCAACCTCACTCATCCACACGATATTCAGGTGTTCTCCCAACGCGACGCTGAGTACTTTGCTAGTCTTACCCCAGAACGGCGTGCCGAGATAGAACGACAGTTATTGGGTTCAACGCCGGTCATGGTCATCATCGCCGATGCGCAACCCGTAGAATCTACGCTTCTGGAAGCCGCTGAAGGAAAGAGAGTACCGGTCTTTACCACCCCCCTCTCCAGTGAGAAGGTCATCACCTACCTGCGCCACTACCTGTCTCACCTTTTGGCCGAACACCTCACGCTGCATGGGGTCTTCATGGAAGTGATGGGAACCGGCGTACTCTTGAGCGGGTCGGCGGGGGTAGGGAAAAGTGAGTTGGCGTTGGAACTCATTACCCGTGGCCACCGCTTGATTGCCGACGATGCCCCGATTTTCAGTCGGGTGGCGCCCGATGCCCTGATGGGGAATTGTCCTGAGCTGTTGTCTGATTTCCTGGAGGTACGCGGCCTGGGACTGCTCAACATTCGTGCGATGTTCGGCGACAGTGGTCTTAGGAAATCAAAATTTTTGCAATTAATCATCCATCTCGAACTTATGGATGAAACCAAACTGGAAAAGATTGATCGCCTCTACGGGAGTCATCAGATCCGTACTTTTCTCGAAGTGGAGATCCCCCAGATCACCCTTCCGATCGCTCCAGGCCGTAACCTGGCAGTATTGGTAGAAGCGGCGGTACGTGACCACCTGCTTAAAATAAACGGCTACAACGCCGCATTGGATTTTATCGAACGCCAACGGCGGCAGATCCAAACCAACGAAGAAGGCTTCCATGGTCCTCCGTACCTACCAGAGTTTACCCCGTGGATGGTCCGGAATAACCGTTCAGTCCCCATGCCCTAACTGTCAGCCTGATTGGTCAGCATGAAACTCATCATCGTCAGCGGTCTCTCTGGGTCGGGGAAAAGCACCGCGTTGCATGTGTTGGAAGACCTCGGCTATTACTGCGTGGACAACTTACCGGTAAGCTTACTACCCGCCCTGGCAAAAGAGATGGTGGATCAACGCAAGCCCGAATACCAACGGGTGGCGGCAGGGATCGACGCCCGCAATCCACCCGCGGACCTGGAGCAATTCCCGCAGATCTGCCGCGATCTGCGCGAGTCAGGGGTCTTGGTCGAGGTCTTTTTCCTGGATGCCGATACGCCGACTCTCCTTAAACGATTCAGCGAGACCCGGCGCAAACACCCTCTCACCAATCGACATTTATTATTACCCGAAGCGATTGGCCAAGAACGGAAGTTGTTGGAACCCATGCGCGCTGCCGCGCAGCTTTGTTTCGATACCACCCTTACCCATCAACATCAACTCCGTGACCTTATCGTAGACCGAGTGGGGCGACGCGTTGGTGAGGTATTGTCAATCCTGTTCCTTTCCTTTGGCTATAAGCATGGTATCCCGGCGGATGCCGACTACCTCTTCGACCTGCGTTGTCTGCCGAATCCCCACTGGGAACCCCACCTGCGACCGCTGACGGGGCATGATCGTGC
>CAUYUB010000064.1:0-6947 GCA_963575685.1 Gammaproteobacteria bacterium | reverse complement strand
ATTAATTTGCAGACGCTGTTACATCTGATTGAACTTGTGCATCTTTTTAAATTCCATAAGAATTTGTAGCACCTGTTCTTGTTTTGCCGACTTTTAGTGAGTATCCTGTTAAAGATGTTGCACCAATCCCCACGCTTCCCGCACTATCAATCCGCATCCGCTCAGTCGGCGTACTAGCCCCATCAGCAGTAGTGCTGAATGCCAAGCGCCCGGGCATATCGTTTGTGCCGGGAGTGCCATCTACTGCTGAAAATATTTGTGCCGTGCGGATATAACTTGTGCCATCAAAGCCGTAGAAACGAAGATTGCCCACCGTTTCACCTGAAAGAACTATTCCAGAACCAGCCGTGTTTTTACGGGCAAAGTCATTTGCACCGATGCCGTCTAATTTAAAAGTTTGAATTGACCCATCAGTCAATGCCGCAGTTGAACCAGAAATAACATAACCACTCGCATCAATCACAAACGGCGTACTGTCCGTACTCGCACTGTCCTCCACCACAAAGCTGTTCCCCGTCCCCACATTGGTAATCGTCAACGGCACGGCTGTTCCGCTGGTCACTGTGAAGCTGCTTGCGGCTGTGCCAGAGGACACAAGGCTCGTTGCGGTTGCTGCACCTAGCGCAGGGGTGACTAGGGTGGGGCTGGTGGCAAAGACATTTGCGCCTGTGCCTGTTTCGTCTGTCAAAGCGGTGAGCAATTGCAGCGAGGTGAACGAACCAAGTGAGGTGGCATTGCCAACTGACGTTACTGCACCCGTCAGGTTGGCATTTGTTGTTACATTGCCTGCTGTCAAACCTGCTGCGGTGCCTGTAATGTTTGTGCCAATCAATGCAGATGGTGTACCTAGGGCAGGGGTGACCAAAGTCGGTGAGGTGTCTAGCACCATCTTGCCTGTGCCTGTCACCGCATTGGTCAACGTAACGCCGCCATAGGTCAATGCTGCTGACAGCGTTGTTGCTCCCGTAGCACTCAGCGTAGTAAACGCTCCCGCCAGCGGAGTCGTTGTGCCAATCACTACGTTGTTAAGCTGATTGCCGCCGCCAGAGACTGTGCCGCCAAGCGTAAATGCTGGCATGGTTCCCACTGAAGCTGGACTACCCAAATTTGGAGCAACAAGAGTCAGTGCTGTGCCATTGGTTGTAGCGCCCGTAATTCCTGCCAGTACGCCAGCATTGTTGTACTGCACCTGAGTGGTTGAGCCACCCGCAGGGCCAGAAGTTGAACCTGCCAGCAAGGTGACTACGCCTGAACTGTTCTTAAAGTACAACTTGCCGTCGTTGGTATTGAGTGCCAACTCACCAGCAACAAGGTTCCCCGCCGTAGGAACAGCAGCGCTTGTTGCCGAGAAGTAGAGAGAGATTGGGGTGAAGCCGCTTTGTGCCATGAGAGTTCCTTAAAATGTTCCGCCCGAGATTCCTGACCACACTGGTGGGCTGGCTCCTGCTGATGTTAATACCTGCCCAGCAGTTCCTGCCGCAGTGAACGCAAATGCAGTTCCAGTGCCGTATGCAGAGCCACCCGCAGTTGCAGTTGCCGTGGAGTTGGTTCCGCCGTTGGCAATGGCTAGGGTTCCGCCAACCGTCACCGCGCCAGTCGTCGTGGTCGCTGGTGTCAGTCCTGTTGTGCCAAAGGTGATTGAACTCACGCCACTGCCAGCGCCTGAGAACTGCGCCCAAGTTATGGCGGTGACATTGATTGTGCCGCCAGCATTGCTTGTGCAGACCCAACCCGTGTCAGCAAGAGTGGTTCCTGTTTCGATAAAGACGTAAGCACCCGGCACTTGCGCCCATGTACTCATGTCAGACGCTCTTGCCCATGCTGTTGCAGACGCAACATAAATACCGTTTTCTGCTGGCGCTGTTTGGTTCTTTACCAGCACCCGGTCAGTTGCAACGATTGAGATGCCATCAATGGTCTGCGCACCTGATAATGTGATGTTTACCGTTGTTCCAGCCACCACGGAGGCTTTGGTATCCAAGCCCTGCGCAACAGTATCAACATACGACTTGTTGGCAATGTCTGTGGCCGCTGATGGCGTTGTTGCAACAGTTCCTGCGGTCACCACAAGGCTTGTAATCGTGCCAAGGCTGGTCAGCGATGAGGCTGTCACCCCAGATGCCAGTGTTGCACCAGATAGAGTTCCTGCGGGGGCAATGACTGCTGCCGTAGTGATGCTGGTCGTCAAGCCTTTGGCGTTGATTGTGATGACAGGAATTGCGGTGCTTGAGCCTGTAGAGCCTGCCGAAGCGACTGTGGCAAGCGTGGTTGCATTTCCTACCGATGTGACATCGCCCGTCAAGTTGGCGTTTGTGGTGACATTCCCGGCAGTTAGTCCTGCCGCAGTTCCCGTGATGTTTGTTCCAAGCAAAAAACTTGGAGTGCCAAGGTCAGGCGTTACCAGCGTTGGGCTGTTGGACAGAACAACATTTGTCGTTCCCGTGCTTGTGGTAACCCCAGTGCCTCCGCTGAGTACCGCCAAGGTTCCTGCTACCGTTACATTGCCTGTCGTCGATGTGGATGGAGTCAGGCCAGTTGAGCCAAAAGAGATGGAATTGACGCCAGAGCCGCTGACAATTGAACCCCATGCGCCGTTGGCGTAGCCTTCAAACGTAGCCGTTGTGGTGTTGTACCGCAGATTGCCGTCAGTTGATGTCCCGCGCTGGCCTGTCGTTCCGACGGGAAGAATCATGCCGCCCGTGCCGGGAACTACGGGGTCGTTTGAAATTGACACCGTGGGGTTGCCACCTACCCCGGTTCCGTTTGCAACGTCAATTTGATTGCTTGTTCCTGTTATTGTGGCCGACGTTACCGCCCCGGCGGTTGACAGCACAACCAGTCCGTTAAAACTTGCATTTGCAAAATTTAGAGCCTGACCGCTCAAAGCGATGGTTGGGTTACCAGATACGCCAGAACCATCTGTAATTGACAGACCATTGCCAGAAACCGCCATAGAACGGCCTGTAATGGCCGTAGAAGACGTTTTAACCTGTATGCCAGTGCCAGATGCCACCAAAGACGATAAAGCGCCTGTGGTGCTGATATTGAAGAGTCCCTGCGCACCGCCGTCGGTCACAGTCAAGCCGTTGGTTGCGCCCACATACCGACTGTTTGCCAGTTGGGGGGTTTGTGAGACCGTCAGGTAAGAATAGGTCTGAACGGGTGAGCCAGCAAGCGCCGCAGTCGTGGTCTGGACGGTCACCCCATTTTGGACAATAGGAACCGCCTCAGTGCCTGTGATAGCACCAGCGGCGGGAAGTTGGAGTATGGTGACTTGTGCGGACATTATGTGCTCGTGTTGTCTGGCGGGTTGGGCGCAATTGTGTCCCTGTTCCCGGTAGATGTTGGAGTCTGGGTATTACCCTCAGTTGAAATCTGATACACGCTGGTCTCGCCGCCAGTAATCAGATAGTTGTCGCCGGCACCAATTGGGAGGTCGGGGCGTGGAAACCTAATCGTTATTCTTTCGGTTTTGCGAGCCGGCAGGCGGTAGGGGTCAAGCTCATCTGCACAGCCTTCGTTGCACACCCTGAGACCCGGCAAGTTGGGGTCGTTGCGCATCACGGCGTGCGGGCGCTTCATCTTGCAGCGGTCGCACACCGCAATCGCAATGTCAGAGTATCCGAGGGTGTCCAGAAAGATGGCCACAGGTCACCTTGTGTATGGCGAAATATTCGGAGCAAAGTAAATCGGCGACCGATCGCGTTCTTCTTCCTCGGCCATGGCCAAGTACTTTGCCGCCTGACCCTCTAGGTACTGCACGCGGGCCATCTCCACGCCGGGCAGCTCGAGGCTCATCCGGTGAGCCAGCATCATCACCACGGCCTCGTACCAGCGCTGTGGAACCTCCAGCTCGCCGTACAGGTCACCCACGTCCATGATCTGGCGCGAGTACCAAACGACCATTTGGTAGAAGGCGTTCTGAGGCGTTGGCCACAGCACGATCTCGCTCTGGGGAATCGTGCGGTTGAACCAAAATTGAAACGGCTGGTTGGCGGTGAAGTTCTTGTTGGGCAGGTTGGTGTAGTCGTCGCGGTTCAGGCGCGACATGGTGATCTCTGTGCTGTTGTTGCCAAAATACAACTCTCGCAGGCTCAGGGTGGTTCCGCTGTAGGCCCGGATGCGGTAGTACGACACGGTTTGGCCGTTGGCAATGTCGGTCCAGACCCACTCATTGTCAACCACCGTGATAGCCCCAAGATCAACCAAGGTTGCCCAAGTTACGTTGTCCAGCGAGTATTCAAGGATGAATGATTTAGTGCCGCTGGAGGCCGGCAGGAAGCCAATGGAGCCGATAAAAATTGGGTTGGACGGGCCAAAGTTGACAGCAATGTTGCCATTCGCCGAGGTTTGGGTGCAGACCGTGTCCACGTCGCCGTCATAGACGTTGCCAATGGTTCCGCCGGCAGAAGTTGTGTAGCTGCCGTCAGGGCGGTTCAGGTAGCGATACAGGGCGTTGAGCACGTCATTGCCTCCCAAAGGGAGCAGGTACGTTGCTTTGTCAGGCGTGAAGCCGTAGACCTTCTTGTTGATGGCCCAGTACTGGATGCCGATGTTGATCAGGTTGGACAGCAGAAAAAACAGCGACTCGCGGGAGCTCAGAACCTGCTCGGAGGTCAGTTCGCTGGCCAGCTTGCCGCAACGACGCGCACCGTGATCAATCAGCGTCTGGACCGTGATAACGGTCGTACCAACTGTGCCCGAGTAAGCCATATCAGCACTTCCATCTGTTTAAGGCCGCCGCTTTGCGTGTTGGCTTGCCTTTTTCATCTTTCATTGGTCCCGGCATTCCGCTCATCCGGGCGCAAAACGAGTCCTTGCGTGCGCCTCCTTGGGGCTGTGGTGCCTTCAGGTTGCTGCCGGTTGCCGCATTGTATTTGGCTCGACCCTTGGCCGTCAGCCCAGCGCCCTTGCTGACCGGCAATTTTTCGCCTCGGCCGACCGCAAGATTGACTTTTTTTTTGGTCATTTCACTTTGGCTGTCTTAGCCGACTGCTTAAAGTCACCAGCCGTTGGCGCACCCTTGCTGCCCACTCGGCGCATTTTTTCGCCAGAGCCTTCAGAGATTCTTTCACGTTTTGCATTGATATTTTCATACAAACCGCCGCCTTTCATTTTCTCATCCGCTTTGGAAAATTCTTTGCCAACTTTTTGAGGAATGCCAGTCTTCTTCGCAAACGTAGGGTTGTGTGCGACCGCCTCCATCAATCTGTGTTGAGCAGGTGATTTGCTTGGCATGATTAACCTAGAGGATTGACGTAGTGCTTTTGCATCTCAAGAATGACCGTGTACGCATCTCCAGCAGTACCATCAAGAGTCGTAAAGGTAATCACGCCATCTTTGCCAGTTCCTGCGTTGTTCCATAACCCGCCAAAACTTGAATAATCTTGCGTGTAATTTGTATTGGGCGGAATAATTTCAATAACGACTGGTGTGCTTGCCTTCCAATTCATTTGGACTTCCAAGCCATGCGTCATTGCCGTGCATTTCAAAATAGTCACAGCATCGCAAGCACCGCCTGCCGCTGAAGCGGTAAGCGCCGATGGGGTAACTTTTGCAACCGCAGACTCATTTTCAGTTGTACTCATGGTTGCGTAAAACTTCATAATGGCGACTCGTTCGCCATCAAACAATGTTTGGGATGTGGCCGTAATAGTCATTCAGTTCTCTCCAATTAGAAGCGGGGGCCGTAGCCCCCACTCGTTTTCAACAAGCAACGCCGCCACGCTTTTTACCTGCTGGCGTAACCGTTACAGACTCTTTGGTCTTGGTCACGCTGTCAGCAGTCTTCTTGGGCATGAAGAAGTCTTTTGCTTTGCCAGCCAGTTCCTTCACCATGCCAAGAGGATTTAATGCATCCTCAACGTCACGGCTGTACTTTGGCGCTTTGTCATAAGCACCTTTGGTCATGTCTTCCCCTTTGTCAGAAGAAGAGCCACCATGATTCATTTTGACCGTGCCGCCCTTTTTAAAGTGCCGGACAAACGGTCAATACTCACAGGTGCGCTTGGCTTTTTGTTGCCTTGCGGCATTGCGACGGGACGGCCTGAATCAGCAGTTCCGCCCGCCGCGTAGGCTTTTTTTGAGACCTTACCTCCGCGCTTCATGTAATCTCCAGCAAGGCTGACATTACTGCCGCTACCGACTGAGCCTGAAATGTTTTTCAAAGCATTGCTAATAGTTGCAGCGCCTTGATTTACATTACCCAAACCAGACGTAGCATCACCTCCGCCGCCTCCGAGGCCGCCGCCTCCAAGGCCGCCTCCGACTGGTGGCATACCGCCCAAAGCTCCTATCAGACCGCCATCAGCTTTTTTTTTGATCTTGCCGCCTTTTTTGTAGCCCCCGCCGTTTGACTTGGCAACGCCACCAGTGGCATATCCACCTTGGCCATTGACCACACCGCCGGTAGCAAAGCCGCCTTGGCCGTTGACTACGCCGCCAGTGGCCATCTTGCCGCCGTGCTTCAGCTTGAGCTTAGTGCCTTTGCCGCCCTTGTGCTCTTGCATGTCATGCTGCTTGAAGGCTTTTTTGACCATGGCCTTGTCCTGCCCCATGTCAGCCTTGCCGCCTTTTTTCATTGGGGCGGACGGCATAGGAGGCATAGGAGGCGGCATTGAGGCTTGCATTTGAGCAGCGCCACCGACTGGACCCGCCGGGCCGGCACCGGCCGGCATGCCGCGCATTGCACGTCGGCGCATGGCCAAAGGCGGGCGCATAGGAGCCTTGGCACCCATCATGCCGCCCCGGGCAGGCATAGGCGGTGGCATAGCACCGGCGGCGCTCATGGGCGAGCCCATCATGCCTCCGTCGGCCTTCTTGGCTACCTTGCCACCCTTTTTAAGCTTCAGCTCAACTGAGGGCTCGGTGGTCTCCATCTTGACCATTGGTTTAAATTGACCCATGTCGCTCTCCTTATGCTTGTGTGACGCCAAAAGCGCCAATAC
>CAUYUB010000063.1:0-6987 GCA_963575685.1 Gammaproteobacteria bacterium | reverse complement strand
CCTCGGATCTGGTCCAGGAAATCGCGTCTGCTTCCAAGGAACAAGCCAGTGGTGTTAATCAGATCAACACAGCCATGGGTCAGCTCTCCCAACTCACCCAGAGCAACGCCAGCTCCTCCGAGGAACTGAGCGCGACTGCTGAGGAATTGAGCGCCCAGGTCTCTCAGCTCCAGAATTTGGTTGGCTTCTTCCAGATTTCCGCCGAACAAAACGCATCACGGACTACGGCGCCAACTTCCCGGACAGCGATCCGCACAAGGTGCCCGCTCGGATGGGAATGACGACTCAACCCTCATCCGGGCAGTGGCTCGCCAGGTAAAAAATGGGAGGATAGCAAAACCAGCACCCAATACCAATAAAGATGGATTTGAAGATTTTTAGCTGTTCATCTGGTTGAAAACGTGACAATTATGTTTCGGAAACCTCCCAACAACCCCCAAGGGCGCATTAATAATGTTCCCCTAATTAACAGAGGTGATAATGTCTGATATTTAATTGATGTATAATTATTAAAGTCAGGCTTGCCGTATTTGTTTGCGAGTTTTGTTCAGTAAATTTCAAGCTCAACACTAATGGAGCGCAACATGATAAAAGCTAATCTGTTCCGTCGGATTATCTATCGGTCATTTCCGTCCGCCGTCTTTGGGGGTGCCTTACTGATAATTGCCGGGGCAATAACGCCTATTCCTGCCGGTGCAGACGAAATTACCCCGTCTCACACCTTTCAGGCGGCGGACAATATCAATGCCGAACTAGCGGCAATACACGAGGCCAATTCATCCCAACCTGTAACCGATGAAGGGGCCCCAGTACTGACTCAACGCTATCCCCGACATGTCTTTCAAAAAGCGCGCGAAGTTCTGATTAAGACAGAGCTTTTGCGCAGCCTCAACGGGTTGTCGGAAAATTCGGTACCAGTCTTCCCAGTCACGGAGATCACTCCTGCCAACGTTAAGAAAATGCTTGATACCGTCTACCAAGACCTTATTGAGCTTCGCCCGGTATTCAAGGTCACCAAAACGATAGCGCCCGCTCCCCTCATCCCTGGAAAAGTACCAACCGACGTCTACGGTAATCTACAAAAGGCGAGTAATTCCCTTGATGGCCTCGGAATTCCTAAGACCGTACCCAATGATGTCTACCGGTTGGGACTCATGATTATCGATGACCTGGAGAAGATCCGCACCGCTCGCGGTAAGACCGATCCCATCACCGCACCGAGCGGCGCCACCGGTAAGAAACCCCTGGATACTTACAACCGTACCTTCGATATTCTCGAAGCGCTCAAGACCAAGGTCGAAACCGATCCCGCCCTCAAGATCACTGGCGGCATCGTGTTGCCTAACCGCCGCATGGGTGCGATCACGCCAAGCTATGTCCTTGACATTGAGAACAATGTCCTTGCCGAACTCAGTGCAATTAAGGCAGCGGTCGGTGTATCTAGCCCGACGGTGTTGCCACCGCAGCCTCAAGGAAAAACGCCTTCGGATACGTATGACATTCTGAGCAAGGCGCTGGCTCAGGTCGGAAGTCTGTAGTTCTATTCCGGAATTTGCCCGCACCGCCTCTGAACTAATTGGTTGAGTTGGCGGCGCGGGTGAATTTCTGATAATGATGATTATGTCCTTCTCTTTCTTTTCTTATATAATGATTTTGGCCTTTACTTAATCTTCCAACGAAGGATCTCCTCATGAGCAAATTACGAAACAACCGAAAGAATAGTTCCCGAGGATTCGGTATCGGGATCAAAGTAGCTGGTGTTGCGGTAATTCCGCTTATTCTTATCGGGTTGCTCAGTTTGTTCGATTTGAATAGCTTTTCCAGTTTGTTTCGTGATACTTCCACAACCCGTGACCAGTTGGACCGCCAAACCACTGCGGTTGCGCAGACCTCGGCGAATCTCCAGGAGGACCTCATGGAGGTGGTTCTTGCTACCAATAACTTTATGGAGGCTCATCAATCCTCGATTATGGCGGAAGATGCCCAGAGTACCGATAAAACGTTGGGCGTACGCAATACCATGCGCACGAAAATAGGCATCTTTGAATCTCATCTCCAAGAGTTTAAACAGGCGCTGCTCTCTGGTGGTTTTATTACCGAGTCCGCCATTAACGATCAAGATACTTCGCTGCTGGCAACCAGTACTCGCCTGTTTAATATCATTGTTCGTGCTGGTCAAAGTTTGAGTAAGGTCTATGACCTTTTTGCTCGATCCAATGACGGTACCCTTCAATTAGTGCGTAAGGGTAGCTTCAGTGAGGCCACTTCTAACTATCTTTACGAGGAGGTGGAACGTATCCGGGCCTTTAACGATGCACTGAAAAAGACTTCGACCTCGGTTGTAAACCTAGCCGACAAAATTCTTGCTAAGGAAGGACAGGATAAAACTACGCTCACTACCCAGACATTTGAAAAAATCAATCGGATGTTGACTCTGACCTATACCGTCCTTGGGGTTGGTTGTCTGTTACTGGTAGGTTTGGCCCTCTGGTTCGCCCTCGCTGGAATTGCACGTCCACTTACCCGGCTTAGTAAAATTCTGGCGGCAGTGGCCAAAGGGGATCTCAATACTAAGGCGCAGATTGACTCTAAAGATGAGATTGGAACGCTGGGGGCCGATCTAAACAATACCATTGATGCGATCCATGCCCTTATCAATGATGTACATACTCTTGTCCAAGCGGGAACTGAGGGTCGCATGACGGTACGTGCTGACGCTACTTGTCATCAGGGAGATTTTCGCAAGATCGTCCAAGGGGTGAATGATACCTTGGATGCCGTGATTGGCCCATTAAACGTTGCGGCCCGTTACGTTGACGATATTTCGAAGGGTGCGATCCCGACGAAGATTACCGATTCCTACCATGGTGACTTCAATGCCATCAAGAACAATCTCAATACCTGTATTGATGCCGTCAATGCCCTAATCGCGGATGCCAATCTACTTTCCAGGGCGGCGGTGGAAGGAAAACTCGCGACCCGCGCCGATGCCTCCAAGCACCAGGGCGATTTCCGCAAGATCGTCCAAGGTGTGAACGATACATTGGATGCGGTGATTGGCCCATTAAATGTTGCGGCCCGCTATGTTGATGACATTTCAAAGGGTGCTATTCCCGCGAAGATCACCGATGCCTACCACGGTGACTTCAACACCATCAAGAACAATCTCAATACTTGCATTGACGCCGTCAATGCCCTCGTTGAGGACGCGCGCACCCTTGCCCAAGCGGGGGCCGATGGACGGCTGATGGTACGCGCCGATGCAACCCGTCATCAGGGTGACTACCAACGTATTGTGGAAGGGGTTAATTCCACCCTGAATGCGGTTGTAGGTCCGGTTACTGAGGTAATGCGAGTCATGGCCGTCGTGGAGAAGGGCGATTTGACCCAACAGATTGCTACCCAATACCAGGGGATGCTGGGTCAATTACGTGATTCGGTCAATAACACCGTGACCCAACTCGCCCATACCATTAACGAGGTCCATCACACCAGCGGCGAGTTGGCCAATGCCGCATCTCAGGTCGAGGCTACCGCCCAAGCCCTTAGCCAAGCTACCAGTGAACAGGCGGCCAGCGTGGAAGAGACCAGCGCCGCGGTGGAGCAGATGAGTGCTTCCATTACCCAAAATGCCGACAACGCCAAGGTCACTGATAGCAAGGCGCGCCAAGCCGCTACCAAAGCGCATGACGGAGGCACTGCGGTGAGCGGAACCGTCAATGCGATGAAACAGATCGCAAGTAAGATCGGAATCATCGACGATATTGCTTACCAGACCAACCTACTTGCCCTCAATGCAGCTATTGAGGCGGCACGAGCGGGAGAACATGGCAAAGGGTTTGCGGTAGTCGCCGCTGAAGTACGCAAGCTTGCTGAGCGCAGTCAGGTCGCGGCTCAGGAGATTGGTGAGTTGGCAACCAGCAGTGTCGCCCTCGCCGAGAAAGCAGGCATCCTCCTGGGGGAAATTGTTCCGGCCATTACCACGACTTCTGATCTGGTCCAGGGGATCGCGGCTTCCTCCAAGGAACAATCTGCCGGCGTCTCCCAAATAAATACCGCCATGGGACAGCTTTCTCATCTCACCCAAACCAACGCCAGTTCCTCCGAGGAATTAGCCGCGACTGCTGAGGAATTGGGGCATCAGGTCGATCAGCTCCAGGAACTGGTTGCATTCTTCCATGTTGCCGATCATGCTGTAGTGCATGGTACGTCAACTCGTCGATAATGTCGATTGTGTTCTGTTTGCAATGATTCGTAGTTTCTATTGATTTTTCAAAGAAGGTATCATCATGAGTAACTCACGTAACAATCAAAAGAATAATTCCAGAGGGTTTGGTATTGGAATTAAAGTAGCCAGTGTTGCGGTAGTTCCCCTTGTACTCATTGGTCTACTCAGTCTATTCAATTTGAATGGTTTCCTCAGTCTGATTCGTGATACTTTCACGACCCGCGATCAGTTCGATCGTCAAACCATTGCGGTTGCGCAAGCCACGGATAACATCCAGAAGGATCTCGTTGGAATAATTCTCTCCACCAACAATGTTATGGAGGCTCACCAGTCCTCGATTATGGCGGAAGATGCCCAAGGTGCCGACAAAACGTTGGCCGCACGCAATAAGATGCATGCGATGATTGGCGTTTTCGAATCCCATCTCCAAGAATTGAAGCGAGCGCTGCTCTCCGGTGGTTTTGTCACTGAGTCTACCTTCGACGATCAGGACTCCTCGCTACTGGCAACCAGCACTCGCCTATACAACATTATTGAGCGCGCGGGTCAAAGTCTGAATAAAGTTTATGGCCTTTTCGCCCACTCTAATGACGCTACCCTCCAACTAGTGCGTAAAGGTAAATTTAGTGAAGCATCTTCCAACTATATTTATGAGGAAATGGAGCGTATCCAGGCCTTCAATGAAGCATTGGAAAAAACTTCGGCTTCAATCGATAACCTAGCCGATAAAACCCTTGCCAAGGAAGAGCAGGAAAAAGTGATGTTTACTACCCAGGTATTTGGAAAAGTTCATCAGATGTCGATTTTTACCTATGCAGCCCTTGGTATTGGCTGTCTGTTACTGGCAGGCTTGGCCCTATGGTTTTCCCTGACCAGAATTGCGCGCCCACTTACTAGGCTTAGCAAGATTCTTGCGGCGGTGGCCCAAGGGGATCTTAATACTAAGTCACAGATTGACTCTAAAGATGAGATCGGAGCGCTGGGGACTGATCTGAACAATACCATTGATGCTATCCACGCCCTTGCCAATGATGTGCATATTCTTGTCCAAGCAGCGATTGAAGGGCGCATGGCGGTACGTGCTGACGCTACCTGCCATCAGGGAGACTTCCGCAAGATCGTCCAAGGGGTGAACGATACGTTGGACGCGGTGATTAGTCCATTAAACGTCGCGGCTCGCTATGTTGATGATATTTCAAAGGGAGCTATCCCCGCAAAGATCACCGATTCCTACAACGGCGATTTCAACACCATCAAGAACAACCTCAACACCTGCATTGACGCCGTCAATGCCTTGGTCGTCGATGCCAATCTGCTTTCCAGGGCGGCGGTAGAAGGAAAACTCGCGACCCGCGCTGATGCCTCCAAGCACCAAGGAGATTTTCGGCGAATTGTTCAGGGAGTAAATGACACCTTGGATGCGGTAATTGGGCCATTGAATGTTGCGGCCCGCTACGTCGATGACATCTCAAAGGGTACTATCCCCGCGAAAATTACCGATTCCTACAATGGTGACTTCAATACCATTAAGAATAATCTCAACACCTGCATTGATGCCGTCAACACCTTGGTTGCTGATGCCAATCTGCTTTCCAGGGCGGCGGTGGAAGGCAAACTCGCGACCCGTGCCGATGCCTCCAAGCACCAGGGAGATTTCCGCAAGATCGTTCAAGGGGTGAATGACACCCTAGATGCGGTGATTGGACCCTTGAATGTTGCGGCTCGCTATGTCGATGACATTTCAAAGGGTGCTATTCCCGCGAAGATCACAGATTCCTATAACGGTGACTTCAATACCATCAAGAACAACCTCAATACCTGCATTGATGCCGTCAATGCCTTGGTTGCCGACGCCAATTCGCTCTCCAGGGCAGCAGTGGAAGGCAAGCTCGCGACCCGTGCCGATGCCTCCAAGCACCAAGGAGATTTCCGGCGAATCGTACAGGGAGTGAACGATACCCTGGACGCGGTGATTGGACCTTTGAACGTTGCTGCCCGTTACGTCGATGACATCTCGAAAGGGGCAATTCCCGCAAAGATCACTGATTCTTATCACGGTGATTTCAACACCATTAAGAATAACCTCAACCCTTGCATTGATGCCGTCAATGCCCTCGTTGAGGACGCGCGGATCCTTGCCCAAGCGGGGGCAGAGGGGCGGCTGATGGTGCGCGCCGATGCCACTCATCATCAGGGTGATTACCGACGCATTGTGGAAGGGGTGAATTCCACCCTGAACGCAGTTGTGGGTCCAGTTACCGAGGTAATCCGCGTCATGGCTGCTCTGGAGAAGGGCGATCTGTCTCAACGAATCGACGCTCAATTCCAGGGAATGTTGGGCCAATTACGCGACTCGGTGAATAACACCGTAACCCAGCTCTCTACCGCTATTGAAGAAGTAGTGCGGGTGATGGCGGCGATGGAGAATGGTGATCTTGCCCAACATGTTGATGCCGAATGCCAAGGGCGGCTGAGTCAATTGCGCGATTCGGTCAACAATACTGTGGTACGGCTTGCCAATACTATCGAAAAGGTGCATCAGGCGAGTGGTGAATTGGCCAACGCGGCGACCCAGGTGGAAACGACTGCTCAATCTTTGAGCCAATCCAGTAGCGAACAGGCGGCCAGTGTCGAGGAAACCAGCGCTGCGGTAGAGCAGATGAGTGCCTCCATTACCCAGAACGCTGAAAATGCCAAAATCACGAGGCTCATATTGGGTTTTGAGGGCATATGGTAACATGCGAATGTTTCCACATAGT
>CAUYUB010000062.1:0-7013 GCA_963575685.1 Gammaproteobacteria bacterium | reverse complement strand
CGTGAAATGCAGTTTGCGCATGTGATCCTGCTTTTGTATCAGCACCTCGTCAACCTTGGACTCGTCGGTGCAGTCTGTCTTATGGATGCACAGCCAGTGCGCGTCACCATTAACCGGTGTGACCGAGTGCGCTACGCCTGCCTTGATTTCGATAATGGCAGGCGACCAGTAGGTAGTTTGTTCGCCACTGGCCTCTACAATCACGCAACCGCTGGTAAGCACGCTCATGTGGTCAAAGGTGTGCTGGTGGCTGACCACTTCAAATCCTTCGGGTATGCGCATTTCCTTTGCATACACGCCACCGATGAAATGGTGATTTATTACTTCAAGCATTGCTGGCTCCTTATCGAGTAGGCCACGGATAGCCATCGTTGCGCCCGGTGTAAAGCACTTTCCAATCAATGCGCCCCAGAATGAATAGGCCAATCGCAAAGCACAGAGAACCGCCCACCACATGCACGACAGATCCTAGTAACGAACCCTTGGCGAATTTAGCTGGCGCCATTTTGTGCGCTCTCTGGGTAGCCCACGCCATCGCCAAAGGTGCCGCAATAACTCTCGGTAGCCTCCATTTACGCATTGCCTCGACATAAGGCACGGCCCACAAGTGATAGCCGTTTAAAATGATAGGGTGGACCGGTCTTGATAGGTGCGCGTACTCATAAAGCTCTGCACTCATAATTCCCAGTCGCTTTAGTTCTGTGCAGATGACAGATCCGCCGCTTTTGGCGTTCGCCGCATTCTGCTGTGCTAACTGCTGTTGCTGAATGTTTTGCTGGTACTGCTTTTCCTTGTCGGGGTTGATGGTTCCCGGCGCCGGCTTAGTAGCGTTTGGCATGTTGATGTTGATGGGCTTGGGTATATATGACTTTGCCCCTGCCTGGCTCAGTAACCCACTCGGTTGAATCGTGCGGTGATCTTCGTACATGGCTTATTTCCAGGTTATTTTTGTGCCGACCAGCGTTGCAAATCCGTTTGTAATGTCGGCCTGCGTGGGTAACTTGTTGGCAGACTTACGCGCTGCTGCATCTTTTTGCAGCTCTGCCGCCTTAAAGTCAGCCTTGAAAACAGGCGCGCCCACGCTGTTATATTCGGCATAACCAAACTTAACGTCATTGTCGGTAGGTGTCGCGCCGGTAATAACGGCCTTAGCCGCCGCAACTCTGGCCGCTTCAACGGACGCTGAGTTGGTTGCTGCTGCTTTTTGGGTAGTCAGCGATTCAGTTCGCACTTGGTCCGGCGTGCGGGTATCGACCGTTTGTAACAGCGACGAAACGTCCGGTATTGATCCAACCGCCGACAGCATGGACACTTGCGCCTTGTAAGCGTCATATAACTGATTAATCGAGTAGTCCTTAGACTGCTGATTCATGTTGGTGTCTTGATTGATTAGCGTGATTTGCTTGTTAAAAGTGTCACTAAGTGAGCCAAAGATTTGTTGTGACTGCCTATCAAAGCCTGCGTCATTATTGATCTGGTCAAGTGATGCTTTTACATTGGCGTCAAATACGGCCTGCTGTTTGGTAAACTCGTTGCCTGCATTAAACTCACTGGCCCGGTTGATAGCCTGCGCACCAAAGGTTTTTGCGTCATTCTGGATGGCGACATTGGTTTTATTGAACGTGTTGGCTGTGTCGGCGTTGTACCCGGCTGCACGCGCATTAACATCGGCGTCAGATTGCGCAATAGGTATCGCATGTGAAAGCACGGAATCTTGAACCGCACCTACCGCCATGCTGGAATTTAATAAGCCCCGCTGATTAGCTTGCTGTAGCCCCTGGGTTTTCGCTTGCTGCATCAATGGCGAATCTTTGCCGGTAATGTTGGCAAGCTGCCCTGCTGTGGTCTGATCCTTGGTCACATTCCATGTGGTTGGATCGTTTAGCGTGGTGGCGTTATAGGCTGTAGGCGCTACGCTGGTTGATGGCGCAACACCTGGCAAAGTCTCTGTTGCCGGTGTTGTTGCGGTGGCTGGTGTGGTAGCGGTAGCCAGCAATCCCGTCGCAGCTGGCGTGTCGGTTGTCTTGGCTGTGTACCAGTCTGATAAAGTTTGTGGAACGGCCATGTTATCACCTAATTAAACGATGTTTAATTGTAACACTTACGCCGAATTCTCTAAAGCATGAACTCTCGCGGTCAGCGCTTGAATCAATGCGTTTTGCTCCTGAATAGCTTTTACTGCGATAGCAACTAAGTTTCCGTATGACACGCCGTAGTGTTCGCTTTCATCCGCTGGCACATGGACAACTTCGGGAATAATGGATTCAACCTCTTGCGCGATAAAGCCAACCTGCGGAACATCGGTTAGGACCATTTCATAAGACACGGCCCGTAACTGCATCAAAGCGTTCAATCCGTATTCAATATCACGAATATTCTGCTTAATCCTGCGGTCTGATGCGTTTGTCCATACGCCTGCCGCCGTCAGTGTCGCGCCGTTACCGTTAGTGGCCGCTGTGCCGACGATTAACGCAGTAGTGCCTGGCGTGCTGGTGGTTGATCTATTGATGCCGATAGCTTCCGATCCCGCCGTCGCCGCATTGATAACCAGCTTATTGTTCAAACTGATCCAGTTGCTTGTGCCTACCGCTGGCGTATCAACTGCGCTGCTGGTGCCGATAAGGATATTGCTTGATCCGCTGTTAAGCGTAACACTGCCAACTTGGTTTCCGATGGCTATGTTATTGCCGCCTGTTTGCAGGTTATTCAGCGTGTTTAGACCGATCCCAATATTGCCAGATCCCGTAAACACCGCCATGCCCATACAGTTGTAACCAATGGCGATATTGGCCGCGCCGGTCATGGTGCCTGAGTTGTTACCCATAGCCAGACCGCCAATAGCGACATTATTTGCCCCCGTTGATATTTGCTGACCAGCGCCGTAGCCAACCGCTACGTTGGCGTCACCTGACGTATTAAATCTAAGCGACCATGAGCCAACCGCCGTGTTATATCCGGCTGCGCCAGCGCCACTAACTTGAGACTGGTAGCCTATGGCTGTATTGTCAGAGCCAAGTGCGCCCGTTGAAACTTTTAGCGACTCGTAGCCAACCGCTGTGCATTTTTCAAGCACTGCATCTGATGATGACATTGCCCCGTTTCCGTACGCGGTGCAAAATACATTTCCACCCAGTCCGTGATAGACCAGTGACGCGCCCAATGTAGCGCCGGCCACTGGTTCAAGTGATAATCCTGACGCGCTTACCCTGATGATTTCTAGCGCATGACCTGCCATAGCCGGCAGCTTATTGAAAGCCTGCTCCAGCGTTGAAAATTCGTTTCTAATCACCGAAGATGATCCAACCGACCCACCTGCTGGGCTTCCGCTTTTGGTATAAAATTCGTTTGACACGGTACTACCTCAACATGCGTAATGGTGTAAATTCTATAAATGCGCCGCTAAAAGTTAGCTTTGCGCTGTAGTTGCTGCTGCCCTCAATCCTGATAGATATGTTTTCTCCATCACCATCAATGGACATTGACAAGGGAATAGTCAAAGCGCCATCCCATGTAAAAGAATCCCAAGTAAAAGAATCCCAGTAAGATGTAACGGTAACGCCTGTGGCGTGCTTGATGTAATCCGGCTGCGCTATGTCTGCCGAGGCGTAGCCAAGCGAATAACGCGACTTAAACGATGCAAACGCTTCCGACTTTGCCTCAAACGTCAATCGTCTGTATTTTTTCAGCGCCCGATACATCTTGGAATTGTTAAAGACTAAATCGGAATACCACTCGATAGCCGCGCCATCAAAGCTGGTGCCTTTTTCCATCTGATAGACAAATCCGTTATCAGATCCAAAGAAAATAACCTCATCACCGCCGCCGTAGACTTCGGATGACACTGAACACATGACAGGATTGGGAAATAATACGGGCAGCATCCTTGCGGCTGGCGTAGTGCTGGGGTTGCTGTTATCGATAGTGAAGTACGCACCTGTGCCGTCGCTAAAAAATATCCGGTACTGCTGCTTATCCCTGGCAATATGGGAATCCGTCACAATCCTGCGCTTCGGTGCCAACCAAGGCTTTACCCGCTTGCTAAGTGATGCTGCTGCAAAGTTCCCGTAGTTGCGTGTAGTTGATAGCGATGTAACGCCCCTGTCATCCAGTACATAGGTTTCGCCTACCTTCTGAATTGAGTACGGGATAGCGCCAAACTCATCGCTAAAATTGACAGGCGCCGTCCATGACGCTGCGTCGGTGCCATACAGGATCTTGGTTTTGTTTCGGCAGTAAATGGCGATAGCTGCGGTTGTGTCTGCGCCTGGCTGAGACTTGAATCCGACAACATCGTCACCAACTGCTATCTCTGCGGCTCCTGATGTTGTAGACCAAGATCGAGGCGCACCCAAAGCGCTGTGCATGACTGATGACAAGTACGATACGAATAAATGATTTTGATGTTCGGCAATATGCAAAGGATAAGCGCCAGAAGGCAAGCCTATCGGGATTTGCACAAAAACAGACCCGTCATATTCAAACAAATCATTAGCGCCGTCCACGCCGTACATCTTTTTTGTGCCGGTATAACCTGAAAAGTTGGCGCTAATGATTTCAAAGCGTCCATCTTTGTTGGGGATGGTTATTGCTGTGCCTGCTGATGTGCAGGTGGCGGTTATGCCCATTGAAAACCCAAGGCCGGGAACAAATGATGATAACGCCCCTGTGTACGATGTGAAATATAGCTTTCCTGCGGCTGTGCCTGCGCCAAAAGATCCGCTTTCAACCGTTATCGATACCAGCTTAAATGCTGCTGTTGGCGAAAATGCTGCGATAGTGTCACCCACAACCGGCGCTGTACCGCTGCCGGTATCGAACGACACATAGTAACCCATGCTAACGGCCTGCCAGCCCGTTGCAGTAGCCTTGTACATGCCTACGCCTGTACCTACTTTGTTTCTAAACGCATACAAGACGCCTTTGTGGTAACCAACGCCCAATACCGCGCCCTCGCCCGGTACTGCTGCTATGTCACTTCGATAAGCATCAGCCGCTAAGCTGCTGTACTGCGCGTGCAACTCGCCTATTTCTGGCGACATAACGATTGGCCCGGCTACGGACGCGCTGCCCGATACCGTTGATTCTGAACTGGCGAATGTGCCTATTACCTTAGTTAAGATAAACCGGGTTGACTCGATAGCAATAACTTTTCCTGATGCGCCAGATGTAGCGCCTACAATCGTATCGCCTACCACGATAGTACCCAGTGTATTGAATGTCAGCGCCCAGTAAATAGCATCGGATGGTGATGCCTGGCCGCTGTAACGCTCATAACCTGATAGCGTGGCATAGCCGCCGTTAATATCTTCCTCGATGTTTTGCGCGTTTCGCGTGTAGCCTGGCTGGACCAGTGCTGCCGGCGTAATAACGTCAAGACCGCCTGAAAATGCAACAAAGTCCGACTTGTGCTGAACGGTGGGTAATGTAATCTTCATGCCATTGCTCCACCAGATCTAATCTGTGGCGTCCAATCGGTTTCGATCTTGCCAATCAGTCGCCCGTATTCCTTCTGCGCCGTAGCGTAAAGCGCTGGTTCTGAGTTGTACGCGGCATAGCGCATCAAGGCGTTAAAAACGATTGCCATCGGGTAGCGGTCGAATACTGGCACATCTATATCGGTATCCATTGTTTCGGCTTTGCGGAAAAATTCGCCGTTGATGGTGTAAACATCATTTGGCTTAGGCCAGAACACGACATTCTTCCGAGGATCGATACTGAACTCGATAGGCCGTCCAAGCTGATTGCGTGACGCGCCTCTTAATCGTGAGTCTCTGAATCTTGACCAAGATACCGGGCGAATCCAGCGCTCATCATTGACGCCAGCCGCTGTTAAATAAATCCTAAAGCTATCTGCCTTCCAGTTAGCCAAAGGCGCTTCAACAACGGTGGATTGCGGATATGTGGAATTTCCTGCGGCGGTGTTAAACGTGAAGTCTAGCCGTAGGAAATCCCAATTTTTCCGCTTGTCCTGAATATCCTCATAGGCCGCTTCAATCCAAGCTACAAGCCTGCCCAGCTCGCCAACCTGACCAACCGTTGTAGTCGGTCCGGTGCCGGATATGCCGGCTTCCTGGCGCAATCTCTGCACAAGCTGTAACTTGTTCATGGATTACGCTTCCATCATTATGGATTGCAACCAGCGCACGCCGTCCGGTGAGTCGTTGAACACTTGGAACGGGTATTTTTTACCCGGTGTTTTGATAATGCGAGTGCCTTTGTTGCCATTCGCATCGATAAATTCTTTGGTCGAGATGTGGTAAGGGTTGGCTCTTGCCAGCACTTCCAGAAAATAGCGCTTAACCCGCTGCACTTCGCCGCGAATAAAGAACTGATTAACGCCATTGACGCTGGTTTCAATGAACTGCTCGGCGTTTGGGTTTTGTTCTTCCGAAATCATCACCTCCACGTACTCATTCATAAAGGCTTCTTGCTTGTTCGCTTCCCAGTTAGGGGTGTCAACCTCTTCAAACTCGTCGATAAAGTCTGCTCGGTCAATCTTGCCGGTGGCTGACATATCGTGAGTCTGTTCTTGGCCCACTTTCATTTCGCGTGTATCAGATGTTCGTGCCATGTTTCACCTTTTTAAGTTATCAGGGCAAGCGAACCGGCCCTGATAATGATTGAATAACGGGCTTCAATAGCCCGTCAGTTTTATGCTGCGGTCAACGGTCTGCGCGGCAATGCTGCCAAGTCACCAGCGTTTGAAGTCACGATGCTAGTCGCGTTCCAGTTGCTTGTGCCAAACGTGAAAGTAGCGGTAGACGAACCGGCAGGGTTTTTAACCACTGTGTACGCTACTGGCACAATCGAATCGCCAATGTTCGGGAATGTTAACCCCGCCTTGTTTGAAACGATGTTGCCGTTTACGTCCAGATCAACCACCGCGCCGACTACCTGTACCAAAGTTTCAGTACCACTGATATTCAGCAGGCCATGCACCACGATAGCAGCCTGACCAGCAGTCGCAGAAGCGACCAGTGTTCTAACCGACGTATCAATGGTGCCGTCACCTT
>CAUYUB010000061.1:0-7062 GCA_963575685.1 Gammaproteobacteria bacterium | reverse complement strand
TCTTTTGCCAATGTCCTTTGGTTTCCAGAAATGCGCTTTGCCATGTCTTACGCAGCCTTCCCGTTCTTTCCCGCCTGTTCCGGCGGGCACTCGTGGCAATGGTCGCCGTGGGCCACGGTCACGCCATCCCCGCGCTTGGCCTTGGCAGCGGCCAGGATATGCGCGGCCCGGTCCAGTTCGTCGCCAACCCATGCCGTATAGCCTTGCATTTTATTGCAAAGGGACGGGTATGGAATCTTAAGCTCGTGCGCTAAGTCAAGACGAGTAATACCCGCCTCTTTGATTTCTTTTGCTGTAATCATTCTTGACACCCCTAAAGTTCTTTTATTAGTTTACCGATGATAACGGCGACAATGATAATATAAGCAAATAAACTGCTAAAGTCAACAGTTTTTTTGCTAAAGTGATGGTTTTATGAAAAATATTTCTGTAATTGGCGCTAGATTTAAGGCCGTAAGAGAGGCTATGTCATTATCACAACAGGAAATAGCCGATGAATTAAAAATAAAACAGACGGCTTGGAGCTATCTTGAACGTGAAGCGGTTCGAATAGACACCAACATTGTAAACCTATTGGTTATCCGGGGGGCATCAGCAGATTATTTGCTGAAAGGCATCGGAAGCCCACTTTCCGCGTCATCCGAGGCCGCTTTTAGCGATGATAGGGAAAAAGGACACATCGGCGCAGACCAGGACCAGCCCCACCCTAAAACGTCTCTAAACGATTTGAGGCTATTGGCACGGGTAGCGCGGGATGTGGCTGAATGTAAGGAAAAGCTGAACGAATTACTCAAAACTCAGTCCTTGAAGACTCGGGCCCGGGAACATCGGGCAGGTAGAACGGAAGATACACAATCCGGCCCGGGCGGTTCTGGCGCCGGTACTTCCGGCAAGCAACAAGGGCGTCAATAATGGCGTCTATGGCTATACCGTCATCATCGCCATTTGGCGGGTTGTCGTTCTCGGTGCAAGTGCCCACATTCTCATTATCGGCAATAAGCGAGTAAATCGGAAATCAAATAGTTGTTGCGAAAGGTAAAGGAATAAGGTAGGTTTAGGGGAAAACAAAGGAGGCGCGATGAAAGTATTTTTATTGATTGCGGTTTTGGTTTGTTCGGGATTTGCTAAGTACCATCCTTATGGTTCTTCTTTGGGTGGATACGGGACGGGACAGAAAGACGCCTGTGCTCATTGTCGAGGTACCGGAACCATTATCTGTTCTCGCTGTGACGGAACAGGGAGTGGTGGACAATGCCTGTCTTGCGATGGAACAGGTATTCAAAGAAGCCAGTGCACAATGTGTCGTGGCGAAGGACAACACAACGGATTCAACTGTGTTTCATGTAACGGAACTGGAATAAAAATAGAACGCTGCACCATGTGTCGAGGAACAGGCTCGTCTGGAAAATGTTATTCGTGTGGCGGAACAGGAAGCGTTAGCTGCACGATGTGCAATGGATCGGGATATCGGTAATGCGACATTATTTGTCACACTTCCGCAAAAACTTGCCTTTTTGCGCTAATTAACGTATATTAGGGGTATGCAATACCCACATATTGCCAACAGGTAGCCCGTGTCGCTCGGCAGAGTTAGGCGCGGGCTTCCGCTTTTTATGGCACTTCCAATATCTTCGGTTCATTCTTCGCCAGCGTAGACTGATAGGCCAACTTCGTCTCAACCCCTTGAAAATAGGCCCAGGCCGTTATCTTGAACGCGCCACGGGAGAGCATACAGTCCCTAAATTCACGGTTTGCCGCGTGCCAGTATATTTCCCTATCCAGCAGCCCCAGGCGCATCATCTGGCATAAAATATCGTGGATTAGCGCCGCCAGCATGGTGGATTCAAGGTCAGGCGAAAAGCTCGCACCGTCCCAGGCGTAATACTCATACCAAGTCAAAATACCAGTCGATGACAAAATAGCCAGTACGCGGCCGGACAGTTTATCTTGAAGGACAACCGACCGGCCGGGTATGACGTGTTTGCACTGGTAGCTACCCACGGCCCGAGTAACGTACTTGTAGCCAGAAGAATATTTCATCTTTTCGAGAAGAACGTTGACAGCGGATTCATTTTCTTCGCGGGAGCCGCGGCGGGAGCTTCCGGCGTACCTTCTGCCGGAGCCGCTTCACCTTCCGGCCCCGCCTGGTCTGCCTGCTCATCACCGGCCCCGAACTCTTTACCCAGGAACGCAAAGAGGTCGTCCACGCTCTGGAAGTTTTGGGGTGCCTGGTTCTGTGCGCCTGCTTCCCCGGCCATGTTGTCAGACACGGTAAAAGTACCGTCCTGGTTCTTGTCCACGGTAAAGCTTTCTTTGGCCGTTGTGGCCGCATCCGGGCCAGCGTCAGGAGTCGCGGCAGGGTCACCCATCGGAGCGCCGCCTTCTTGGTCAACCATTCCCGGCATGTTCATTTTAGGAGGCATGATAAGTCCTTTCAGTTTAGATAATAGGTTTTTCGTCTGTTTTTGCTTTTATGCCTGCAATAACTTTTTGCACAAGCTCGCTTTTATACACCTTGTGCAATTGCCCCACCGCGCCAAGAACAACCGCCACCAAATCAATCACGTTTGTTTCGGTGGTAACAATGCCGAAATATTTATTCAGCGCGTACACGATAACGAGCGCAATCATGGCGGTATTCGTTTTGCCCCCGCGCACCCAGGCAAGAAATAGTTTTAACATGGTATCCCCTTAATAGGTTGTAGCGATAATGCGCACTTTGACGCCCGCGTCATTGTTCTTCGTGATAATCCGTATCCGCACCCACGACAGCGGGAGCGCGGTTGACCTATCATAAAGCCCGTTCGCCTTAATGGTGTCCCCCGTGGTTGTCCAGACCCCGCCCAGGCTGTCATTGGAGCGCGCGCCAAAGATACCGTCATTCTTATAGCCGCCACCTTGCCCTCAAGCGTGATGTACGCGCTGTCTAGGCCGGACACGTCAAACTTCATGCGCGAGAACGTCCGGGCCTCCACGGAATCCGACACTATCAGCGTGTCAGAGGAAACCATGATACCCTCAAGACATTGAGCCGCCACTTTCGGCTTTGTGGCAACAAGCCAGGTTGAAGCCATGCAAACACCCACAATCACCGCGAGAAACAGCAGTACCTTTTTCATGAGACAACCTCCTTTAAAAGTCGAACATTATGTTTATTTTGCTTCTTGTCGTTCGTGTCGGTAGCGGTTGCGGAGAAGGCCCACCCCCCGCCGTCACCGTCAGCACCGCCGCGCTACTGGTAACATTCCCGCCGCCATTTGTTACCACCACCGTATAACTTGCCGCATCACCCGCAGCAACAGCGGCAATATTGTAAGTTGCGGATGTAGCCCCGCCGATATTAACCGTATTCTTTTTCCACTGATACGTGAGCGTAGGCGTGCCCGTAGCCGTGACCGAGAACGTCACCGGAAGCCCCGTGACAATACTTTGCGATTGAGGTTGCACGGTAATCGCAGGAGCCGACCAAAATAGCCAGTGCACACCATTCCCGCCGCCGTCAATGTTCGTAAATGCCGTGGCATCGATATCAGCGGAGGGCACAGACTTCACCACATCCATGTAATTCACGGCCATGCCCGCAGGATTTGTAATGGCGTATGTCCCGGCCCCGGTTGGTCGCAGCTTCACCGTGCCCGCGCCCGCGCTTCCGTCCCAATCCGCCGCCGTGTATGAGGTAATCGGGTACGTGCCGCCGCTCAACAGTTTTACGGTTGTTCCCGGTTCAATCAAAAGCCTTTGCGCTGTCCAGGAGTCCGCCATTGTCACAGTATCCGTGGGAGTATTAAGTGTCAGCGTAACCGGCCAGTTATTGCCATTGGCGGTAATGGTGGATTTTGCGTTTACCGTCCATGCGCTCGTTCCCATCGTGGCATTGGCGCTAGGCATCGTCAGCGTGCCGCCCACAGTCCAGGCCGAGCTTGCAAAGTCCGTTTTTATCGGCCCCGTCACGCTTATGGGCATATATCCTGCGCACGTCACCACGGACGAGCCGTAATTGATATGCAACGTATCCGTGGCGTTGCTGTTACTGCGTTTCAGCGCCCCCACCGTTGAGGATAACGCATAATTCCCGGTGTTTATAGTCAGCTTTCCCGTGCTCTCCTTACTCAAGACCACATTGGGCGCACTCACAGCCCCGGACATGGTAATCACAGCCGCTTTTGTGCCGTTATTTCGCAGCGCGAGCGTGCCCGTGCCCGTCATGGCAATGGCCGGTAGCGTCACCGTCCCCGCGAACGTATCATTTACGGAAAGCATGCCCGAGCCATTTATTGTGGCCCCGTTCTCAATGGAAAGCGGCGTTGTGCATGTCGCAGGCATCAGCCCTATGGTATCCCCGTTATTCGTCAGCGTCCCCGTGCCAATCATAAACGAGTCCGACACGTTGAACTTAACGGTGCTTGTGTTCGTGGTCACGTTGCCAGATTGCGCTACGGTCATTTTCGGGAATATCAGCCCAGCCTTTCCAATGGCAATATTGCCCGTACCCATCAGCCGCACGCGGTTATTGGTCAGGGTAAACGCGCCCGCCCCGCTGCCAATGGTAAAGTTTCCATTGCCAGAAATGGTGTCAACGGCCAGCGTGTAAGCGCCCGCGCCATTATACGTTTGGTCAGACGTGGTTTTAAGTGCGTAGGTGGAGGTAGAAAAGCCGCCAGCGTTGATGTTCAGCGTGTTGCAGGTGAGCGGGTCGCCAAGGGTCAGGGTTTGGCCTGCGGAATCCATGGCAATGTCGTAAAGCGTTTTACCGGCGCTGGTAAGAGTAGCGGATTTCTTGAAAGTAATTAACGAAGTACCAGCACTAATATTTGAATTTGCAGCAAAAACAATATTTCCGTTAGAACTAATACTTGATGATTCTAAAAATAAATTAGATACTCCCGTGGCCGTACTGGCAATTGACCCACAGGAAACCAAGGAGGCACCAAGATAAATGCTATCTATAGCGCTAGCATTCGAAGTTCCAAAAGTTAAAACGCCAGAAACCCGAATGCTCTTACCGGCCGTATTATATTTTAATTTTGAATTAGCAGCAAATGCCGTAATTCCTAGGGTTGGTGCGACAAGGCCCTTGGTTTGCGTTACTGTCACCACCGAAGACGCAGTATTTGCGTATATGTTTAACGTGGTTGTTCCAGCCATATTTATACTGTCAAAAGTGACTACTTGGCCCGATAGTACAGGTATGGCAAGAGATGAACTACCATTAATAATGCTTCCAGTTAGAAAAGACCACGGGCTAACGTTTGAGTTAATTTCAACATTTAAATTAGACGATAGTGTCAGCGTTCCCCCGCTGATTATCATTCTCCTTGGGCCACGAGCTTGCGCCCCCGTTTGTGTTGTCGTTTTTCCGGGCATAGCTAAAACAACACTATCAAGATATGCCGTAACAGCCTTGTCGATATCAAGGTTTCCGGAGCCCAATAGATACAGAGATCCTCCGGTAAGCGTAAGTGTTGCCATACCCGTACCTATGTGAAAATCTGCATCCCCCGTTTGTGTCACCTTCCCGTTTAGCGTCAAAAAACTCCCCGTTGTTCCGTCCCACGTCTGACTTCCCATGGTCGTCAGCGCAAACCCCTTTTGATGAAACCCCTTTGCCCACCCCGTTGTTGATGTGATTTTATACACCGTATCGGCCACGCTCAAACTGCAATTAGCCGCGCTGTTAAGGTCAAATATCACGCTGTCCACTTCCGTGGGCACTGTGCCATCACTGGCCCCGCTCGTCAGCCCCCAATTGGCATCCGTGCCCCAGGTGGTAGATGTGCCGCCCGTCCAGTAGCGGTTTCCCGCCGTGGCGAACAGCGGCGCAAGGTTGCCGAACGCCAGCATAAATATTAAAACCCGCGCAATGCCTTTTTTCATTTCAGCCCCTTCCTAATTACCGTCAGAGCATTCCACTTTTACGAGCGCCCGCAATACGCCTTCCGGCGCCTGCTTTACCACATATTTCAGCCGGTACACGGCCACGCTGTTCACCGTAGCCCGCACCACCAACGTATCGCCCACGTTCAGACTGTCCACGGTAAACCGCTCAAAGGGCCGCACCGTGTGCGCCTTAACCGTGATTGTGCTCTGCGAAACCGCGACATCATCCTGGTTGTTCACAATTTCCGCGCCATGCGAAAACACCGCAAGCGCCATCACCAGCGCCATCATAAGCAGTATCACCAAGCCCATGTACTCCTTGAAATAAATCCGCATATCAAACCTCCTGTTAAGTTGTCGCTCCGATTTTTGGCCACCGTAACCCCATCAATTTGTCGCGCTCATAAAGCGATATTTTCACCCGGTCGCTCTGATTCCCGCCCAGGCAAATCAGCCAATCCTTGTCCCAATCCAGCAGAAAACAGACATGCCCCTGCCACGGCTCAGTCCCGCGCTTAAACACGGCCACGGCCCCAAGGCGCTCCTTACACTCGTCACCCCATTGCAAATAGCTTTGCGCGTTCGCCTCACCCGTGCCAAATATCCCGGCTTCCGCCAGCATACACTGCACGAACGCCGCGCACCACGGGATAGCATCATCCTTCATCTGGCCCACGGTTTCCAGGTATTCGCCAATGCGCACGTTTACGCCCGGCCCGGCAATCTCGGTTTCGCCAATCTCGGCAAGGGCCGCAATAACCCACTCGGGCACGTTGATATTTTTCAATGGAATATCCCAGCCCTTCCCATAAGCCAAACAACAACCATTCCCCCCACAGTAACCGCACCGTAAGCCATTTTCACCTTGAAGGAGGACTTTTCCCGCTGTTCAACCTGAATCTCGTTATCGTGGCGCTTTTTGCAGCCAGATATAAATTCGCTATTGTCCTTTATCTCGCGCACAAGCCCAGGCTTTTCCATGGTCCCGATAAGCGCGGTATGAATTTCTACGACAAGGCCGCTCGTTTCTTCAAGCGTCACCATGCGCCGCTCGTGGTCTTCTATGCGCCGGGAAAGGCCCGCGTCACGGCTAGCGTCTATAATCTCGCGGATGTTGTCGCTCATTAGCGGCCCCCTCGGATACGGGCAATGTCGGGGTTAATGCGTTCGCCAGCCCTACGCAAG
>CAUYUB010000060.1:0-7124 GCA_963575685.1 Gammaproteobacteria bacterium | reverse complement strand
CAGATGGTTTGCGATGATTGCATGAGAGAGGAAATGGGAGGATAAAATGACTGATGATGCGCACGTCGATGCGTTGCGGGTGATGGTGGATGAACTCCGCTCCCGCAACGAGGCACTAATTGCGGCAATGATCGTGATTGACGCAGGGTATATGATGCTGAATAGTGATGAGCCTGTTGTCGTTGATCGTGGTAAGGGGCTTATCGCCTGCGCCCTGAAAAAATATTATGAACACGACTGATAACCACGACTGCGCCAAATTCAAGGAATTGCACCGCGAGGGGTACGAGTACCGCGATGAGGGTGGGGAAAAGGTACGCTACACGGTTTATACCAACGTCTGCTCCAAGTGCGGGCGCGTGTTGGGTGGTACGATCAAGGTGCGCGAATGACCGCCATACCCGCTGTGAGAGACGCAACCGCCCGCGCTTTTCACAAGCTCCCCGATGAGCAAAAAGCCGAACTGCTCAAAATTGCGGGGGAGCTTGTGGAAACTCTCAAAGCTTGCTGTCCGACGATCCAGCTAAGCCCGGAGGCGGCGCTTGAGATCATCGGCGCGGCCTACGCCTGGAAGATCGCGCACAAGCCAGGTATGAAAAACGCGCATCTATGCACGTTGGCAAAAGAACCGCAACCGCCCGCAAAAACGTCTTGACAGGCAGGGCGTGAAGGGATGGTACTCCCCCGTAACGGATACGGGGGAGTTTTAGTGTAAATATGGCGTGCGAGTGTTTACACTAATTCAGCCAGTAATTCCAGTCGGTGAACGGGTATCGCCCTAGCACAGTTGCAACCCCGCCGCGCAGTACAACGAAACCAGGCGCCATCCCCGCCGAACGGCTGTCATCCAGGCTAACATAAGCAAGCTTGGTAGGATCGACAAGGCATCCCCCCTCTACCGTAACATAGCGTTTATAAACGTCGTGCCCGTGCGCGACGTGATGAGCATGAAACGAGATAATATTCATGCAGTACTTATTCGCCAGATCACCGGGTACTACTAACTGATTACGCCCGTAGTTCGCCGGGTGTGTCACGCGCCACATGATGCCGGCGCTGTTGATCGTACACCACCCGAATTTAGAATGGCGCAGCTTATCAGAACTGTTGACCATCCCCCAAATATCTTTCTCATCAATTTGCGCCGCGCTCCAATTGGTTAGTCTCCTGTCATGGTTTCCCTGGAGGATATAAATCTCCTGGAACACTTCTAACCAGTCGCCGATCAAAATGCGTGCCGCGTCCCGCTCTTCAGCCCAAGTAGCGGGTGTGCAGGCGTGTTGGTATTTCGACCAGTTATCCATTGAAAAAAAGTCGCCGCCAATCACAAGGCGGCGAATGTCCGTTTTCTCAGCGACGCGCCCGACAAGCTGAGCGAACCTGTAATCTGTGTAGGGGACATGCACATCACCGACTATGATGAAGTCGCCCCCCAATTCCATCGCGTCACCCATCGGGTGAGGGTCAAACGCGCTGTTCGGTTGGAACTCGCGTTCTAAAATTTGCAAGTCCTCAACGCGGATGCCAGTCAAGCGGGCAATATCGGCGCGAGGCATCCCGGCCCTTGTCAATTCTGCGATGGTTTGCGCTGTCGGTTGCCCATACTTCATGAACCCCCCTTTGGTGGTTTATTGTTAGATATGTCTAACAATTCATAATGCCTTGACTATCCAATTATCAAACAGACAGCCAGTATCATATCCGTTGTAGTTATCAAGCACCAATCCAATCTTTGATCCAATTGCCACAGGCGGTATATAACTGTTGACAAAGTTGCCATCCACAAATACATGAATTATGTTTGGCGTAACCTGTAACTTTAGGGTATGTGACTCGTTAGCGGCGATAAACAAACCCAATCCAGCCTTATGTGCAACGTCACTATATCCCGTAAAAACGTGCCTCAGTTCGATCTCGTGGAATGTAGCCTGAGTGGTATCATCTCGAATTAGCCATGCAGTAAAATAATTATCGCTCGCAGTATAGGCTATAAATCCAGCCGTAATGTGCGATACGTCTGCCGGGAATGTTATATCAACCGAAGCCTCAAAAGAAGTCACTCCTGTATCAAGTTGTATTTTTCCATACGTCCCGGTCGGATTGATGCCAACCTTACCGGCTCCATCTAATTTCCACGTTCCAACAATGGCGGTATCCCATGCCGGTCCAACATCTGGACTGTGTGCGCTCAAAACCGTACCCGCGCCACCAGTAAAAGCATCACTAGAAATTGTCGCGCCGCCTGTCATTACCGTTGGAACGCTGCCCACCTGTAAAAGAGCGGGTAACGTCAACCTGCGCGGATAAACCGTAAAATCATCAAATCCAAATTGGTTATCATTTTTATAGGCGATCAAACCAGCAGCGTAATTAGCGCCGAAGTTTGTATCTAACGTGGCGGTGATAACCTCTTGATTATCACGAACAATTCTAAAATAATTTCCCTTGACATAACATTTTAGATCATACGTTACCCCATCGGTCCACGAATAGCCAGTAGCAACTATACTCGTTCCACTTCCCGCGACAATCCTACGCAATACGCATTGATTAGACAAGTAACCAGCATAGATATAATTATTCGCATCCTGATATTTCAAAATAACACCAGCAATAGCCGACCTCGTTGCAACCGGAGTAGTAAGTTTCACCTGTACAATGTATTCGGTAGCCGTTTGAGGAATATATGCTATACCCTCGTTAGCGGGAGAGACGCTAGTTAGATAAACCTTATTTCCCGTTATTGTCCATACCGCATTTCCAACCATTGACCATGCTCCGCCAATATCCGCCGCGTGTGTTGCCAGGGTAGTTGTATCCGCTGCCGTGAACGTATCTTTTGCTAACCCAAATCCATCAATTACATTCCATACTGCATCCGGTATATCGATGATTCGTACCTCATCAAGATAAAAACCGTTGGGATAAGCTACCGTGCTGTTGTACCAGGATATAACCGGGTAGAGTGGATCGGTTGTATCGACGCGATCTATGTACCAAATAGAAGCTTCTGGGAATTTCGCTATATTGCCAAAAACAGATGCCGCATCAGTTCCCAACCCAGACAAATTTGTATATTCTCCGGCGGCAGATAATAACAAAACATATCCGGTCGATTGTTGTACAATCGCGATTAACAATTGTTCGGGCTGTAACGTGACAGAAGCGCCGCTAAAAGCGTGCATTGCCGCAGTCGTTGTAATGTTCACAATCCCAGCCGTTGATTGGTATAACCCAAATCCCGCAGTATTAGGCGTTGTGGGCGTTGCGCTATTAGCCCATGCTAACCACCAATTAGAACCAAAATAATCTTGCGGTACAACAAGAGCTACTAACGCCCGCCCCTGTTTTCGTGTTTGGGATGGATATACCAACCTGCTTTCACCCCACGCGGCGGACGTTGGCTGGCCGCACCCTCTCAATGCTCCACCGGATAGTTTTATCGTATTCTCAATGTCTGCAACTGTTCTCACCCCAGGCCCAGGCTGTGCCTGTGATCCATTGACAGAACCCGCCGCAAGCGTAGACTGAAATACATCGCGGAATATCCCCCCCGCTAAGCTGATACCACCACCAAACAACGTAAGTAACTTTCTTCTATTCATTTCGCCTCCACCTTGCAATACGCTGGGTCAATCGCTATCCATCCCTCGAACTTGCCCCACGTTATCCCGTCCGCCTTGACTTGTTGCGTGATCTCAACCGTCGCCCCGGCTTGCATGGATGCGATGACATTGTTGGTCGTGTTCGTTGGCGCTGTGCGTTCGCGCAGTCCAGTCTTGAGTACCGTTGCGTACATCTTCTTCTCTACTGGCGGAGGCGGGGGAGGTGTAACTTCGCCCCTGCGCTTGACCCAATCCGGGTTGATTGCGTCAAACTCCGCGTCTGTCATGTTCAGCACGTTGACATCTACCGCGCTGGGCTTGCCAGTCCTGCCAACCACCTCCGGCAAAGTGAAGCACGCCGCAACCTGTTACAATTTAGGTGTCCCAAACAGACGCGGTGTCCAATTGTTAGGGATCGAGGCGATGTACTTATCCACCAACTCCGGTACGGTCGTTGCCCTAATCGTATTATTCCAGTAGTAGCCGGCCACAATCGAGGGGTGCATCTCCAACACGGTTGATAAGTCACCCCCGCCCGCCGTATCAATTACCCACTTGCTTGAGTAAGTCCAAATGTCTACTTTCCTCATGTAGCCGTGATCCATGAGCCAGGTTATACCGTTGTACCATCCGGCATACGTCCGCGCCATCCAGCCCGAACCGATCATAGAACCGTTGTTCAGGTACATATCTTCCACGTCACCAACGAGTTTATCAATGGGTACATCGCCGCACTTTTTGATCTTCGCTGCATCGAACGAACGTCCCGCGCCCTGTTTCAGCTTGCGAACGGTGATATAGATGTTTGGGTCTTTGAATAGATCGTTGGCGTGCTGGTCATCCGTTTTCGTACCCTTCTCGTGGCATGAATTGAACCCTCCTAGCGTCCACCCGCGATCCAGGGGCCAGCCGCAATTGACATACAGGTACGCGCCCATCCATAACTTATTACGATACAGCCCGTTCATGGAACTGTCGAACGCGCTATCCATCCAATTGTCAGTAACCAAATCGAATGACGCGCCGGTATTGCCAACCTCGCCCAGCTTGCAGTATGCCCCGCCGAACTTTGGATATTTTGCTAAGGCATCCCAATCTACGCTGGTAGTGCCATCCGCAAAACTCTGGTAATGGGAAAAATCACAGTAAAATCGGTTAGTTGCGTACTTCCCCGCCCCAGGCGCAACCGCCGCGGCTATCTGGTGTTCGGGTGGTTGGTAATAATTTTTTCGTTGCGCGGTGAGTTGTTTTTGGTTCATAAGTTTATTATACGCCTTCTGTTATCCTGGCTAACCATACGTCTAATCCGTTTGGCCGCCCGACCTGGATATTGCAGGTGTTCGCTTCATCGTCGTATGCCGTCCCGGTGATGAGGAATGTAAGCCCCGTCCCGCTTATGTCCTCGATGAAATTCTCAATCCTCACGCGCTCGCACGGTTTGACATTAGCCGCTGGGACGTTTCCCCCTGATCCGTTGCGAATGTAGCCCTGGACGGTCAATCCCCCCGGTATCGTCCATTGTGGGTCTTTTCGCGCCGCTAAATAACGTCTGGCGTAGTTCGTCGCCGTCGTGGTAGATGTGGTGTCAAGCTGCAGCTCCTCCGCCCGCGTCCCGTAAAGCGCAATCGAGGCGGTGTCCTTCAGGTTCGCGTCATCGTCAGGGCTTAGAATAACCGTTCTCCCTTCGATATTCTGATACCTAATGATTATGTAATTTCGTACTTCGGCTGTGTCTTGTACCAGGCTAACCGGCGCTTGCAAGTTTTGATCCTCCAGCCGGATATAGTATTCCGCGCTTGTCAGGGCGGGCTGTTGTGCGTAGTACAGGATTGGCTTATCGTCTGGAGATAAGTCACTCTCGCGGATATAAAACGCCCACGAATTGAAACTGCTATCCCCATAACTTGCGGCGTTCATCAACACTTGCGCGGCGGTAATGTTTTCGGCCACAAATGGGACGAGGGAGAAAGTGTTCGACCCGATCCCCGTTTCAGCGGAGCTGCACGCCGTTACCATGCCGATAATGTCCTTGCCAATCTCGGTGCTATTAATTGCGCCCGTTTCGGTGTAGAGTGTTACGTCACTTATTTCACCAAACACGGTATCATCAGACGGCATAATCTCAGTCGATGCGCTCGCGTTTTGGAAATAGAACCAAAGTTCTTGCGTCGGCGTTGCTAATGTAATATCCGTTGTGCTGGTCGCGCTGGCGGTAATATTCAATTCTATCGTCGATGACGATGTATTGTATATTCCAAGGCTGCAAGCGAATGTCGCCTCTTGCATATTGTAAGAGAATCCTATTCGCTTCCACGTCTGCCCGGTTGGGGCAATTGCTTGTAATCTATAATAATCATTTGGCCTCCATCCTATCTCAGTTCCGGCTGCATCACGGGCGCTGGATGGATTTATTCTCAACCGATTCTGTCTGTCTACGGATGCCAATTTCTTTAGGGATAAATCATTCGCGTTATATGCTACGATTGGTTCGAGCCACACGTCCTCACTAATCCTAGTTTCCGCCCACGGCTTATTGATGAGCGTCCCATCCAGGATATACCCCCATGCGCCAAGGCAGGTGTACTTGATCCCGCTTCCGATCTCCTCTGTTATCAGTTCCCGCGCCGAAACATAGCCCTCCCATGTGGTTACATTCCCGCTGCGTATCTTGACGCGCATCCCAGGCCGGATAAGTCCCATTCGCGCCGGTTCGCGGGGTACAAAGAATGTCGCCTGTCCGAATAATCCTCCAGGGTAGAACCCGTCATAGGTGATCTGGGTTGCGTTGCGGTAATCGTCTGGCAGTAGCAACGTTGACCCGCTGGAGTAGACTTCGAGGCTCAGGCTCATAGCGCCCACCTGGGGGTTATAATCATGCGGAATGCCAGCGTTTGAGTGGATGCGTTAGCGCTGCCGTTCGCGCCTGGTTGCCAGTTAATCCAGTTCATGCGCATCGGATCTAGTTTCAATCTTCCCCCAATTATGCGCAAATACTCCTCAATCGTGGTGTCATCGTACAGGTTAGCGCCCTCGCCATCATAGTAGTTGATATATGGTGTCCCTGCAACTGATCCCGCTCCCGTGCGCTTTAGAATTACCAAATTTGGAAGCATGATATTGACATAATCAATTTCTACGTTTGACGCGCCTCCTGTTGACCGTTGCGCGTAAAGTGTACCAGTAGCCGTCAAATTCTTGTTCTTGACGATGCGATCAGGGAATGCAGCTCTACTCGGAATGTATAACGGCCCGAGAAAGAACATGCGCTGCGTAGCATCGGCGGTGTAGTTTTTATACCCTATTCGAACCTCATTACCACCGATAGCCAACTTATAATCTCACTGCAAGTTAGCGCCCGCATCGGTAAGCCGCGTTGCAATCCATACCGTCTCTCCCATTAGTTCATTGATACGATAAATCGTATTCGTAGATAGAACTTCGTCCGCCGATGAACTTACAGCGATTGCTGCTGTTGAACAGTCCTTATATAGCCCATCTGATCCTATTGCCATATAATTA
>CAUYUB010000059.1:0-7233 GCA_963575685.1 Gammaproteobacteria bacterium | reverse complement strand
TACCGAATCGCATTATCCACGGCTACGGACTTACCCCTGCCATTGTGACGGTCGCCGCCACCCTTTCTCCGGACCTACTGGTCACGGTGGACAACGGCATCTCCAGCATTGAGGGGGTAGCCGCGGCTCGGGCGCTGGGGATGCAGGTATTAATCACCGATCACCATCTGCCGGGCCTGGAATTGCCGGCCGCAGATGCCATCGTCAACCCTAACTGTCCCGGAAATGATTTTCCCAGCAAGTGTCCGGCTGGGGTCGGGGTCATTTTTTACGTGATGCTTGCGCTCCGCGCGCACCTACGTAAACGGGGCTGGTTCGGACCTACCCGCGCCGATCCCAATTTGGGTGTTTTGCTCGACCTGGTGGCCTTGGGGACAGTGGCGGATGTGGTGCCGTTGGACCATAACAACCGAATCTTGGTGGCTCAGGGATTGGCGCGTATCCGCACGGGGGCGGCCTGTGCCGGGATCGTGGCGCTGTTGGCGGTGGCGGGACGTACCCCCGAACGGGCCGGTACGACGGATCTGGGTTTTTTCGTAGGGCCGCGACTCAATGCGGCTGGACGCCTTGAAGACATGACCCTCGGCGTCGAATGCTTGCTCACTGATGATGCCACCCAAGCCCGCGCGTTAGCCGCGCGACTCGACGCATTGAACCGCGAACGGCGCGCCATTGAGGCGGAGATGCAGGACCAAGCCCTGGAAGGGTTGGAGCGCATCAACCTGGAAGAAGGGGCGGAACTGCCCTGGGGGCTTGCCCTCTACGATGAGACCTGGCATCCCGGGGTGGTCGGCATTCTCGCCGCCCGCCTCAAGGACCGGCTCAACCGGCCGGTCATCGCCTTTGCCCCAGGAGCAGAAGGAGAGCTACGAGGATCGGCGCGCAGCATCCCCGGACTACATGCCCGTGATACCTTGGAAGCAATCGCAGCCCGTCATCCGAATCTACTCAGCCGTTTTGGTGGCCATGCCATGGCGGCGGGCTTGGCCTTGCCCCAGGAAAACTTTGAAGCCTTTGCCACTGCCTTCGATTCGGAAGTCCGTCGCCGTATTACTCCTGAAGACCTCTGTGGGGTAATCCTCTCCGACGGTGCGCTCGCTCCCACCGATCTCGGGCTGGAATTGGCCGAACTCCTACGTACCGGTGGGCCTTGGGGTCAGGGTTTTCCGGAACCAATCTTCGATGGGGTCTTCCAGTGTTTGAGTAGTCGCGTAGTGGGGGAACGCCACCTTAAACTACGGGTCTGTCCAATCGAAGGCTCTACACCCCTGGATGCCATTGCCTTCAATAGCGCTGAGCACTTCTCTCCTACCCCAGGGGGTCGTCTACACTTGGTCTATCGTCTGGATATAAACCAATACCGTGATACGCGTAATCCCCAGCTGGTGGTGGAACATATAGAGCCATTTTAATTTCGGATTTCGGAAACAATTGGCCCGCTCTTCTGGCTCTAACGCTGGAGCATGGGTGCCAGCGGGGCCAGAGGTCAACTTACGGAAGACACGATGCGTTGGTTCATTCACCGGTTCCTCGTCCAGCCGGGGCACTGTTATCATCACGCCTTCGTTGCCGTTACCCCGACCGCTACCTTTCAACGTCCCCCTACCCTGGAGATGTTCATGGCGTCCCCTGGGTCCGAGACCCTACCCCTCCGTCTCGCCTCCACCTCGCCCCGTCGACGCCAGCTTTTGGCGCAGATCGGCGTGTCCTTCTCCGTGGTCCCCGTTGTCGTGCCTGAAGTGTGCGCGTCGGACGAGACTCCCGCTGCATATGCCCAACGTATCGCTTTGGCCAAGGCTCGAGCGGGTGCCGCCTCCGATGATGCGGTCTTGGTGCTGGGGGCGGATACCGACGTAGTGGTGGACGGCAAGGTCCTCGGCAAACCAGCCGATCCGGCGCAGGCGCTGGCCATGCTGGAACGACTCTCCGGACGAACCCATGAGGTCTACAGCGCCGTAGCAATGGTCGGACCGGGAGGACGGGAAGCGGTACGTCTGGCGATAAGCTACGTTACCTTCCGCCCTACCACGGATGCCGAACGTCATGCCTATCTTGCTACCGGCGAAGGGGTCGACAAGGCCGGCGGTTACGCCATCCAAGGTCTAGGAGCGATTTTCATCGCCCACTTGGTGGGAAGCTATTCGGGGGTAATGGGCCTGCCCCTATACGAGACTGCCCTCCTCCTCAGAGAGTTCGGGGTAGATGTTTTAAACCGTGTCACACACTGAAGAGTTAAGGAAGCTGGAATGAGTAGTGAGGAGATCCTGATCAACGTCACTCCCCGGGAGACCCGCGTCGCGATAGTCGAGAGTGGTGTACTCCAAGAATTGTTTATAGAGCGCGCGAGCAAGCGGGGACTGGTGGGAAATATCTATAAGGGACGCGTCTCCCGCGTTCTTCCTGGGATGCAGGCGGCCTTCGTGGACATCGGCCTAGATCGTGCTGCCTTCCTCCATGCCTCGGATATTCAACTCCCCCTTGGCGATGAACCGGACGGTGAACGTCGTCAGGAAGAGGGGATCTCTGCGTTGTGTTGCGAGGGCCAGGAGATCCTGGTCCAGGTGGTCAAGGATCCGCTGGGAACCAAAGGCGCGCGTCTTACCACTCACCTCTCTCTCCCTTCGCGCTATCTGGTGTTCATCCCCGGAATGGATTACGTGGGGATATCGCAGCGTATCGAGAGTGAGGCTGAGCGTACCCGGTTACGAGAGATAGTGCATACCGTTGGGCGTGGCGAAGGGGGGGTCATTGTGCGTACCGCCGCCGAGGGGGTGAGCGATAAAGCCCTGTCCGACGACCTGGAATTCCTGCACCGGCTCTGGGCTTCGATTCGCGAGACTGCCCATAGCGCGCCCGTAAAGACTATCCTCTACGAAGATCTGCCGTTGATGATGCGCTGTCTGCGCGACCTTGGCGGAGGGGTGGTCGAAAAGGTGCGCATCGACTCCAGGGAGACCTACCTGCGGGTATGTAGCTTCGCGGAGCAGTTGATACCCGAAATCGTCGGGCACATTGAGCACTACACCGGGAAGTATCCCCTCTTTGACCTTTACGGGGTGGAGGACGAGATCCAAAAGGCCCTGGAACGCAAGGTCCAACTCAAATCGGGAGGGCACTTGGTCATCGACCAGACCGAGGCCATGACCACCATCGACGTCAACACTGGGGCCTTTGTCGGACATCGCAATCTTGAAGAGACCATCTTCAAGACCAATCTGGAGGCGGCAGTGACCATCGCCCGCCAACTCCGGTTGCGTAACCTTGGCGGAATCATCATCATCGATTTCATCGACATGCTCGAAGAGGAGCATAAGCGCCAAGTCCTGCGCGCGCTGGAGAAAGCGCTGGAACGCGACCACGCCAAGAGCCACGTAGGTGATGTGTCCGCCTTGGGGCTGGTGGAGATGACCCGCAAACGTACCCGGGAGAGCCTCGCCCATATCCTTTGCGAGCCTTGTCCTGTTTGTCACGGTCGGGGTTTCATCAAGGCAGTCGAGACCGTAGCCTACGAGATCTTCCGTGAGATCATCCGTGAGGCGCGTCAATTCGACCCCGAACAATTTCTTGTCCTCGCCTCTCAAGAGGTGGTAGACCTACTGCTGGATGATGAGTCCTCCAGCTTGGCCGAGCTGGCGGCTTTTATCGGCAAGCCGATCAAACTCCAGGTAGAATCTTTTCATACCCAGGAGCAGTTTGATGTGGTGCTGATGTGAACAGAATTCCCATATTTGACCCGAGGTGTACCTAATGGCGAAGCTCAACGTGCTTGTAGTCGATGACGCCAACTTCATCCGTGAATTCGTGCGCCGCGGGCTCACTTCGGCCCTTCCCCATGCGGTGGTCCTGGATGCCGTCAACGGCCGCCATGCCCAGGATATCCTGACAACCACGCCCGTGGACCAGATACTATGTGACTGGGAGATGCCCGAGGTGGGGACACGACCTCTCGCTTGGTACCAGTGACGACCGTTTTCGATCTACCGCCAATAACCAGCCGAGCGAGAAGAATCACGTTGTTACTGCTCTACGTTCCGGCATTGATGGCTATGTAGTCAATGGTCAGCATTGATACGCTACTCGGGAAGATCGCGAGGCCATGGCGCGCCGTGGTAAAACAACTCCGGTCGAAATCGTTGGCCCTCCGCCTTCCCCTTCCGATTCCGTCGATATCACGGTGCGTATCGGAAGGATGCCAAAGAGGCCAAACCCGCCGCCCCTGTTCCCGAGTCCGTAGCCATCCTCACCGGCGCTTATCGGAAGGAAGCAAAGGAGGCTAAAGAAGTCAAAGAGGCCAAGGAGGTAGAGGTCAAAGAGACTAAAGAGGTTAGAAACGACCGGGGACGCAATCTCTTGTCTCGGGTTACCGCCCAGCTTCGTTATGGCGGACGCGCCGTACGTTGCCTTGTCCAGCGGCTGGATCTCAACGGGGCTACGACGGTCATACCGCAGGAAGAGGGCTGCCCGGCGGTCATGGACCAAGTCGTATTCGCGCTGGCCCTCGATTCCCCTGCCATTCAGGTGAAGGATATCAATGCCGTTGTAAATGCCATTGAGGCGGTGGAATCTCGCAGTGAAGCCCGTTTTATGCGCCTCACGCTACGTTTCGTGGATGAAGACCCGAAGAAACGCGAGGCGTTATCGCGACTCATTACTGCGGTGTAGGCAAGTCATGCCGCATCGCGTTGATAATCACGCAAGGAGAAGCCAATGTCCGTTGTTGCCTTTGATACCTTAAAATTTGCCCGTCGCCTCAAACAAACCGAATTTCCGGAAACACAGGCGGAGGCCATCACTGAAGCGCTCCGAGATGCCGCCGGGGAACTGGAGCTTGCCACCAAGAATGACCTGTTTCAGCAAGGGGACGATATCAGGAGAGACATCGCCGACGTGCGCACTGAAGTAAAGGACGACATCAATACTCTCCGTGCTGAAGTAAAAAACGATATAAATTCGCTCCACCATGAAATCGATACTTTCCGTGCTGAAGCAAAAAACGATATAAATTCGCTCCACCAAGAAATCGATACTCTCCGTGCTGAAGCAAAAAACGATATAAATTCGCTCCACCAAGAAATCGGCACGGTCCGTACTGAGCTAAAGCGGGATATCGCCGAAACCAACCAACGCATCGAAATGCTACGTTTCTCTATGGGAAAAGATATACAGTCCCTGGAGTGGCGTTTGACCATTAAGCTGGGGGCTTTTCTGGTCGCCGCAGTGGGAGCCGTGGCCGCCATCGTTAAGCTACTATAGTGAGGAGAGCGTAATATCATGTTGATCTTTGAACAGTCCCGCCCTGGTCGCACTAATCCCGCCCAAGCCCCGGCCATATCGTCCAACGACGATATTCCCGCAGGATTGCGGCGTACCAGCCGTCCGTCACTGCCCGAGGTTTCCGAACTCCAGACGGTACGCCACTATACCCGACTGTCTCAGCGCAACTTTTCCATTGATACCCAGTTTTATCCGCTCGGTTCCTGCACCATGAAGTACAACCCGCGGGGTGCGAATGCAGCAGCCTTATTGCCCGGCTTCCTGGCGCGCCATCCCCACGGGCATGACTCGCTGGGCCAGGGGTTTATGGCCTGCCTGTACGATCTCCAAAAGGTCTTGCAGGAGGTAACGGGGATGAGGGAAGTCTCACTCACTCCCATGGCGGGAGCCCAGGGAGAGCTGGCAGGCGTGGCCATGATCCGGGCCTATCATCGATCTCGGGGTGACACCGAGCGTACCGAGATCTTGGTCCCCGACGCTGCTCACGGTACCAACCCCGCTACTGCCGCCATGTGCGGTTTTACGGTGCGTGAAATTCCCACCGACCGCCAGGGAGATGTCGATCTGGCTGCATTGGAACAGGCAGTTGGCCCGAAAACGGCGGGGATCATGCTTACCAACCCCTCCACACTTGGGGTGTTTGAAAGACGCATCCAAGACATCGCCAAAATCGTCCACCGCGCCGGAGGGCTCCTGTTCTATGACGGTGCCAACCTCAATGCCATCCTCGGTAAGGTAAAACCAGGAGAGATGGGTTTTGATGTGATGCACATCAACCTCCACAAGACTTTTTCCACCCCTCACGGCGGTGGCGGTCCAGGTGCGGGTCCGGTGGCGGCGGTGAGCGACTGGCCGAGTTCCTGCCAGTACCCATGGTGATTACGACGGTAGCCACTATCGCTGGTTAACCGAAAATGATCGTCCACGCACCATTGGTCGTTTATCCGCTCATGCCGGAAATGCCGGCATCCTGCTGCGGGCTTATGCTTATATACGGATGTTGGGACGCGAGGGGATGGAGCGAGTAGCGGAATATGCCACGCTTAATGCCAACTATCTGTTGGTACGCTTGGCGGCAGCGGTTTCGAGCTGGTTTTCCGACGCGGCGCGCCAGCCAGAATTGGCCTTGACCCTGCGTCGTGAAACTACTGAATTTCATACCAACGCCATGGATTTTGCCAAGCGTCTGCTTGACCATGGCTTTCATGCTCCCACTACCTATTTTCCGTTACTGGTGCCTGAGTGCCTGCTCATCGAGCCGACCGAAACCGAGACCAAGGAAGAACTGGACGCTTTCGTGGCCGCTATGAAGGTTATCCTTGAGGAAGCGCGCGTCAATCCTGAGCTGTCTCAATACTTCGCCCCATCATCTTCCGGTTCGGCGTTTAGACGATGTCGAAGCAGCACGCGAGCTGGATTCGCGTGGCGGCCACAAAAAATTTAACGTCAAAAAAATCTACGACAGTCCTTCAAAGGAATAAAAAATTCATGTCTGCCTTGATTTGTGGTTCCATTGCCTACGACACCATCATGGTGTTTCACGACCGGTTCAAAAATCATATTCTACCGGAGCAGGTCCATATCCTTAACGTCTCCTTCCTGGTCCCGGATCTGCGCCGCGAATATGGCGGCTGTGCGGGCAATATTGCCTATAACCTCAATTGCTCGGTGGGAGGCGCTACCGATGGCAACCGTGGGAGAGGACTTTGGACCCTACGCCGAGTGGATGGACCGTTGCGGGATTGATCGCCGTCATATCAAGGTGATCGAACACACGTATACGGCCCAGGCGTTTATTACCACCGACCAAGACGACAACCAGATCACTGCCTTCCATCCGGGGGCCATGTCCTTTTCCCATCACAACCGGACGGATGAAGTCGAAGGTGTAACCCTGGCCATTATTTCTCCCGATGGTCGCGAAGGGATGATCGAACACGCCCGCCAGCTTGCCGAGGC
>CAUYUB010000058.1:0-7305 GCA_963575685.1 Gammaproteobacteria bacterium | reverse complement strand
TACCAATTCTGCACTTTCAAACGTAGTGAAACGTTCTTCGCATTTTGCACACTCCCGACGCCGGCGCACCTGATCACCCTCTCCGCTCAAACGGGAATCGATGACTCGGGTATCGGGTGCCAGACAAAAGGGGCAGCGCATAACGAATGGTCAGTGCTCGTATACGGGAAAATGCGCGCAGAGTTCAAGGACCTTGGCCCTGACCTGCTTTTGGAGGGTCTTGTTGTTTATATCATCCAGAAGATCGGCAATCCAACCGGCTAGGGTGCGTGCTTCTTGCTCACCGAAACCGCGCGTGGTCATCGCTGGGGTACCAATGCGGATGCCGCTGGTCACAAAGGGAGATTGAGGATCATTGGGTACAGCATTCTTGTTGACCGTAATGTAGGCCGCCCCCAGAGCAGCATCGGCTGCCTTGCCGGTGAGACCGTGGCGGATGAGGTCTACCAAAAACAGATGGTTGTCGGTACCTCCCGAAATTATCTGATAGCCACGTTCGATGAGGGTTGCTGCCATCGTTCGGGCATTCGCGATGACTTGGGCCTGATAGTCCCGAAATCCGGGTTCCAGTGCTTCCTTGAAGGCCACTGCCTTGGCAGCGATGACGTGCATCAATGGTCCTCCCTGGGTTCCAGGGAAGACCAGGGAAGAGAGTCGCTTTTCGAGGTCAGGATTCGCCTTGGCGAGGATCATACCGCCACGCGGACCACGCAAGGTCTTGTGAGTGGTAGTGGTGGTCACGTCGGCAATATCTACCGGACTTGGATAGAGCCCTGCGGCCACCAAACCTGCCACATGGGCCATATCTACCAATAGGTAAGCCCCTACCTCGTCTGCGATTTTCCGAAAACGTTGCCAATCTACCCACCGGGAGTAGGCGGAAAAACCCGCCACAATCAGTTTGGGCCGATGTTCATTGGCTAAACGTTCGACCTGGTCATAGTCGATGATTCCGTCTTCCGGGCGCACACCGTATTGGATTGCCTTGTAGATACGCCCTGAAAAATTAGGCTTTGCTCCATGGGTGAGATGACCACCGGAATCCAGTGCCATGCCTAGAATGGTATCGCCTGGGTTGATCAGTGCCATGTAGGCGGCTGCATTGGCCTGGGAGCCGGAGTGGGGTTGGACGTTGACGTAGGCGGCACCAAAGAGCTGCTTCGCGCGTTCTATGGCAAGGCGTTCGGCGATATCCACATACTCGCAGCCGCCGTAGTAACGCTTGCCCGGATAGCCTTCGGCATACTTATTGGTCAACACTGAACCTTGGGCGGCCAATACCCGCGGACTTGCATAGTTTTCCGAGGCGATCAGTTCGATGTGCTCTTCTTGGCGCTGGGCCTCCTGTTGGAGGGCGTTCCATAGCTCCGAGTCGAAGTTCTCAATCGTTGTTTGCCTACTAAACACGTGGCTAACCCCATAGAAATTAAAAAGAAGGCAAGTATATATCGAGATTGGAGTAGTTGGGAAAGGCGGTGTATACCTTTACAACCGATTGTTTTTCGCAGGGTACCTAAAAAATTTTTAAAATACATAACGTTACGTTATAGACACGCTCGCGGCGTTTCACGGAGGTAAGGCTGCCAGCTTTAATAAAGTATTTAAAGATCTCAAGATTACTGCACTAATAGGGGATCGTCGAATCTGTGGGTAAGTTTATAACTGTTTGATGTGGAAAATTTTTTTAGAAAAGTAACGGTGTTAACAAACTTCCGTGAGAAGGACGCGGAAACTGTGGATAACTTAAGCTGTAACAAAAAAGGTCAAGAAACCAAAAACTGTCCACAGCCTAGCCAACATAGTGAGGCGTAGTTATCCACAAGAACTTTTTGTATCGACGAAATAATAATACAATTTAAAAAAGGTTTGTTTGTGTTGTAACACTCACTAAATATTAATGGGAATATTTGCGTGCCGAACGACCGACAGATTTAATAAATAATTTAAAGATCTCAAGATTACTGCTTAAATAAGGGATCGCAAAATCTGTGAGTAAGGATACAACTCATTGTAAACAATAACGTTTTTGTTTAATAAACGCTGTGACTAAAGCTCCCGGATGAGGGCGCGAAACCTGTGGACAACTTGGCGGGTAGAAAAAAGGGTAGAAAGCTCCTTACCTTATCCACAGCTTTCGACCCCGGATGGTAGAGGTTATCAACCCCCTTTTGAGTGCTGGTCAATCCCGTATCCATAGGGTAGATTACCGCCTCCTCATTGCTCCCACTTGATTGACCCGACAGTAATTCATGAGCCAGACACTCGACTTTAGCGATGCCGAACTGCAACTCATTCAGGAGACTGTCGATCGGCGCTATGGGTCTCCGACGGAAGTTCAACAGGTAACTACTGAGTTGCGGTTATACCCAGAAGATCAAGAGCTTACTTCTTGTTCCGGAGTTTATTGGGAAGGACGTAACGCCAGTTTTTTGATCTGTAAGACTGGTGTCGAGCGTTTTCGAAGTTTGTTCTTCTACCGAGTCCGTACCCAATATGGAACTGGTGTCCCCGAGTACAATGACCTCAAGACCTGTGTAACCCATCTCTTGCAGGTCCAAGCAGACCACGAATCCAAAGGCGAAGAACTGTGACCCACAACTTCCCGTCCGTGGAAGATCGGCTTTGTTCCATACCGCCATCTCAAGATGGTTACCTCCCTTTCCACTATTGCCTGAATTGCACGAACCGCCTAATCAGGGAATAAAGCCTATGCCCAAAAACGCTTTCTATGCCCAATCCGGTGGTGTCACCGCCGTCATCAATGCTTCCGCCTGCGGCGTTATTGAGACTGCTCGCAACCACCCGGATAAAATTGGTAAGGTCTATGCTGGACGCAACGGCATCATCGGCGCTTTAACCGAAGACCTGATTGATACCAGTGCCGAATCCGATGCCGCCATTGCAGCATTGCGCCATACCCCTTCCGGTGCTTTTGGCTCCTGCCGCTACAAACTTAAAGGGTTGGATAAAAACAAGGCCGAATACGAGCGCCTCATCGAAGTTTTCAGGGCACACAATATCGGTTACTTTTTTTACAACGGTGGGGGTGACTCTGCAGATACTTGTCACAAGGTCTCCCAACTCTCCGAAACCATGGGCTTTCCGATCCAGGCCATTCATGTTCCCAAAACCGTAGACAATGATCTGCCCATCACTGATAACTGTCCGGGGTTTGGTTCGGTGGCGAAGTACATCGCGGTTTCTACCCGTGAGGCCTCTTTCGATGTGGCTTCTATGGCAAAAACTTCAACCAAGGTTTTTGTCATTGAAGTAATGGGACGCCACGCTGGCTGGATTGCTGCCGCAGGGGGACTTGCTTCTAGCCCGGATACCGAGATTCCCATCGTCATCCTGTTTCCGGAAGTGCCCTTTGACGAGAAACGATTTTTGGAGCTGGTCCAGACCAAAGTTACCCACTATGGCTACTGTACGGTCGTGGTCTCCGAAGGGGTGCGCAATGCCGAGGGTGGATTTTTAGCGGAAGCAGGAGGCAAAGATGCTTTCGGTCACGCCCAACTCGGTGGGGTAGGACCAGTAATTGCGGCGCTAATCAAGGAACGTCTCGGACACAAGTATCACTGGGCGGTGGCGGACTATCTTCAGCGCGCGGCCCGTCATTTGGCCTCCCTGACCGATGTGGAGCAAGCCTATGCGGTAGGTCAGGCCGCGGTAGAATTTGCCATCGCCGGCCATAATGCCGTCATGCCTACTGTGGTGCGACTCTCCGATGATCCCTACCGTTGGGAAATAGGCAAGGCGCCGCTGGCCGAAGTGGCCAATGTCGAGAAAAAGATGCCCGCCGATTTTATTACCCCGGATGGTTTTGGTATTACCGAGGCCTGTCGGAATTATCTGCTGCCTCTGATCCTGGGTGAGGATTATCCACCTTACGGAAACGGCCTACCACTTTATATACGATTGGCAAATGTTGCCGTCCCTAAGAAGTTACCGACGTTTCATGTGAAGTAGGAACCCACTTTATTATATGTATTTTTATAATATGTGATGAACTGTTGTTTAAATAAATAAAGTTATGTCCTTAAAGTTCTTTTAGGTAAAAACGGTCACACCTGAAGTACTGGCTTGTGTGATGTAGGTTCCGAGATGAGCCCTGATCAGCCAGGTCCATCTTCGGTAATTGGTTGGATACAACCCTTGAGGGGAGGTTAGCAATGAGTTTGGTCTTTGCATTACTCTGTGCTCTAGTCGCCATCGGCTATGGGCTCTATTCGCGGCAATGGATCCTGGGTCTGCCGGCAGGCAATGCCCGGATGCAGGAAATCGCGGCAGCGATCCAGGAAGGGGCGCAAGCCTATCTGAAGCGGCAGTACACCACTATCGCCATGGCTGGTGTGGTGTTGTTCGTCGCTATCTTTGTATTCCTGCGCTGGCCGACGGCGATTGGTTTTGCTATCGGTGCGGTTCTGTCGGGTCTTACCGGCTTTATCGGGATGAATATCTCGGTCCGGGCCAATGTGCGTACTGCTGAGGCAGCTCGGGGTGGAATTGATGCCGCTCTGCAGGTGGCCTTTCGTGGTGGTGCCATTACCGGGTTGCTGGTGGTAGGTTTGGGCTTACTCGGGGTAGCAGGTTACTACGCTGTGTTGGTGCATATTTTCGGCCTGCCTTCGCTCGAAGCGGTCCATGCCTTGGTCGGTCTGGGCTTTGGCGGTTCTTTGATCTCCATCTTCGCCCGTCTTGGTGGCGGTATTTTCACCAAGGGTGCGGATGTAGGTGCCGACCTGGTGGGTAAAGTAGAAGCGGGTATTCCCGAGGATGACCCCCGTAATCCTGCGGTGATTGCCGACAACGTAGGCGACAATGTAGGCGACTGTGCCGGTATGGCTGCCGACCTATTTGAGACCTATGCGGTGACTACCATCGCCACCATGCTCCTGGGCTCTCTGCTACTCAAGAATGCCGGTGATACTGCCATCACCTATCCGCTGGTATTGGGTGGTGTTTCCATCATTGCTTCCGTGATTGGTACCTTCTTCGTCAAATATGAAGAGGGCAAGAAGATCATGAGTGCCCTGTACAAGGGCGTGATTGTTTCCGGAGTTATTGCTGCGGTTGCCTTCCTGCCGGTCACCATGACCATGATGAAAGGTATCGAGGGCTATACCTGGAGCCATCTCTACGGTGCTGCTCTGATTGGATTGGCGCTTACCGCGGTTATTATCGTAATCACCGAGTACTACACCGCTACTGAGTACTCGCCGGTACGTCATATTGCCGAGGCCTCTACTACTGGTCACGGTACCAACGTCATCGCCGGTCTTGGTGTATCGATGAAGTCTACCGCCCTACCGGTGTTGGTCATCTGTCTGAGCATTTGGGGTTCCTTCGAGCTGGCCGGCCTCTACGGTATTGCCATAGCGGCCACTTCGATGCTCTCCATGACCGGTATGGTAGTGGCCCTGGATGCCTATGGTCCTATTACCGACAATGCCGGCGGAATCGCCGAGATGGCCGAACTGCCCAAGGAAGTGCGTGAAGTTACCGATCCGTTGGATGCCGTGGGCAATACCACCAAGGCCGTGACCAAGGGTTATGCCATTGGTTCTGCTGGGTTGGCCGCGTTGGTGCTGTTCGCCGACTATACCCATGCCCTGGAGGGCGTCGTCCATAAGCCGACCCTCTTTGACCTCTCTGATCCGGCGGTCATCATTGGGTTGTTCATCGGCGGTTTGGTGCCTTACCTGTTCGGCGCCATGGCGATGGAGGCGGTGGGTCGTGCTGCGGGTTCAGTGGTGATCGAGGTGCGTCGTCAGTTCCGCGAGATCCCGGGCATCATGGAAGGCAAGGCTAAGCCCGACTACTCCCGTGCCGTGGATATGCTGACCCGTGCGGCGATTAAGGAGATGATGATACCTTCTCTCCTGCCGGTGGTCGTGCCCCTTGTGGTACTGGTGATGATGAATTGGATGATGGGCGGTGGTGCTGGTTCCAAGGCGTTGGGTGGTGTGCTGGTGGGCACCATCGTGACCGGGCTGTTCGTGGCCATTTCCATGACCACCGGCGGCGGTGCCTGGGACAATGCCAAGAAGTACATTGAAAACGGCCATTTCGGTGGTAAGGGTTCGGAAGCCCACAAGGCGGCGGTTACCGGTGATACCGTCGGCGACCCCTACAAGGATACCGCTGGTCCTGCTATCAACCCCCTCATCAAGATCATCAACATCGTTGCCCTGCTTATTGTGCCGTTGCTCGGCTGATGGTAGGTACGATGAATGGATGACGGATAAGGCCATGGGAAAGGAATAAAAAAGGCGGCCCGTGAGGGTCGCCTTTTTTATTTGGGGAAACATTAAATTTAATAGATTTCAGGCATAGACATTCAATGCTTTAGCCGATGAAACGTTTCTGGTTGCTATCAATGCCGTCTGTAAACGTTGGCCTGCGGTCGAAGTCATTATTTCATTGGAGCCGTAGGGCAATGTTCCATTGTTGTTCGTTGGTGACGATGAAGTTGAGGATGAAACTGCTGCCGAGGTTGGCTTCTGCGTGGAGTTAGTGGAAGGGTTCTGTCCGGTTTTGCCCACTTTTGTCTTATCACTATTTGTTCCCTTACCCTCCGTTCCAGTCCCATTTTGTTGTTGAGAGATTTCTTTCTCGGCCTTCTGGGCCATCTGCGTTGCGGCGGCGGCTACTGCTTGGTCTTGACCGGAAGGTTCGTTCGGTGCCAGGGCGGCGGAACGAATAATCCGTGCCTTATTCTCCGTCGCCTTGGGGTCTCCCGAGACTGGACTTACATCAATATTGACTGAACCGCCAATGGCGTAGAGTTGGCCATCGGGTCCACGTTGGTAGGTAAAGTGAGGTCCTCCCAAGGCGAATCCACCTGCTGCTGCCAGATGGGCCGCTTCATGGGCGCGTACCTCTCTATCCCGACTTTTAAGCTTTTGAACTGCATCATCATTCGGATCTTGTCCCGTCCGCTTGTCGGTTGTTTTCCCGCTGGAAGAAGGACTCGATGAGGGATCCTTTGTCTCCTGGCCCGTCGGGCTGTTCGTCGTTGCTTTCCCACTGCATGATGTGCATGAACATCCATCAGAATGTGACCAGGTATCCGCTACCTGTGTCCCCCCCTGCGCCCCTACCTGCGTCGTCTCTCCCGTATCCTGACCCGTCCCACGGGCCGTGCTGATCCCACTCGGTATATAGACCGATGGGGTGCTCGGAAGGGTGGAGGGACTGATCCCGATCATAGACGTAAAAAACCTAGAAAACGTAGGAGTGGTTGGCTCAAGGCAACTCCCGGTTAAAGAACTACCAGATCGGTCAATGCCGCGTAGCGGCGTA
>CAUYUB010000057.1:0-7379 GCA_963575685.1 Gammaproteobacteria bacterium | reverse complement strand
GAATCTTAAGAACTTTCTACCGTGCGTATGGTTAGGTCAAGGTAAGGCACCACCGATGATACCCGGTGAGACGATACTTTATGCTTAAACGTTAAACCGGAAGTGCATTACGTCGCCATCGTGAACAATGTATTCCTTTCCTTCCAGACGCCATTTGCCGACCTCCTTGGCCCCTTGCTCGCCGTTGTAGGCGATAAAATCCTCGTAGGAAATGACTTCCGCGCGGATAAAACCCTTCTCGAAATCGGTGTGGATGACACCGGCAGATTCTGGAGCGGTAGCCCCCGTACGTACGGTCCAAGCGCGTACTTCTTTGGGACCTGCGGTGAAAAAGGTCTGAAGGCCAAGCAATCCGTAGCCGGTACGAATGACTTTGTTGAGTCCCGGTTCGTCTAGTCCCAGGTCCGCTAGGAATTCGGCGCGATCCGATTCGGGTAATTCCGCGATCTCCGCCTCAATAGCGGCACACACCGGGATGACGACCGCTCCCTCCGCTGCCGCCATCTCCCGTACCATTTCCACCATGGGGTTGGCAGTAAAGGCGCCCTCGGCAACATTGGCAATGTACAGCATGGGTTTGGCGGTGAGCAGGTGAAAATCGCGCAGGTGGACAAGTGCCTGTGGGGAGAGCCCTAGTGCCCGTACGGGACGTCCCGCGCCTAATGCATCACGAACCTGCTCCAACACCTCCAAACGTGCCCGTGCTTCTTTGTCACCGGCTGCCTTGACGGCCTTGGCGGCGCGTTGGGTTGCCCGTTCTATCGTATCAAGGTCGGCCAGGGCCAATTCGGTGTGGATGATCTCAATATCGGACCGAGGATCTACCCGGCCTGCGACGTGAACTACGTTATCGTCTTCAAAGCAGCGAACCACCTGGGCGATGGCATCTGTTTCGCGGATATGGGCAAGGAATTGGTTGCCTAACCCTTCGCCTTGGGAGGCTCCCGCGACTAATCCGGCAATGTCTACGAATTCAACAGTAGTGGGAACGATCTGGCGCGGTCGAACAATCGCCGAGATCCGGTCGAGACGCGGATCGGGGACGGGAACTACTCCCACATTTGGGTCGATGGTACAAAACGGGTAGTTCTCGGCGGCAATACCAGCGCGGGTGAGGGCATTGAATAAAGTGGACTTGCCTACATTCGGCAGGCCGACGATTCCGCAATTAAATCCCATAAGATATCTTCTCTTCTTGGAGAGTGCCGCCTAATTTTAGTTGGCCATAAACCGTCAAAGGATTAAAAGATTTTTCTTTTATGCTCAAAAGAAAAATCTTTTAATCCTTTAACAGTTTGTGGTCCTCTTTACTGGAAAGACGCCGGCTATGGAGGTGATTCATGGCCTTCTGGAGTTCATCGGCGCGGACCCAGGGTAAAACCCGCATGGCATCGTCAATGGCCTCATGGATTGCCTCTTCCTCCGCCCGTGACGGTCGATCCAGCACATAGTCCACCACCTTGCGTGCATCTCCAGGGTGACCAATACCAAGGCGTAGGCGCAAAAAATCGGCACCAAGGTGGGCGGTGATGTCACGCAGGCCGTTGTGGCCGCCATGACCACCACCTTGTTTGAGACGGGCGGTGCCGGGGGGGAGGTCTAGGTCATCGTGGACAACCAGGATTTCGGATACCGGCAGCTTGTAGAACCGGGCCAGGGCCGCTACCGACTGGCCACTGTGGTTCATGAAGGTAGTTGGTTTGAGCAACCAACATTCATCGTTACCGGGTCCTGCAATGCGGCAGGTCTCCCCGTGAAAGCGGGCCTCGGGGCGGAAGTGAGCGCCCACTTCCCGGGCCAGGGCATCTACTACCCAGAAACCCGCATTATGGCGGGTATCTTCATAGCGCGGCCCAGGGTTACCCAGGCCGGCAATGAGACGTACCGCCACGGTGCTTCCGTCAGGGGATCAGGACTTTGCCGCAGGGGCAGCGGTACCTGCCACGGTGCTTTCCGGCTCACCAGTGCGTGGTGTTTCAATCGTCACTACCGGCTGGTCATCCTTACCGGCATGGACCAATCCCCGGATGGCGACACCCTCCGGCAATTTTAGGTCGGAAAGGTGGATGGTCTGACCCATTTCCAGCTTAGAAAGATCTACTTCGAGATACTCCGGCAGGTTATCCGCCAGACATTCCACCTCAATGCTGGTAAGGAGGTGGGAGACCCGTCCACCACCAACCTTGATGCCTGGGGCAATGGCTTCATTTATGAAGTGCAGAGGCACCCGGATATGGATCTTGTGGGTGGGATCCACCCGCTGCAGATCCATGTGCATCACAATCGGTTTGGCCGGATGACGGTGGATATCCTTGAGGATGGCCCGTTCCGTTTTGCCGCCCAGTCGAATATTCAATATATGCGAGTAAAAGGCCTCATGCTCAAGGCGGCGCAAGACCTCGTGATGGTTGAGGATAATGGGCGTAGGCTCGGCACCTCCCCCATAAACGATGGCTGGGACCTTTCCCGCACGCCGCAAACGGCGGTTTTCGCCCTTCCCCAGTTGGTTGCGCGGTTCGGCATTCAGTTCAAATTCGAGAGTACTCATGGTTTCTCCATCAAGTCAGAAATCAGGTCAGTTAAAAATAAATTCCGTGCTGCGCCGTCATCAGTCCATGAACAAAGAACTGACGGACTCTTCAATACTCACCCGGCGCATGGCTTCGGCCAGGATCTCGGCGATGGACAGAACGCGGATACGCTTGCAACGTCTGGCCTCGGAACGGAGCGGGATGGTATCGGTCACCACCAGTTCATCAAGGTCGGAATTTTCAATATTCGCTACTGCCGGACCGGATAACACTGCATGGGTGCAGTACGCCATTACCTTGGTCGCCCCATGTTTCTTGAGGGCATGCGCCGCTTGACACAGGGTACCGGCAGTATCCACCAAATCATCGACAATAACGCAGGAACGCCCCTCGACATCACCAATGATGTGCATCACCTTAGATTCGTTAGGGCGCGAACGGCGTTTATCGATGATGGCCAAGTCGGCATCATCCAAACGCTTCGCCAACGCCCGCGCACGCACGACTCCGCCGACGTCGGGGGAAACGACAATCAGATTCGACGAACGGTGGCGCCATATATCTCCGAGCAAGAGGGGAGAGGCGTAGACATTATCCACCGGCAGGTCGAAAAAACCCTGGACTTGGTCTGAGTGAAGGTCCACGGTCAGGACTCGATTCACCCCCACGCTCGCGATCATATTGGCCACTACCTTGGCGGTGATGGGGACCCGTGCCGAACGCACCCGCCGATCCTGCCGGCAGTAGCCAAGGTAGGGGATGACCGCGGTGATACGGGTCGCCGAGGCGCGGAACAGGGCGTCCGCCATTACCAACAATTCCATTAAATTATCATTGGCGGGCGCACAGGTGGGTTGGACGATGAAAACATCCTTGCCGCGGACGTTCTCCAGAATTTCCACCATCACCTCGCCATCGCTAAAGCGGCCGACCGTGGCTTTGCCGAGTGGGATATTGAGGTGACTGACGAGGTCGTGGGCGAGATGGGGATTGGCGTTTCCCGAGAAAACCGTCATTTTGCTCTCGGCTACACCATGTTCCGCCACTCTGCCGGGAAATTGCGAAATAACGTTCATATCGGGGGAGATAATGACGATGGATAGTTGGCTGGGGTGCTAGGATTCGAACCTAGGAATGCGGGAATCAAAATCCCGTGCCTTGCCGCTTGGCTACACCCCAGAAGAAATCCGGCTTCACCTAAATTTACCTAACGGGGCAACGCTCGGTTAAAGGTGAACGGTTACGGCCTCGTGCCACAAAACCATGCCACTCCGACGGGAGGCGCTCCAAAACTGCCTCAGCTGCCGCCGCATCCGTAAAGGGCGCGTAGACGCAGGCCCCGGTCCCGGTAAGGCGAGCATTCGTACCGAGCCAGTCTAGGGCCGCCGCCACCGCCGGGTAGCGGTAGCGTACCACCCGCTCGCAATCATTACGATCATCGCCAGCAAGAAAGGCGCGCATTGTGATCGGCAAGGAATCCCGTGTCAATTCCGGATCGGAGAAAATATCGCCGGTCGCTACCCGGCAATCGGGGATTACTACCAGATACCATGGTTCAGGTAGGTCTATGGGGGTGAGTTGTTCGCCCACCCCTTCCCCCCAGGCGGCGCGGCCACGAACAAAGACCGGCACATCCGCCCCCAACCGTAGCCCAAGACCCGCCAATTCGTCCTCGGAGAGATTTAGCCCCCACTGTTGATTTAGGGCCACCAGTACCGTTGCCGCATTGGAACTGCCCCCGCCCAGCCCACCCCCCAGAGGCAGTATCTTATCCAATCGGATGTCTATCCCGAGGGTAGTCCCGGCCTCTCGTTGGAGTAGACGCGCTGCGCGCACGGTAATATCTTGTTCCGCCGCCACCCCGGCGAGGTCAGTGAGTCGGTTCACCATACCATCTTCCCGTACTCGTAGGTGCAGCGTATCACCGTAGTCCAAAAATTGAAAAATGGTCTGAAGGGTATGGTAACCATCCGAGCGACGTCCGGTGATGCGCAGCATGAGATTGAGTTTGGCAGGGGCAGGCCAGGAATAGAACATTGATGATAGTGTCTATAATTTCGCAGTGTTAGCAGTATCCGTTCCACCAGTGTGGATTTGTTGTGTCCAGCGTCCATAGTTTGTCTGGCAGCGATGCTGCTAGGAAAAACTCGTGTTGCCTTGGCGTTGGCAACCAACCCAGCGTTGGTATGGCTCGGCCATTCGTGGCCATTGAGCCATTGAACGGTATTGGGCTTAAGTGGTAGTCTACTGCGCGATGGACGGCGAGTATGTAGACTGGAGGCACTCCACTCCCGGAGGTATGTATTTGGTTCGCTTGACCTCAAGCGAGTTGTCTACGGGGGTGTTGCTAACAGGCTTGACAGGGAAGAGGATATGTTACAAGATAGAAACCCTCCTCTGCGGGAATAGCTCAGTTGGTAGAGCACAACCTTGCCAAGGTTGGGGTCGCGAGTTCGAGTCTCGTTTCCCGCTCAAAAATTTCTGTAGTTCTCCCTGTGTTGGTACAAACGTGCGTCTGCACCAACGCAGGTGCTTCCCTCAAAGTATTTCCGGCTGGGTGGCAGAGTGGTCATGCAGCGGCCTGCAAAGCCGTGGACGTCGGTTCGATTCCGGCCTCAGCCTCATTTAACTCAGCAAGATAGTTTCCCCTCTCCTTCCCCGTAACGCCCTGTATAATCCCTCGTGCTATCCAGCGTTGGTGGGGTACTGGTTCGGCTTGATCCTGATACCGTTAACTATCAAACGGTCGTGAATAGCCGCCGTGGCGAAGCAGGTAAGCATGAATTAGAACAACTGTTTGCCTCACCATGACCCTTTTGTTGCGCCTGCTCAACTCCCTACTCTCTGCGGTCTGTACGCTCCTCTCCATAACTTTAACGCTGACGCTAATAGCGATGGTGGGGATGGTAGTGGTCTATACCCATGTGGCACGGGATCTCCCGGATACGCAGACCCTGCGTGAGGTGCGGTTGCAGGTACCGTTGCGGGTCTACAGTGCGGATGGGCGGCTGATGGCCGAGATCGGGGAGAAGCGACGCATCCCGCTCCGTCTCGCGCAGATCCCTAAACAACTGATTCAGACGGTGCTGGCCGTCGAGGATGATCGCTTTTTCGAACATCCCGGCGTGGACTGGCAAAGTCTGGTGCGGGCGGGCCTGAACCTGCTACGGACCGGAAAGAAAGGGCAGGGAGGCAGTACCATCACCATGCAGGTAGCGCGCAATTTTTATCTCTCCCCGGAAAAGAGCTATCGCCGCAAACTCAGGGAGATCCTCCTGGCACTGGGGATTGAGCGGACACTCAGCAAGGAAGAGATCCTCGAACTTTATCTCAACAAGATCTACTTCGGTAACCGGGCCTACGGCGTAGGAGCAGCAGCGCAGATCTATTACGGCCTGCCCGTACAGGAACTCAACCTTGCCCAGATGGCAACGATTGCAGGACTGCCCAAGGCCCCCTCCCGAGACAATCCCATCGCCAATCCCCGCCGCGCTAAGATGCGGCGTGCCTATATCCTTAACCGCTTGCTGACACTCGGTGAGATTGACACCAAAACCTACCAAACGGCCATGGCGTCACCGGAGACGGCCCGGCTTCATGGGCCTGAGGTGGAAGTGGATGCACCCTACCTGGTCGAAATGGTCCGTGCCGACCTGATGGCAGCCCGCGGTGAAGAGGCGTACACCGCGGGTCTACGGGTCTATACCACCCTTGACCCGGCCCGTCAGCGTGCCGCCGATAATGCTCTCCGCGAAGGTCTGCTTGACTACGAAGAACGTCACGGCTATCGAGGTCCTGAAGGGTCTTTGGTTGGTACGCCACCTAACCAGGCGGACTCCGCGCTTACCGTCTATGCAACCCTGGCGGAATTACCGGTGGGGCGGGTATTGGCGGTAGAAGGTCGAATCGCTCGGGTCCAGGTGCTCGGTTACGGCCTGGTTACCCTGGATTGGGAGGCCCTTTCGTGGGCGCGACGGCGTTTGCCAGACGGCGGGCGAGGTTCAGCGCCGCGTCAAGCCGCAGACGTGGTACGGGTCGGAGACGTAATCCGGGTACATCTGAGTCAAGGCGGGAAATGGCGTCTGTCGCAACGCCCCGAGGTGGGTGGAGCGCTGGTTTCGCTGAATCCCCAAGACGGTGCAATCGTCGCCCTGACAGGGGGTTACGATTTTGCGCAGAGCAAATTCAACCGTGTAGTGCAGGCGGAACGCCAGCCTGGGTCGAGTTTTAAGCCATTTATCTATTCGGCAGGCTTGGAGCACGGCTACACCCCGGCCAGCGTTTTCAACGACGCCCCCTTGGTCATTGAACTGCCAGGGATGCCGCCCTGGCGTCCCGAGAATTATGGAGGTAAATACCACGGACCTACCCGGCTGCGTGAGGCCCTCATTCATTCCCTCAATTTGGTTTCCATTCGTCTACTCCAAGCGATTGGGGTGGACTATGCCATTGATTACGTTACCCGTTTTGGTTTCTCACGGGACCGTATGCCGCATAACCTGACCTTGGCATTGGGCACCCTGGTGGCCTCTCCTCTGGAAATGGCGGGCGCTTATGCCACGTTTGCCAATGGCGGCTATCGGGTAAAACCTTACTTCGTTCAACGAATCATGGACGACAACGGCACCGTGGTCTTCCGCGCCGAGCCTCCCACCGTCTGTCGTGAGTGTCCAGAGGCGGAGAATGGGACGGAGCCAGCGGCCAAAACAGAGGGTCCACCGATCCGTGGACCCGGAGGACTTCCGGTTGCCCCACGGGTAGTGGATGCCCGTAATGTCTATCTGATGAATTCCATGCTGCGCGATGTGGTACGACGTGGTACCGCGGCCCGGGCCAAGCGATTGGGGC
>CAUYUB010000056.1:0-7529 GCA_963575685.1 Gammaproteobacteria bacterium | reverse complement strand
GACGCACTACCACACCGGACGCCTGGCCGCGGTGTATCCGCAAGAGCGGGTTTTGGAAGATGCAGCCTGGATTGCCGATACAGGCCGCTTTGCGGATTGTTTGGCCAACGGCTCGCTGAGCGAAGTCGAGCCGTTTGTTGGTCCGGTTATCATTTGCCGCGGCGCGATTGTGGACGCGACGGAGTGGACGCACGAACTGCCGCGTTCGCAAAAATAAGACCATGAACCATCCGCTATCGCGCGTGGGCTTTGACTTGTCGCGGTCGCGGTCGGGGTCGTGGTCGCGGTCGGGGTCGGGGTTGTGGTCGTGGTCGTGGTTGTGGTCGCGGTCGGGGTCGCGGTCGTGGTCGCGGTCGTGGTGGTGGTCGGGGGGTAAACCATGAACCAGCCGCTATCGCGCGTGGGCTTTGATTCGGCGCGGTCGGTATCGCGATCGGTATCGCGATCGGTGTCGCGGTCGCGGTCACGGTCGCGGTCGGGGCCGCGGTCGCTGTCGGGGTCGGGGTCGTGGTCGTGGTCGGGGTTGTGGTCGTGGTCGTGGTCTGGGTCGCGGTCGCTGTCGGGGGCAGGATCGGGGTCGTGGTCGTGGCCGCGGCCATGGTCGTGGTCTGGGTCGTGTCCAGGATCGTGTGCCTCGTGGCCGTTGGCGTCTGGAACGCCAGGGCGGTAGCGGAATGACCAGGTTGTTCGCCATTCCGGGCTACTGGCCCGAACCCACGGATCTGGACGGATTGCCTGTTGATTGCGATTGGACGCAGACAGAACCTGTGCCAGAGTCCTGCGATTGCCCCTGCTGCCGCGAGCTGAGCCCACGCACTTTTCATAACCCGCGCGGGGATTGCCGCAGTTGCCAGTGGTCGCGTGAGTGCCTGAAGCACATCGGAGAAGCATAGATGGCCGACAAAACACCGCTGACCGAGTCCGACCTGGACGAGATCAAAAAGGTCGCCAACAAGATGATTATCACCGTCGCGCAGGCAGAAGGCTTCGAGCCGATGTGCGTGACACGCGGCCAGGTCCGCTACGTGCTCCTGGCCGGTCAAAAGTGGCACGAAAAACGATGCGAGACCGAGCGCGAGCCGCAAGAGGATCAAGTCGGACCGAGGTAGCGGTCGGCATAGGGTTAATCGAATGAGCATCAGGGTAATGACAGAGATTTGGGAACACTCGAAACAAGAAGGCAGCGCGCTATTGTTGCTGTTAGCTATTGCAGATCACGCTCACGATGATGGCACTGGCGCGTGGCCGAGCACAGAAACGCTGGCCGAAAAGACCCGCCAGACACGGCGCAACGTGCAACTACTCCTGCGTAAGCTAGAGCAGTCCGGGGAATTAATGACGGCACGTGGTGAAGGTCCGCACGGTTGCAACGCCTACATTATCAACCTGTCAAACTTTGCCGGGGGTGAAAAGATTTCACCTGCGAAAACCAGCGCGGGGGGGGGGTGAAAACTGCTGCGCCCCCTGCGAAATCTGGCGCGGGGGGGGGTGAAAACTGCTGCGCCCCCTGCGAAATCTGGCGCGCCAAACACGCGCCAGATTTCACCCGAACCATCATTAGAACCATCATTAGAACCATCATTAGAACGCGTTGCGCAAGAAATTGAAAATTCAACTTTTGAACCAGTCACAGATACGAATTTCGGGGAAGCATTTTCAGAATACGAACGCTGTTTCGGTCCAATGAACGCCCGCGAGCGCGATTCATTTCAGGAATTGTGGGACGATTACTCGATCCCGGAGGCGCACGAATACGCGCGCGAGACGATGCAAAATGAGGCACGCTATTATTCACTCGCCTTTTATGAGAAGGTTTTGAGAAGTTATGTCTACAAACATTACACCGCCGTGGCGCCGAACGAATCGGAACCCCGAATGGAAACCGAAAACACAGGGGGGGCAGCTCGCGCGCCAACTCGCGGAGCGCGATCAGCGTCGCGAGATCAACCGGCTGCTGCGCCTGGCGCAGCAGCATCCGTACGCGTTTCGCCTGCCCGCCGAGCGATTGCAGGGCATTCTGAGCGCGATCCACCGGGAGAGCAGGGACGGCGTGCCAACCATCGCGGAGATCATGGGGGCGGAATACACCGACGAGTTCCAATTCCAAATGGCGCAACTGAAAACTGACGAACACGTCGATTTCCAGGAACACGAGCGAATCAACGATCGGTACGGGTATGACCGTCGTCGAAAGATCGGACATGCCAATATTCTGCAAGCAATCGAGACGGCAAAGACATGGTCAGACGAGCAGAACCAGAATCCGTGAAACCGCTCACGCACAATGCGCTCAAGGCGTGCATCCTGCAGTATCTCACCCTGCGCGGCTGGCTCTGTTGGGCCAACAACACAGGGGCCTACGCGATTGAGGATGACAGGCACCAGCGTCGTTTCGTGCGGTTCGGCAAGAATGGTTCCGGAGACATATTCGCGCTGCACGACCACCAATTTTATTCCATCGAAGTGAAGGTTGGTCGAGACCGGTTGCGGAGCGAGCAAGAGGAATGGATGGAGCAGGTACGAGCGCACGGCGGCGTGGCCGTCGTGGCGCGTTGTCTGGACGATGTGAGGATGCTATGACCAATCTTATCGGTGTGCTGCTGCTGTTGCTGCCGGTCGTCGCCATCACGGCGATGACGTGGGCGTGGGGCTGGAAGCCATGATGAGATCAAATACCAGGAGGAGCACCGACAATGACGTGGTGACACTACATTTCTCACAGTCCACGCGTGTTCCAGTCCGTCGCGCGTGGGCAAGCTGAAAGGGGGAACAATGGGACGTTTTGCGAATGCGACGGAAGATGAAGCATATTGGGAGAAATATTGCGACAGGTGCATGAACAGCCTCCTTTGCCCGGTCTGGGAATTGCATCTTTACCATGACAGCGACCGAAGCTGGACAGAGGTGCTCAACTGCCTGATTCCCAGAAGTGGGACGGTCAACAAGAAATGCAAGTTATTCAAGAGCAGGGAGCGGAAAACGTGATGGTCGGATTGGTTGCTTTCATGTTTTTTGGAATTGGATGTTGTACTGAACGTGCCTGTGCCCCGGCAGTCCTATCCCAATGACCCTGGCATCGCCGACGATGACGGTATACGCGCCCATCTCCCCGAATAGCTCGAACTCGACAGTACCGCCCGCGTCCGTTTTCCACGCATCGGCTTCGTCTACCCAATCGAGCACCACGAGCACACCCGGCATAGGTTTGCCCTGTGCATCCATCACGTGCACTTTCGAGTTGATGCGCTCGCGGCTCTCGCTGTGCCCCGGCGGGACGTTGGGGTATTGAATGTACTCCGGCCCATTATACCAGACACCCACAACGCGATAGGCCTGTCCCTGCTCAACCGTCACTCTATCTGCAATGCGCGGGTCAATGGTGTAGCCAGGCGTTTCCACCGGCGGAGGCGCGAAAAGCACCTCGACCGTTACCGCGTCGTGCAACTCGCCCGGCGCGGTCCTGGCGATCAACGTGTACGTGGTCGTGTGTGGCGGCCATTCGACACGGCTGCCCACGGCAGGAGCGAGGGGAATGAGCGCGCCATCATCTATTTGCAGCCAGCCCGCGCTTACATTTTCCGCTCGATATGTCAAAGTCACTGACTCACCAGGTTTTATCTTGGCCTTGTCGGCTGTTAGCGTACATACCGGAGTCGGTTCCGGTCCCGGCTCTGGGGGGATAGGCTGCCCCTCCCCAATGTAGTCCCGAATCATAATGGCATCGCGAATGTCGAATGTGCCGAATCCCGTGTCCCACGTCGCCGCGAAGATCGCCGCCCCTATAACGTTTGCGTCCTTCTGCAATTCGTCGTCGTACCACTCGAGTGAATCGAGATAGTGCTGCTCGCTCCCAAATGCCTTCCAGCCCCGTTGCGGTTGGTCTATCCCGCCCACTCCGCCGTCAATTCCCGTCTCCCCAATGACCACCGGCTTGTTACGGTACGCGCTCGGCAACGCCGCGAGCGCCTTCCGATAGCGCAAGCACCGCCAGCCCTGGGTCCGCCACATTTCCGGCGCGTCATATTCGTGGAAACACAGATAGTCGCATGCCGCGACGCCCGCCGTCAGAAACGGCCACAATTCCAACAGGCAACTGCCCTCCGAAAATGAATAGGCCAATGTTTTGATGCCCTGCGCGTGCATCAACTCGGACCACCGCAATGTGAAGGCCGATAGGTTCGCGGCATCCGTCTCATTGGTTATCACTGGCTCATTGTAGGCCATCCAGCCATCGTACACGCCGCGCATCATGTTCGCATTCGGCATGATGCGATCGGCAAACCATTCGGCGTTTGCCTTCGGGTTATCAAACCGTTGTTCGCCTTCCTCCAAATAGTAGCGCCCGAATATCAACGTCTGCGGCGAAACAGACTTGACGGCGGACCAGTGTTCGCGGCTATGGTCCATGCTGAACACCACGCGCGGTTGCGCGATCCTATACCACTCGAGCGGCAAGTCATCCTTGTTAATGACGTACGGACCAAGTTTTGATTTCAATTTGTTCTCCGTCTATCTGCAGGTTTTGTGCACAAAGGCATGGCGGCCAGGTCGCTCGACTGCGCGATGCTTCCCGACTGATCAACGGAACGCCTTGCGGTCGGGTAAGATCCGTTGTTAGCCCCGCGCATCTACGGGTTCAACTTCTACCGCTTCAACGTCCTGTAACGCGCCGCCCTCGCTGCGCCATGCCCTTAGAGTGGGCAATCACGCATCTCTGCGCTGAAGTTCTACGAACTTCCATTCTGCACCGACTGCCGCTGTTACTCTATGCCTGTGCCGCACTCATCGCGGCTCACGCGAGCATCATCACCCGCGCTATCCTCCTCATTTTCCACGTGCCATTGTCATTCCGCTCTTGCTCACTCCGATGAAGAAACAGCCAGAACCACCGAGTTGTCCATCCACGCAGCCGAGCACGAGTGTGGGCTGACTTGTCGAGCCAAGCACCCGCAGAAACACCACCACGTCCTCATGTTCCGTGGTCGTCGGCGCCAGGTGTAGCACCGTCACCGGCAGGCCTGGGTACTGCGTCAGACTGTAGCCGGGCGGAAGAATCGGCTCGGCGTCCAGCGGCCGGGCGCACCATATCGCGAGAATAGACAGGAGTAGGAACGCGAGCCATTTCATTCCAACACCGCCTTGATCGCGCGATACACCGGATAGCGGTGCGGCCGGTTGAGCATATCCATACCATCGCGCCATCCGGTCGCGATCTGTCCGCGCCGGTACAACGTCCTAATATGCGTCAAGGCCCAACCGCGGCATTTGCCCGTTTTGTCCATGATCTCTTCGATGGTGTAGCCGTCGTCGGCCGCGCTGCCTTTTTGGAGCTCGGTGAGCAATTCTTCGAGCGTAAAGTCCCGCTGCGATCCGCTATCTCGATAGGCCGGGCGCTCGGGATTGGGTACAATTTTTCTTGACATTGGATCGCCCCCCCCGCTGTCCACGTGCAGCACGATCCCGCCAATGTCCGGCGGGTAGAAGGGTTGGTTGCGATATGAAAACGCGTTCTTGAGCTGCCAGCCCGGCGTCGTCACCGTCGGCCGGCGCCGTTTGTCGAGGTACATGAAGAACCGATGTACGTGCGAGTGTACGATACAATCGGGCACATCCGCACCCTGATCGACGTGCAACTCCTTGATCTCGCGCCATTCTCTCTGCAACGGCGTCGAATGATAAACCGTTGCGACCGGCGTGTGATGCGAGAAGGCGAACAGCTTGCCGTCCAATTTTAATGGCAGCGCCCAATAGCTGAATTGCCCCGTACCATCATCGGCACACGCACCGATCTGTCTGGCAAAGTCTTCCATGTCCTGCCCGGAAGTGCCATCGTGCCAGTCCGTGCCCTTGACGACATAGATTCCCAGCGCTCCCCTGACCAGCGGCTGCACCACCTCAACCGCCGCCCCGATCATGTCCGTGCGGCTCAGCGTCATCAGTTGAATGTCTCGGCTCGGATGGATGCCCTGGATCACATCACCGTTGATGATGACAACATGCGGACCGAACCCCTTGCCCCACTCGCAGAATTCGATCCAATGGCCCCACAACCACCTTTGAAATTTGTTTTGTCCCAGCTCGCTTGCCGGGTCTCCCACGCTGAACCCCGGCGGCCATAAACCCACGCTTGAATTGACGTGCAAATCGGATACCACCACCAGATGAGTCGGTCCGATTTGCCTCATGGATGTTCTTCCATGTATCGCCCCGCTACCACCCAGGATATGATCCACGCCAACCGTGCCGTCTGTTTCTGGTCCTGCCCGCAGGTGGAGAATTGACCGTACCGCGACCACCACAAGTCGAAGCTGCGGTCAATCCCCTCCGCGAGCAATTTCCCATTGCCCGTGCTGTCTCGAATTATTTCTTGCGCGGTTTTTAGCCGGGTCACTGTTTCCGATTGGCGAATACACCACCGTCGAGTCGTTTCAACCACGATTCGTAAATGACCGTCGCGAGCGCGAACGCAATGCCCGCGACCTGCGCCAGTTCTGTGCAAAACGCCACCGGGTCACCGTTCCACGACGGCAATTTCGCGCCGGTCACCAGCGCGACGACCAGGCCCAGGACGTACGCGACGACGAACGTCAGCACCACCGCTGGCCCGCCGCTCAATCCGAGCCCCCCTTTTAAAAGTTGAACCATGAACGGCGCGAGCATACCGGCCACTAAACCGATCAGCAATAATTGTTGTTCCGTAGGCATGTTACCTCCCCGTGAATGCTCCGGCCGAGGCCGGGAGAATCGGATCACCCCCTTTCAGCTTAGAATAATGTTGCTCCTCATGTTCCCCCTTTCTCGCACTTGTCCAATTTCTTTTCCAGTTCGTCGCAACGTTTTTCCAGCCGGTCCCGTTCCTTGCAACACCGCTCGTAGTCGTTCACCAGATCGGCGCGCGTTTTGGCCTGCTCCTCTTTTTGCCGGACTGATTCATCGCCGCGCAATTTCAACAAGTCCTTGCCCCACGCGATGATCATGCCGACGATGGACAAGAGCGTGATTAATTTTTCGATTTCCAAAGGCGCCGACCGGTTGGCTTCTCTGCGATGGAGCCAGTCTGTTGCGAGCTAACTACGCGGCGCTGTTCGCTGTGATCGGGACAACCTTTGGGTCAGCGGACGGGACGCATTTCAACGTTCCGGATCTGCAAGGGCGTGCGCCGGTCGGACTTGGCACGAACGGAGACGTAAACGCGTTGGGGGACAGTGATGGCGAGGCGGTAGTTGCGAACAGACCACCCAAGCACCCACACAATCAAACTTACACATCGGCCAGCGGCGAAACAAACGTATCTCTCTATGTTCATGCGGCAAGCGAATTCAATTCAGATATGTATTCCGCGAGTGGTGGCGGTCTCACCACGAAAAAATACATGCGGTCAGGTGTTCGGACCAGTTACCCGCACTTTATCACGCTGAATTTCATTATCAAAACATGACGACGATTACCATGACGTTGTTCCTGCCGTTGGTCCTGCTCATGCAACCGACGGTCGGCATGTACGAGAGCCAGTACGGGGAGACGGCGAC
>CAUYUB010000055.1:0-37794 GCA_963575685.1 Gammaproteobacteria bacterium | reverse complement strand
CCGCCGAGCAGGAGATTGAACGGGTCGTGCCGGTGCTGGAGGCCCTGAGTAGCCGTTTCCCGGTTACCCTTTCTGTGGATACCAGCAAACCCGAGGTGATGGTCGCAGCCCTCGCTGCCGGAGCGACCTTTCTTAATGATGTACGCGCCCTGCGTATTCCTGGTGCATTGGAAGTGGCCGCTGCCAGTTCAGCCCGCATCTGTCTGATGCATCTCCGAGGGGAACCTTCCACCATGCAGGATAATCCTCACTACGATGATGTTGTGGTGGAGGTAAAGGCCTTTTTGGCGGAACGGGTGTGTGTCTGCGAGGCGACGGGGATCTCCCGAGAACGATTGATAATCGATCCAGGTTTCGGTTTCGGCAAACGCCTCGAACACAACCAACGCCTATTACGCCACTTGGATATTCTGGCTGACCTGGGTCTGCCGATCTTGGTAGGACTGTCGCGTAAATCCATGGTTGGAACAGTACTCAACGCACCTCTCGAGCGCCGCTTACACGGTAGTCTGGCGCTTGCTGTGATCGCTGCTTGGCAAGGCGCCACGATTCTTCGGGTCCATGATGTCGGGCCTACGGTTGAGGCGCTACGGATCTGTCATGCGGTACATATTGCGGAATAATATCCATATTGATATACGAAATATCTAATTATAGATATATTAAAAAGTGCATCCCTGCTGTACAAATCTATAAAATTTACTAATAGAGAACCCGACAAGCCCTGTATATAAATAATTAACTATGGTTCTGTAGTCACAAAATTGTGTCTATGGGCACCTAACTAGAAGGGGGTCATCGATGGAGGCTATCCTAAAACGCCTGTTGGATGCGGAGGTTAAGGCGCAGCACTTGGTAGACCAGGCGGATGGCGAGCGTGAACTTATCATCCGTGAGGCACTGGCGGATGCCCAAGCAGCGAATGAGCGTTTTACTGCCCGTATCCCCGAGTTGCAATCTTCTTTCATCGACAAAGCACAGGAGCGTGCCACCCAGGCCGTGGGTGAGATGCGGCGGCGCTATGAAGAACGCTTGGCGATGCTCAAACAGTTGGCCGAGGAGCGTAGAGAAGAAGCCATTGAGGCGGCGGTAGCGGTAGTTCTCGATCCCAGCCAGGTATAATGCCATGTCGGCCGTATCAAGATACGCCTACCTGCACGCCCGGGTATCGGTACTCACTCAGTACCTATTCCAGGAAGAAGCACTCCAGGCCCTGATTGAGGGCAGCAGCAGCGGCGATACCCTTCTCCAGCGCATAGGGTTGGCCAACCCTCTTTTAGAAGAAGTAGCGTCTCCCTCCTCCAATCCTTTCCCACAGGGAGGGAAGGGGTATGGGGCAATTTTGGAACAACGCCTCATCGACTTGTTCCTTGCAGACGTAGAAACTCTGGTACGTCCCATCGGTGGGGCAGCCCGTGATCTGTTGATCTATTGGGTACGGCGCTACGAACTCGGCAACCTTAAAGCCATCATTCGCGGCAAAATGGTCGGACAGACTCAGGCATGGATTCGAGACGAGCTGATCAACGTTAGTCCCTTTGCCACCCTCCCTGTTGAAGATCTGCTTCAAACCGAAGACGCAACCGAGATGCTGCGCCGTCTGGAGGCAACCCCTTATAAAGACATCGCGCGTCAGGCCCGAGCTATCTTTGAGGAACGTAACGAACTATTTGCCCTCGACGCGGTGGTGGACAAGCGCTACTACTCCGGTCTACACCAGCGCGTCCGAGTTCTACCTGCCACTGACCAGCAGCACCTGTGCCCGCTGATCGGAATACTCCTCGACCGCATCAACCTGATTTGGCTATTGCGCTACCGCTTCGTCTACGACTTGGCGCCCGCTCACACCTATTATCTCCTCATCCCTACCGGCGCGTACCTGAGCAGCAATCAACTGCTTGCCTTAGTACAACTCGGTACTCCCGAAGAGGTGATCCGCAATATTCCTCCAGCCTTGGCCGCAATCGTAGGCGAATCGACCGTGCCGACAGAAGTGGAAGACCTATTAGTACGTGAGATTAGACGCCGGGCCGAAATCGTCCTAAAACGTACCACCTTCAGTGTTGCTCGTGCCTTTGCCTATCTGGTGATGCGCGAGCATCAGCTTTACCAGATCCATGCCGTTCTCAAGGGAAAACAGCTCGGGCTTGGCGAAGGATTAATTCGTAGCGCGGCGCAATTGGGTCCTGCTATTGGTGTGATACAAAAATTGACCGTAAATACAAAATAATTTCCTGAGCTACTTACTCACCCTGAGAGCCGTCGGTCATGTTCAAACCCCTGCCTATGCAGCGTGTCACCCTGCACTGCCTCAAGGACGATGCCCCGACTGCCGTATTGGCCTTAGCGGAAGCGGGAGTCATGCATCCTGAGGAGACACTGGCCTACGAAAAAGATCTGCCCGAATTTCCAGGGCGCGACTACCAACGGCTCTATCACACGGCCCATTCTCGCTTGGAGAAGATTCTGCACCATCTGAACCTGGACCCGGCAACCTTTTCATCCCTCCCGTCGCGGGTCGTGGATGAGGCAGAACTAGTCAAGACCAATGAGGAGTTGGGTGAGTTCTGGCGCCAGTGCTCATCTATTGAAGAGCAGGGACGACGTTTGGATGAGGAAAATAAACTCGTTGATAACCTCTCACAAACATTGGAAAACTTCGCTGTCCTCGATATTGACTTGGGATTGCTCCAGGGTCATACCCGTTTCTTGGATGTGCGCGTGGGGATGGTTCCGCGGGCTAATCTCGGGCGCTTACGTGAAGCATTAGGGCTGGGAGGGCATTTTCTGACCGTATTTCGGGAGGTGGGAGACAATGCCCACGTCGTGGTAACAGGTCTTCGCGGCACCCGTACCGACAAGGAGATCAGCACCTTATTGGAAACTGCCGGCTGGCGGTCAGTACCGATGCCGACTGAATTCAAGGGTCACCCGGAGAAACTTAAGCAAGACCTCTCCAATCGTCGGCTGGTAGTAAATAAAGGCCGCCTTGCCCTACGTGAGGAAAAAGAAGTCCGCTACGTCGACTGCAGCACTAAACTGGTTGATGCCATTCAGATACTCCGCCTCGCAGCGCCCTATGCCGAGGTGGCGGAGGTATTACGCGGACGCGGCGGGCTGACCATGATTCAGGGTTGGGTCCCACGTAACCAGATCCATACGGTACAGACCACCCTTGAGGGTCGAATTACCCATCCCTTTGTGTTCGAGGTACGCGATCCCACTTCCGAGGAGCGTTCGCACGTCCCCAGCGTCGTGAAACATCCTATCTGGCTCGCTCCTTTCCAGGCACTGGTAAAAAACTACGGCATACCACGCTACGGCGAATTCGATCCCTCTTGGTTGTTTACCATCACCTATATCCTGATGTTCGGGGCGATGTTCGGCGACCTCGGGCAAGGGGCGGTCATTGCCGGGGCTGGTGGATATTTCCATCGACGTCTGGGCAGTGCTACCCCTTTTCTGGTGGCGATAGGGATATCGTCCATGGTCTTCGGTGTCCTTTACGGCTCGGTATTTGGTTTTGAGGATCTACTCCCTGCGCTGTGGATGCCGCCGCTGAGCGATCCTATCCGAATGCTTACCCTCGCTTTAAGTTGGGGGGTTGGATTTATTGTGTTGGCAACGCTATTTACCATCCATAACCGTCTCGTCGATGGTCGTGTACTCGAAGCCCTGTTGGACAGTAAAGGATTGGCTGGTATTGCCACCTATCTGGGTCTATTGTGGGGAGGGTATTCCTGGATGGCCTATGGCCAATTCGACAATCGAGAATGGCTTGGCATCCTCATCCCGCTGGTCTTGGTTCTTGGTTATAAATGGCACGAAGCCGACTTTCCCCCTCGGGAGAAAGTTCTGGTGGTGTTCATTGAGGGATTCGATACCATGGTAAATTACCTCTCCAGCACTCTTTCCTTCTTACGCGTAGCGGCGTTTAGTCTTAACCACGTAGCCTTGGCCATTGCCATCTTTACCGTAGCGGAGATGATGGGGACTGCCGGCCACTGGACCACGGTCGTACTCGGCAACATTTTCATCTTGGTACTGGAAGGGGGAATCGTTGCTATTCAGGTGTTACGTCTAGAATATTACGAGGGTTTTTCACGCTTTTTCAGTGGCGATGGACGGGAGTTCAGACCATTGATGTTACGGCGATCCTAACTTTATCTATATCTAACTAAGAAAAGAAGCTTTAGATATCGAAGACGCTCAACAATGATACGCCGAGAGAAGTGCAATAGCCGCACGTGCCTTTCTGACAGAAATCATCAATGCGGTCGATCATATTTATGAATCACCTGACCTTTAGCCACGCTATCTTGCAGGAACACGCCGTTATCTCCTCCCAAAGTTTCCATTTAGCATGGTCTACCGCATAAGAGAAAGCATTATCGCTGTTATTGCTGTGGCACACCATCGCCGTAAGCCGGGCTATTGGAATAGTTGCCATTAAAAATTGAATTAACCACAACTCGCAAATTGCGAAATAGAGGAGGTCGAGATGTATTGGCTAGTCACACTGATGAGTTTTAGTCTGCTCGGAATCATGAGCGTCGGCATATGGTTTGAGTTCAACCCCGCAAGTACGGGAGCCCAAACCCCGCGCTGGTTACGGGGAGCCGTTGGTATCAATCTGATCAGCTTTGTCGTCGCCGAAATTGGGATGCTGCTCCTAGGAATGCAGGAAGTCATGGCCGAGCCCGTCGCCGGGGCGGCTGCCCGTGAGGTCTCGGTAGGAATGGGTCTAGCCATGATCGGTGTCGGTATTCCCACCGCGTTCTCCACCATTGCCGCGGGTATTGCGGTAGGTCCGGTCGGTGCCGCCGCACTCGCAGTAATTGCCGAAAAACCTGAGGCATTCGGCCGGAGTTTGATCTTCCTCGGCTTGGCTGAAGGTATCGCCATTTATGGTCTGGTGGTCACCATCCTGATGCTGGGGAAGCTAGGATGAGACGCCCCGCCCTGCAACAGCTCGTAAGTCCCGATCCCGGGCTGGTGCCGGGCGCGGCAACGGAAACCCGGCTCATCGTCATAGGTAGTGCCGCGCTGACGGAAGGTTTTGGTCTGATTGGTTTTGAGACCCTACCGGATGCGACCGTCGATGAGCTGGACGAAGTCCTCAATCAGCTATTGAAGCAACGGCAAAAGGCCCTGGTATTGGTGGAAGACCACCTGGCCCGCAGCAACAGCCCCATCCTTACCCGGGTACGTATGCAAGGAGGGCGCATCGTGGTGGCGGAGATTCCACGCCTTGATGCCCCTACCGACTACCACCCCCAGGTCGAGGAGATGGTCCTCTCCATCCTTGGGCCCACCGCCTTGGAGGAACGTGCATGAATGCCCTCGCTAACGTCGAGGAACTGGAGCGTGCCCTGCTCGCCCGAGCCCAGACCCTTGCCGAGGAATACCTGGAACGGGCGCGGCGTTCCCGCGACCGCATCCTCGACGAAGAGAACGAGCGTCTGAGTCTGCGTGAGGATCGTGAGGTTCTGGCCGCCAAGGCCCTGGCTGAACGTACCTACCGTCGCCAGGTACAGCAGGCGGAACTCACCCGTCAGGAGGAATTCGATCGGCTGCGTTGGACCCTGATCCGCGGGGTTATGGATATCCTCGCCGAGCGGTTGGCGCGCATCGCCCACGATGAGGAGCATTATCTTCCCATCCTCTCGCAGTTTCTGGCCCACGCCGCACACGCCATTGAGCGCAAGGATTTGGTTTGTGAAATCAACGCCACCGATCTACACCGCCTCCACGCCCGTTGGGACAGTTTCTCGCGCGTAGCGGTACCGGACCACCATATCATCCTCCATCACGAACCCCGGCACTGTAGCGGAGGGTTATTGCTCCGCACCACCGATGACCGTATCCGGGTGGACAACACCTTTGAGGGCCGTCTGGCACGTATGGAAGAGCAGCTCGAACGCGTGATTCGGAAACGCCTGTTCGCCACCGCAGGTTCCGCCACCGGTGTGGCCCACTTTGGAGCCCTCTTCAATGGGTGACATCATCGAGATCAACGGTCCCCTGGTACGGGTACGTCTCCCCGGCGTGCTCAATGGGGAGCAGGTCAAGATCGGCAAACTCGGCCTGGTGGGCGAGGTCATCGGCCGCGATGCCGAACTTGCCATGGTCCAGGTCTACGAATCCACCGAAGGGGTACGTCCCGGCGAGAGTGCCGTTGCCCTCGGCCACCCCTTAGCGGTAGAACTGGGCCCAGGACTACTCGGCCAGATCTATGACGGCGTGCAACGTCCCTTGACCCGCATTCAGGCCCTGTCCGGCGACCATATCGCGCGCGGTCTGGAGGTCCCGTCCTTGGACCGCGAACGGTCTTGGGCATTCACGCCCAACGCGGACCTGGTCCCCGGCAGCGATGTCAAAGGCGGCATGGTGCTCGGTACCGTCCCCGAGACCCGCACCATCACCCACCGGGTGCTGCTGCCGCCGGATATTGAGGGCAAGTTGTTGGAGATTGCCCCGGCGGGGGAATACCCCGTGGAACATGTTATTGCTCGGGTTTCCGGAAAGGATGGCGACGAACACACGGTGTGCCTCTACCACCGTTGGCCGGTACGTATCCCACGTCCCTATGCCAAACGTGACCATGCCGTCGCCCCACTAATTACCGGCCAACGGATCCTGGATACCTTCTTCCCGCTGGTAAAGGGTGGCAAAGGGGCGGTACCGGGACCTTTCGGGGCGGGCAAGACGTGGTCCAGCAGCAGATCGCGCGCTGGTCCAACGCCGACATCGTCATCTACGTCGGCTGCGGCGAGCGGGCAACGAGCTGGTGGATATCCTGGAGACCTTCCCGGAACTCAAGGACCCCCACACTGGGCGCTCGCTGATGGAACGCACCCTGCTGGTGGCCAACACCTCCAACATGCCGGTGGTGGCGCGTGAAGCGTCCATCTACGTTGGGGTCACCCTCGCCGAGTACTACCGCGACCAAGGCTACGACGTGGTAATGGTGGCCGATTCCACCTCGCGTTGGGCCGAGGCACTCCGCGAAGTAGCCGGACGCCTTGGCCAGATGCCCGTGGAGGAAGGCTATCCGGCCTATCTCGCCTCACGCCTGGCCGCCTTCTATGAACGTGCCGGATTGGTAGAGACCTTGAGCGGGGCACGCGGTTCGGTGACCCTGATTGGGGCGGTCTCCCCCCCAGGTGGCGATTTTTCGGAGCCGGTCACCTCTCACACCAAGGAGATCGTCGGGACTTTTTGGGCCTTGTCGAAGGATCTGGCCGACGCCCGTCACTACCCGGCGGTCGCTTGGACCGACAGCTTTTCCGGCTATGTCGCCACCGCCGCCAAGTGGTGGGCAGAGCACGTCAGCAACAAGTGGGCTGAGGAGCGGGCCGAAGCCCTTGGACTGTTGGTCCAGGCAGACGAACTGGCACGCATCGTCAATTTGGTCGGCCCTGAGGCGCTTTCGCCGGCCCAGCGGTGGGTCCTAGAGGGCGCGAATCTGCTCAAGGAGGGGGTACTCCAACAGAGTGCCCTCGACGAAGTGGATTCCTACTCATCTCCCGACAAACAGTTCGTGCTGCTTGATCTGATTCTGCAGATCTACCGCGAGGGTCAGGCGCTGCTTGCCCGTGGGATTCCCGTCCAGCAGTTGATGCAACTCGCCATTCTGGGTCGGGCACGGCGCATTAAGGCGGCTTATGCCAGCAACCAATTGGATGGGCTGCGCAATTTCGTTAAGGAGATCCACGCCGAATTCCAGCGGCTGCGCATCGAATACGGCGAACCCGAAAAGAGGTCACCATGAGGGAGAAAGAATATCGTCTTGCCTCCGCCGCCCGTGGCGGATTGTTGTTCATGCGCGGTGTCTCCGGGGTGGCCTTCGCTGACCGGGTCGTCATCCGCGACCACCGTGGCCGGCGGCGTAACGGCCAAGTCATTCGTACCTCCGAGGATGTGGTGCTGATCCAGGTCCTGGAGGGTACTGACGACCTCGATCTGGAACGCACCTGGGTACGTTTTCTGGACGAACCGGTCGAACTGCCGGTCTCACCGGACCTGATGGGGCGCATCTTCAACGGTACCGGCGTACCCCGCGACGGTCGGCCGCGATTAATCTCCGACCTGCGGCGCAATGTCAACGGCTCGCCGGTGAACCCAGCGGCGCGGGCCTATCCGCGGGAGTTCATCCAGACCGGGATTTCCACCATTGATGGTTTGAACTCCCTGGTGCGCGGCCAGAAGTTGCCAATTTTTTCGGGCTCGGGACTCCCCCACAACCGCCTCGCCGCCCAGATTGTGCGCCAAGCCAAACTCCTTTCCGAGGATGCTCACTTTGCGGTGGTATTCGCGGCGATGGGGGTATCCCACGCCGATTCCCGGTTCTTCGAGGAAGATTTCGAGTCCTCGGGGGTGCTCGGCAATGTGGTGATGTTCATCAACCTCGCCGATGACCCGCCTATCGAGCGGCTGATCCTGCCGCGCACGGCGCTCACCGCCGCTGAATACCTGGCCTACGACCTGGATATGCATGTCCTGGTGGTGATGACCGACATGACCCACTATGCCGAAGCATTACGCGAGGTAGCTACGGCCAAGGGCGATGTCCCCTCACGTAAGGGCTATCCGGGGTATCTCTATTCGGACCTGGCGGAGATCTACGAGCGGGCCGGACGTATCAAGAACCGCCACGGATCGATCACCTTCGTGCCGGTCCTGTCGATGCCTTCGGACGATATCACCCATCCTATCCCGGACCTCACCGGTTATATCACCGAAGGCCAGATTGTATTGTCACGGGAATTGCACAACCAGGGGATCTATCCGCCCGTAAATATTTCTCCGTCGCTATCCCGGCTGATGAAGGATGGCGTCGGTAAGGACTTTACCCGTGAGGACCACCCGCGGGTGGCGAGCCAACTCTATGCCTCTTATGCACGCGCCCAGGAGATCAGGAATCTGGCCTCAATTATCGGCGCCGAGGAACTCTCCGAGATTGATCGACGTTATCTTGAGTTCGCGAAACTCTTCGAGACGCGTTTTGTCGGCCAAGGGGAGGATGAAGACCGCTCCATCATCGAAACCTTGAATATTGCCTGGGACTTGTTGTCGCTGCTGCCCTCGGAATTGCTGTCCCGGGTACGTGAGGCAGATATTGCCAAATATCACCGCTGGGAAAAAACCAAAACCCCGGAAGAGGCATAGCTCGCGTAGGATGCGTAGGATGCTGCTGCCAAGCGCATCCTACTGATCAAGCGCTCCAGAATAGGCATAGGCCCGTCATGACCCAAAGACTGAAAGTCCCACCGACCAAGAGCGCCCTCCTTGCCCTACGTCGTCAGGTGGGTTTTCTGCAACAGGGCTACACCTTACTCGAACGCAAACGCGAATTGCTCACCCGTTTGGTCTACGAACGCCTAAATCGCTACCGTCATTTACGTATTGAGGCGCGCAATATCCTGGAAGAGGCCTACCGCTGTCTCGGTATCACGCATCTACGGATGGGGAGCCGGCAGTTACACCAAGCGGCTCTGGGCCTGGGTCCTGCCCTTCAGGTCAATATCCTCCCTCGCTCCAGCCTAGGCGTGGAGTATCCGGCAGTAACCACCGAACTCCTACCATTGCAACCCATGGGATTGATGTGGACCGACGCGAGTTTCGACGAGACCCGCCGTCAACTCGCGCGTTTGGCGATAGTTATGGCCAACCTTGGTGAAGCCGAGATGGCATTGCGTCGGATGTTGGCGGAGCAACGCAAAACGCAGAAACGGGTAAATGCCTTGAAATACAACGTTATTCCTCGTTACCAAGCGACTATCCGTTTTATCCAGGCATCTCTGGAGGAAGAGGAGCGCAATACCCTATTCCAGATTAAAGTGTTGCGTGAGCGGGAAGCAGCGTAACCCAGAAACCCGATCATAAATAATTTTTATATCAAAACGACTTTGTGTTACTATAGAACCTCCTAATCTGACTAGAGGAGGTTACCTAAGGTGAGCATGTTGCCGGTCGATACGCGCGAGACTGTGCGTGAAGAGCAATTTAGTACGGTTTGGACGAATGAGTTGAATAAGGTATTCGCCAACATTGCACCATATTATGATGTCGCAAACTATGTGGCGAGTTTTGGGCTGTGGGGATGGTTTCGACGCAGTTTTATGAAAACAATTGAGGTGCGCCCACATGAGCGGGTATTGGATGTGTGTGCCGGTACCAATGCCATAGGTATTGCCCTGCTTGGACATGAACCTACGCTTGAAATGCATGCCATCGATCGTAGCGTAGAGATGCAGGAAGTCGGCAAACGGAATGCATCGGCGCGTGGTTTACATATTCAGGGTGTCATTGGTGATGTACACACATTGCCGTTCCCAGATAACCACTTTGATGTTGTTACCCTTCAATTCGCCTCGCGGCACCTACGCGTGCGGCAGGTCTTCGCTGAGATCCACCGGGTGCTCAAACCGGGTGGGCGTTTCCATCACTGCGACATGTTGCGTCCTACCAATCGCGCCGTTGAGATTGGCTATTACGGTTACCTGCGTTTTGTGCTGTGGTTCACGGCCTTCATCTTCCGCAGTGGGGAGGCTGCGCTTAGTTGTAAGAAATACTTTATTAACGCGTTACAGGTATTCTATTCGGTGCAGGAACTATCTGACGTGTTGGTAGATTTAGGCTATACCAACGTTGGGGAAAAGGCGATTTTTTCCGGTATGCTTGGGGTTCATCGTGCGATTAAGCCACCTTTAGGTTAAGGCGTGGCAGCGTTACGAGGAAAAATCTTAAGTTTTACTTTCAATCAGATAAAGAGGAACAACGTTTATGAAAAGGTCTATCGTGACCGCAATACTCCTTGCCATAGCCGTTTCTGCATATGCAGAAATAGACAAGAAAGAAGCAACCGACAAAAAAGATCTTACTGTTTCAGATTGGTTAAGGTCTGGGCATGAGATTAAATCAATTACTACCGTGAAAAATGATAAGAGTGATGCAACGATGCATCATTATATATTTTTCCAAAAAGGAGTAGAATTTATGACATGCCGATTGGGCGGTATGTATACCGTAAATCCTACCGTTTCTAATTGTTACTCGTCGAAATAAACTGTCTGTCGCCCAATAGACAATGAGAAGGCATCGTAGGGCTTGGTAGTGACCAGCGTTTTGTCCAGCTATCCTACCTTCATTACCAAGCCCACTACTATATAACTATGGCACATCGGAATCATTCCGAGCATCGCTACCATTCCCATGAATCTACCCTGCTCATAAAGCTTGCATAGCCGCGGCTACCAAGCGAGGGGCGTTGCTATGCATTCAATTCCTATTATCAATTGATTGACTCGTTTTTAGCGTGATAATTCTCCAGAAGATCTATGAATAAAAAAAATATTGTTGTCGTGGGAAGCAGTTTTGCCGGATTGATGACGATTAAAACGTTGCGTCGAGAAGGTTGCAATGCTCCCATTACCCTAGTAGCGCCACTACCTGAGAGGTTTTACCACCCCGCAATCATTTGGGTACCAGCGGGATTATACAAGGAACACGATCTAACCTTTTCGCTTGACGGTTTTTTCCGACGTTACCGTGTGGACTATATATCTGGAAGCGTCACCGGTTTAGATGCTGGGGAAAAACGGTTGCGTACCACCGCTGGTGAGATGGAATATGAACAATTAGTGATTGCTACTGGCGGACGTTCTCTAAAACGGCTTCCTGGTATTGAACACACATTTATTCCCTGCGAGGGCTATGGTCAGATGATAGCCATGATGGAACGATTGGCTATTCTTAAGGAGGGAACGCTTGCCTTTGGTTTTTCAGGAAATCCCAATGAACCAACGGCAATACGCAGTGAAGCACTGTTTGAATTTCTCTTCGGTATCGATACTCTACTCCGCCGTTGGAAACGTCGAGATCGTTTCAATTTAGTATTTTTTACCTCCTGCCCGGAACCTGATATGCGTTGGGGGATACAGGGGATGGGTACGCTGAGACGCGAATGGGAACGTCGATGTATTCATTGCCACATCGGCCATAAACTTAACGGATTTAGCGTAGACCAGGTAATGACCGAGGGAGGCGATGTAAAGAGCGATCTAACCGTTTTTATCCCAGAAATGATAGGACCAACCTGGGCCACCCAGAGTGATTTGCCTCTATCAGAGGATGGCTTTATCCGTGCGGATGCCCATTGTCGGGTGCTTGGCTTCGAAGGGAACGTCTATGGTGCTGGAGATGCTTGCCACTTTCCGGGACCGGATTGGGTACCCAAACAAGGCCATATGGCAGACCTTCATGCGCAGGCCCTAGCACGAAATCTCATGGGGGACTTACGTGGCGAGCGCACGACGCATACCTTTCGCCAAGAATTTATCTGCATTGTGGATACCTTAGACGGCGGTATATTGGTATTCCGCGATTCAGCCCACAATCGAGTTTTTAGAAGCAAGGCATTGCATTGGGCAAAGCGGTTGTTTATATGGGCGTATCTCTACGAGTACAGGAATAGCAGATAAGCCTTGCTGGTAATAAAAGATCCAAGCAAACTGAACCCGGATTCACCTTCGGAAGAATTCCTTTAGCGCCTTGGCGAAGTAAATCTGATCGAACACGCCGCCACTTTCCCGAATACTGTGCATGGCCCAAATAGGACAACCAACATCAATGGTTGAGATACCCAGCTTTGCGGCAGTCATGGGGCCGATCGTAGATCCGCAGGTCAAATCAGTGCGATGTACGTATTTTTGAAAAGGTACATCCACCTGTTTACAAATCTGCATAAACTGTGCTTCGCTGATACCATCCGTAGCGTAACGTTGATTGACATTGATCTTGATAACCGGGCCAGCGTTGACTTTAACGGTATGTAGTGGGTCGTAGGCGTTGGGGAAGTTGGGATGGTAGGCGTGGGCTGCATCAGCACTGACTAGAAAACTCCGAGCCAATGTCTGTTTATAACCGGATAGCGACAGATCTGATGCTGAGGCAATTCTTTCCAGCACATCAGGAATAAAACTGCCCACCGCGCCCTTGCTGCTTTCGCTGCCGATTTCTTCATGATCGAAGAACGCGCCGACGCAAGTATTTTTCGCGGGTTCCGTCTCCAATAGCGCAACGAGGCCCGCGTAACAGGAGCTAAGGTTATCGAGCTGGCTGTCTGCGATAAATTCTTGCTGAGGCCCCCACAGAGCCCCCTTCTGGGTATCGTAGACATTGATATCCCAGCTCAGAATGTCGGAAGGGTTGCATTGGAGTCTGTCCGCCAAGAGACTGTCAAAATGTTCAGTGGCGGATTGATTGGGATCGATTCCTGCAATCAGTAGCGGTAATTCCGTTTGTTTGTTGAGTTTGAGCCCGTCTTCGTTGACCAAACGATTCAGATGGATAGCTAGATTGGGAAGTCGCACCAACGGCTGATCAAAGCAGACCAGGCGAATCTCAATCGAATCATTGGTACGGAGACAGACGCGGCCCGCAAGGCTCAAATCCCGGTCAGTAAAGGTAGCCAGAATCGGACCACCATAGACTTCGACTCCCAGTCGAACCATATGTTCAGTCCCATGTGCGGCCTTGGGTTTGAGCCGCAATCCCGGTGAATCCGTATGGGCGCCGACAATACGAAACCCAGCATCGGGCAGAGGAACATCACCTAGGATGAAAACAATGAGTGAAGAGCCGCCCCGAACGACATAATACTTGCCACCGGATACCAGGGACCAGTCCTGACTTTCTTCCAGCGATAAAAATCCCTTAATCTGCAATTCTTGTTCCATCGTGGAAACGGTATGCCAGGGACTCGGGCTGGCATCAATAAAATTTAGTAAGTTTTGGGCGTATTGACGGATTCCAATAGTAATATTCATGTTATTAATTCTGAATATTTTTATAGAATCCGCGTGTTAGCAACCCCTCCCTCCCGATCCAAAAATCCATACTATCGTACGCCCCACACCATCAGACATACCGCCATTAGGCTTGAGGGAAACACGCCGAGATAGAATAAGGCCAACCCATTGGCACTCATCATTACCCCCATATCTACCGCAGGCACCAAGGGAGCGGTATCGTAGGGCTTCTCGAAATACATATACCAAATGACACGCAGATAATACCAAGCGCCAATAACCGAGAAACCTACAGCAACAATAGCAATCCACATCTGGCCGGTATTGACGACTGCACGCAGTACTTCCCACTTGGCCCAAAAACCAACGAAAGGTGGTACTCCTGCCATAGAGAACATGAGAATAGCCATCATTGCGGCAAACCAGGGGCTACGATCATTGAGTCCCTTGAAATCTTCAATGCGATCGGCCTCAAAACCGACCCGGGACAGCAATAGAATCATGCCGAAACTACCTAGCGCCATCAAAGAATAGGTGATGGCATAAAATAAGGCTGCCCCATAACCTTGCGGATTACCCGCCAACACCCCCAACAACAGAAAACCAACGTGAGCAATAGTAGAATAACCCAACATCCGTTTGAGATTAGTCTGGGAGATCGCCACAACATTACCTATCGCCATAGACAGCACCGCCAGGATGGCAAGCATTTGCTGCCACTGCCCCACTAAGGGTTCAAGGGTGCCCACCAACAAACGTATTAGCATGGCAAAGGCTGCGAGTTTTGGTGCCGTGCCCAGAAACAGCGTTACCGCAGTTGGAGAGCCTTGATAGACATCAGGGACCCACATATGGAAGGGCACCGCCCCAAGTTTGAAAGCTACCCCAACGACGATAAATATCGTGCCGAAAATCAGCACCAGCTGTTCCTGACCTGCCTTACCCGCCATTACCCGATGTACCGCCTCCGAGACCCGCAACAAATCCAGGCTCCCTGTTGCACCGTACAGCATAGACATACCGTACAACAACATACCCGAAGCAATGGCCCCCATGACAAAGTATTTCATGGCCGCTTCGGTCGCCACTCCTGAGTCACGGTCGAGGGCCACCATCGCATACAACGGTAGTGACAATAGCTCCAGACCTAGGAAGAGCATTAGGAAACTTCCTGCCGAGACCATCACCAACATGCCAAGCACGGCAAACAGCCCAAGCACAAAAAACTCCCCTTTGAGCAGACCGCGGTCTTGCAGATAGTCGCGAGAATAGACAAAGGTAGTAAAGGCTGTCAGGTAGATGAAGATTTTGAGCAGATCGCCCAGGGCATCCTTGACGAAGTGGCCATTCAATGCTGGTCCTACATTTTCTCCAAAGCCGGAAAACGTCATCCAGCCTCCTACCAATAAAACAAGTAAGGAGAGCCAATAGGTCAGTGCCCTCCCCTCCCCTTGCTGGGATTTGAAGACATCCACCATGAGGATGGCGCAGGCACCTGCGAGCACCAGGATCTCGGGGCTGGCGGCGGCGAGTTTTAGCATCTCGAAGGTCATGGCTGTTCCGTGTGGGAGTACGGGTTAAAGCTTGGAATGGCCGATCTGGTCCACCAGGTGGCTGACCGACTCACGCATCATGTCTACCAAAGGAGCGGGCCACAGGCCAAGCAGCAGCACAAATAGCGCCAACACCCCAAGGATGACAAATTCTCGATTGTTGATATCGGAAAGTGCCGCCACATGGTCATTGCCTATGGGTCCAAATACCACCCGCTTGACCATCCATAAAGTGTAGGCAGCTCCTAAAATAAGACTCGTCGCTGCCCAAAAGGCATACCAAACATTGGCTTGGAAGGCACCCAAAATCACCATAAATTCGCCTACGAAACCAGACGTACCCGGCAGTCCGGAATTGGCCATGGCAAACAAAACCATTAGGGTGGCAAAAATCGGCATGGTGTTTGCCACACCACCATAGTCTGAGATAAGGCGCGAATGGACACGGTCATAGAGCACCCCTACACACAGAAACATTGCTCCCGAGATAAAACCGTGGGAAACCATCTGTACAACGCCCCCTTCTACCCCCAGGACGGCTGCATTGTGGCTCCCCATCGAAAGAGCAGTAAATGCGGCAAAGGTCCCCAACGTCACAAACCCCATATGGGAGATCGAAGAATAGGCGATGAGCTTCTTCATGTCCTGTTGTACTAGAGCGACAAAACCGATATAGACGACCGCAATGAGAGACAGTGCAATCATCAACCCACTCAGTAATTGACTCCCGTCGGGGGTAATCGGTAGCGAAAGACGCAGGAAACCGTATCCTCCCATCTTCAGCATAATGGCCGCCAGGATCACCGACCCTCCAGTGGGTGCCTCCACGTGGGCATCAGGTAACCAAGTATGTACCGGCCACATCGGTACCTTCACCGCAAAGGCAAGCATGAAGGCAATAAAGATGAGAACCTGAGCGGTTAGACCAAGGTGATCCAACGCCTGGATCTTTAGGATGTTAAAGCTACCCGTCAGATATCCCAAATAGATCAGTGCGACCAACATAAACACTGACCCTAGGAAGGTATAGAGGAAGAACTTGATCGTGGCATAGATACGCCGCGGTCCTCCCCAAATCCCAATGATAAGAAACATTGGGATAAGCATTCCTTCCCAAAAAACATAGAAGAGAATGGCATCCATGGCGGCAAAGGCCCCATTCATCACCCCTTCCATCACTAGGAAGGCTGCCATGTACTGGGATACCCGGTATTGGATACTCTCCCAACCTGCCAATACTACCAATATGGTAGACAGGGTAGTCAGCAGGATCAGAGGCGCGGAGATACCATCCACACCCAAGGAATAGCGGATCCCAAAAGTCGGAATCCAGGGAGCATCTTCCACAAACTGCATGGCATAGCTCGTGCTATCGAACCCCGTAAACAACGGCAGGCTTAGGATAAAAGTCGCTGCCGCAATTCCAAAGGCAACCCGACGCACCATCACCGGGCGATGTTCACCCAGAGAGAGGACCGCAACGGCTCCAAAAATAGGAAGCCAAATCACCAGACTTAATAGAGGCAAAGACATACCTGAATCCTTATGCTCACGCGACCAAGAACCAGCCCAGCAAAAAGAGCAGGCCGAGGATCATGGCAAAGGCGTAGTGGTAAAGGAAACCGGACTGGATATAACGAACGATGGAGGAAATCCAGCCTACTGCTTTGGCCGTGCCGTTGACCATTACCCCATCGATCAGCGTAACGTCACCTACCTGCCACAGGAAACGCCCGAATCGTCTTCCACCCCCGGCAAAAAAGGAATCGTAGAAGCGGTCGAAGCCATACTTCTCCATCAATACTTGGTAGAACAATCCGGTCTGCGCCAAAACAAGATCAGGAAGGTTGGGCCATACCATATAGAACAAATAGGCTGTCCCCAATCCTGCCATAGCAAGCCACAATACTGGACTGCTCAGACTGTGAACAACAAAGGCCAGTGGTCCATGCCAATGATGGGCCATCTCTCCCAACACATCGTGCTGAGGGAGTACAAAGATGGAATGGCCAAAAAAGCCTGGATGCTCAAAAAGCATAGGTCCGACAAAAAAGGCACCCACAATCATTGACGGAATAGCCAACGCAATCAGCGGCACAGTCACCACCGGAGGAGTCTCGTGGAGATGTTCGCGGGTATGGTGATCCATACGCTCCTGACCATGGAAGACCAGAAAGAACATACGGAAGCTGTACAAGGCCGTCACAAACACTCCCGATAGGACAGCAACATAAGCAACTCCCGCACCTGGAAGTTGGGATGCCTCGACCGCGGAGATGATGGCGTCTTTAGAAAAGAATCCCGAGAAACCAGGGAACCCGATAAGTGCTAACGACCCAATGAGGCCCGTCCAATAGGTGATGGGCATATATTTACGTAACCCCCCCATGTGACGAATATCTTGATCGTGGTGCATGGCAATAATGACCGAACCAGCCCCAAGGAACAGCAACGCCTTGAAGAAGGCATGAGTCATCAGGTGAAAAACACCTGCTGCATAGGCGGAAGCTCCCAACGCTACCGTCATATAACCGAGCTGGGACAGCGTGGAATAGGCCACCACGCGCTTGATGTCATTCTGAACCAAACCCAGCAATCCCATGAAGAAGGCAGTGATGGACCCAATCACCAAGACCACGGAGAGGGCCGTCTCCGAGTACTCAAAAATGGGTGACATCCGCGCCACCATAAAGATGCCGGCAGTAACCATGGTCGCTGCATGAATCAGGGCAGAGATCGGGGTTGGACCTTCCATAGAATCCGGCAGCCACACATGCAATGGTACCTGCGCCGATTTACTCATTGCCCCAATAAACAGTAGGATACAGATCAGAGTGATGACCGACCATTCATTTCCCGGCCACAATGACAGAGTCTGCCCAGCCAAGGCGGGGATCTTTTGGAAGACGGTTGTATAGTCAAGTGCCCCACAATACCGATATATGGCGGCAATCCCCAAAACGAAGCCAAAATCACCAACCCGATTGACCAAAAACGCCTTAAGGCTAGCGTAGATGGCACTTTCGCGTTTAAACCAAAAACCAATGAGGAGATATGAAACTACGCCAACTCCTTCCCACCCAAAAAAGAGTTGGAGGAAATTGTTGGCCATCACCAGCATCAGCATTGCAAACGTAAAGAGGGCGATATAGCTGAAGAAGCGAGTATAGCCCGGGTCTTCGTGCATGTAGCCGATAGTATAGATATGCACCATCAGCGAGACGAAAGTTACTACCACCAACATCACGGCAGTCAACTCGTCGACCCGGAATCCCACTTCCAGACGTAACCCTCCCCCACTTACCAACCAGGTATAGATCGTACCGTCGAAGGGGAGAGCTCCATCCATGACCAGGTGCTTGAATACGATCAGCGACAACAGAAATGAGATGGCCACGCCAAGAATGGTGGCCCAATGGGCACCGGCACGGCCGATCTTCCAACCAAACAGACCGGCGGCGAGGGAGCCCAGCAGGGGAGCCAGGACGATGGTGAGGTAGACGCTCTGCATGTTGACCGGGTTATCCATTCAGTGAGTCCAGGTCATCGACATTGATGGTGTGTCGGTTACGGAACAACACCACCAGAATCGCCAGCCCGATGGCGGACTCGGCAGCCGCAACGGTAAGGATAAAAAAGACGAACACCTGGCCCGCGGTGTCTCCCAGATAATGGGAGAACGCCACGAAGTTCATGTTCACCGCAAGTAACATCAGCTCAATCGACATGAGCAGGATGATCACATTCTTGCGGTTCAGGAATATCCCTGCCACGCTCAAACAGAACAGCAGGGCACCCAAAACGAGGAAATGCGACAGTGAAATCATGGCCGCTACGTCTCTCTCCCTCTTCGATTAGGAAGGAAGGTTAGGATAAGGGGTTCATCTCTCTCACTCCCCACAGGAGAAGGGAGTGTTTAAGGCAGAGGGACACGTTCTACAGCGGACATCTGTACGAGACGCACCCGGTCCTCACGGCGTACTGCGACCTGTTTGGCAGGATCCTGATACTTCGTCTCTGGACGCCGCCGCAAAGTCAAGGCAATGGCCGCAATAATGGCCACCAACAAGATCACCGCGGCAATCTCAAAGGGATAAACATAGTTGGTATAAAGCACAATGCCCAACTCGGCAGTATTGCTGTACTCTGCCGGGTGTGGGGTGGGTGCGGAGAAATGTCCCAAACCAAAATTACCCGGTCCGAGTACCACCAACATTTCTGCCGCCATCAGCACTGCCACCAATAAACCCAGCGGGAGATATTTGGCAAACCCCTCCCGTAGTGGATCGATGTTTATATCGATCATCATCACCACGAAAAGGAAAAGTACCATTACTGCCCCCACGTATACCAGAACCAGGGTAATGGCTAGAAACTCCGCTTCCAACAATATCCATAACCCTGCGCTAGTAAAAAAGGCCAGCACCAGAAACAACGCTGCACGCACCGAATTGCGCACCGTAATGACCGCTGTGGCAGCCATCAGTAGGATAGTCGAGAATAGGTAGAAAATAATAGATTCCATATGGCTATCTATAGTGATTGGAACACGATTCTCTCGTAAGGCGCGACATCGCGCGTGTCTACTACTTCCCGCAGTTCTCAGCGATAACGCGCGTCTGCCGCTCGATCTGCAGCAATCCTCTGTTCGTAACGGTCACCCTGATCAAGCAATTGAGACTTGGTCATGATGTGCTCACCAAAACGTTCGAAGGTTCGCTCGAAATCTGAGGTCTCCACAATAGAATCCACTGGACAGGATTCTTCACAAAAACCACAATAAATACATTTAAAAAGATCAATCTCGTAGCGAGTAGTACGCCGGGTGCCATCCGCACTCTGATCGGACTCAATGGTAATAGCAAGCGCAGGGCAAACCGCCTCACAGAGCTTGCAAGCGATGCAACGTTCCTCGCCGTTAGGATAACGACGTAAGGCATGCAATCCCCGGAAGCGTGGCGACAGGGGGGTTCGTGACTCCGGGTACTGAACGGTAATTTTTCGACCGAACAAGTATTTCCCGGTCACCCCCAATCCGGCCAACAGTTCCAGCAGGAACAGGCTCTTCAAATAGCGAGCAATCGTATTGAGCATGGGCGCAGCAACCAATGTAGATTTACGAAGGTCGAATCTGTCGTCTTACACATTCCACCACGCCCACCCTTCCACCATCACCACCCCAATTAACAACAACCATACGATGGTGATAGGGATAAACACTTTCCATCCCAGACGCATAATCTGGTCGTAACGGTAACGTGGGAAGGTAGCGCGGAACCATAGATAGAGCAACAGGAAGAATGAAACTTTGAGCAACAACCATAGAATGCTTGGCTCTCCAATGATCGGTAGACCCTCAAAGGGAGATAACCATCCGCCTAAAAACATCAGCGATGCCAGCATGGAGACGAGGATCATGTTGGCATACTCCGCCAGGAAAAACACTGCGAAGGCCATCCCCGAATAATCTACATGGAAACCCGCCACAATCTCCGACTCTCCCTCCGCCACATCGAAAGGAGCACGGTTGGTCTCAGCGACCGCTGCGAGGAAGTAAATTACCAACAGCGGAAACATCGGTACCCAAAACCAATTCAGGATACCACCCTTTTGGGCATTGACGATTACACCCAAATTTAGGCTATTCGCCCCCATCACTACACCCACCAACGCAAAACCCATCGCAATCTCGTACGCCACCATTTGTGCGGCAGAACGCATGGCCCCTAAAAAGGCATATTTTGAATTGGAGGCCCAACCGGCAATGATGATGCCATACACTCCCATTGAGCTGATGGCAAGAATATAGAGCAAGCCCGCGTTGAGGTTGGAGATGACCAGGGTATCCGTAAAGGGGACTACTGCCCATACCGCCAATGCCGCCGCGATGGCGAGCACCGGAGCAAGCAAGAACAGAACCTTATTGGCTCCGGTTGGGATGATGATCTCCTTGAACATCAACTTCACCGCATCGGCAATCGGTTGCAACCAGCCACGCGGACCCACTCGGTTGGGACCGATACGCACCTGCATATAACCGATGACCTTACGCTCAGCAAAGGTCAACCATGCCACTGACGTCAACAGCGGCACCATCACTGCCACTATCTTGATGATGGTCCAGAGCCCTAGGATCAAATCGGACATCCCGCACGCCCCTCATTAAGGTTTTTATTTCTTACCACAGAAAATAATTAATTAACCAATTTTCCTATGGCTCAAAAAACTAAAAAGAACCGGGGACTAAGCAGCAGCCTGCTGCATCGTGACCACGGCTGCAAGCTCTATGCTCCCAAGATTCGGCCCCAACATTGCTGTCTCCGTCATAGCAGCAGGTACCACCACGCAGCCTTCCGCCACCCGATCGTCCACCACTACGGGCAGGTCTATTTCGCCCTCTCCTTGGCGCACACTCACCATCGTGGCGCCTACCAGTCCAAGCTGTGCCAACGTGGCCGAGTGAACTCGAGCAGTAACCGGCGTACGTCCGTCCACGGTGGATTGCAAGGCAGGTGCCCGACGCACGAGAGCATCCCCCGCGTAAGGAGGTACTTCCCCGATCCGCTCCAATCCTTTCGTAGCCGAAGAAATCCCCTGAGGTGCCCACCAAGGCACAGCATTGCTTGGCGTAACCACACCAGTGGCTTCCCGAACCTCAGCTAGTACCTGATCCGACGAAAAGTAATCAAAACCACTCAAATTCAGAAGATTACCCAACACCCGCAGGACCTTCCAGGCCGGCCGCGCCTCTCCAACTGGTGCGGTAGCGCCTTGGAAACCTTGCCAACATCCTTCGAGGTTAACGTAGGTACCAGAAGTCTCGGCATAAGGGGTTACCGGCAAGATAGCATCGGCATAGCTTTCCTGCGCAGGACTGATCCATGGGGAGAGGCTCACTATGAAATCAGCCTTCTTTAGACCTCTCAGGGTAGTGCCGGGGTCAGCACAATCACGATCAAGTTCAGCCCCCAAAACCACTAAACCCTTTACTCCCCCCTTCACCATCGTGTACCAATCCTGACCCAATGCTACCGATTTCCCACCCGGTCCACGATGAGGGACACAACCCGCCAGCCAAGCCCCAACCGTCCCCGCTCCCTCGGGCAGATAGCCAACAGAAGCCCCGGTCAACTCCGCCACCGCCCCGGCCAATGCTCGCAGACTGGCAAAACGGGGATGCGCCTGAGCCAAATTGCCCAGCAATATGACAGCAGACTGTGACTGTGACAGATATTCAGCAGTCATCCGATGCGCTGCCCCAGGTTCTACCCCTGCCCATAGGGCAACTAGATCCGACGGTGCAATACGTCCAGTGATGGCCTGCGCGGCCTTAGCAACTGCCAGCAGCTCCCGCTCCCACATACCAGGAGGAGCAACCATAACAGCACTTGGTGAGTAGTTATAATCACGTGCAACCGCATCAAGGAACATCGTATGCGCCCCACCCCAGAGCATCGCCTTGCGCAGACGATGGTTGACCAGAGGGTGTTCCTTACGCAGATGAGAACCCACCACCAGGCAGGCTTCCACCTGTTCCAGATCGGCAATGGAGCAACCAAGCCAGGGGAAGATCGGGTCTTGCTCCTGGTCTGAAAAATCAAGCTGACGCAAACGGTGGTCTACGTTGGGACTACCGGCAGTCCGCATCAGTTTCTGGACCAGATAACCCTCTTCCAATGTGGCGGTAGGGCCAACCAGCGCACCCAACGCGGTGGCGCCATGACTCTTGCGTACCTGATCAAGACCCTTTGCTACGAATTCCAAGGCAGTAGACCAGTTTACCTCACGCCACACCCCGCCCTCACGGATACGAGGCGCTTTCAATCGGTCACTACTATAAAGACCCTGATAACTAAAACGATCACGGTCGGAGATCCAGGTCTCGTTGATCTCTTCACATTCCCTGGCAACTACCCGCATTACTCGCCCACCACGCACATCCAATGTCAGATGAGAACCGAAGGAGTCGTGAGGAGCAATCGTAGCGCGTGGTTGGAGTTCCCAGGAACGCGCGGTAAAGCGAGCAGGCTTAGAGGTAAGCGCCCCCACTGGGCATAGATCAATGAGATTACCCGAGAGTTCCGAAGTCAGGGTATGTCCCACGTAAGTGGAAATCGCCATATGTTCGCCGCGGCTGATGGCGCCTAGGTCCATTACCCCGGCAATCTCTCGATTGAAACGCAGACAGCGGGTGCAGTGAATACAGCGCGTCATATCCGACGCGACCAATGGCCCCAGATCCGGATCACTCACCACCCGCTTACCGAGGGTATAGCGAGAAACACCCGCACCAAAACCTATGGCTGCCTCTTGTAACGGACATTCTCCTCCCTGATCGCAAACCGGGCAGTCCAAGGGGTGGTTAATGAGTAGGAACTCCATCACCCCCCGTTGGGCATTAAGGGCCTTCGGGGAGCTGGTGTAGATCTTCATCCCCTCTGCCACCGTAGTAGCACAGGCAGGCATCGCCTTGGGCATCTTCTCTACTTCCACCAAGCACATCCGGCAGCTGGCGGCAGTAGAGAGCTTCTTGTGGTAACAGAAGCGTGGGATCACGACCCCGGCCTCCTCGGCCGCATCAATGATCATGATCCCATGCCGTGTCTGGATATCGATGCCGTTGATCTGGATGTTTAACATCGCAACCCCATCAGTTTCCTGTTGCTAATTTTTTAGACCATACACTTCTTGTGTTCGATGTGATACTCGAACTCAGCCCGAAAATGCTTGAGGAAACTCAACACCGGTCCTGCCGCCGCATCACCTAGACCACAGATAACGCGACCCTCAATATTTTTCGCCACATTGGCAAGCAGGTCCAAGTCCCCTGGCCGACCCTCGCCGTGTTCGATCCGGTGAAGCACACGAGCGAGCCAACCAGTCCCCTCGCGGCAGGGGGTACATTGGCCACAAGATTCCTCAGCATAAAAATGAGACATCCGCGCCAACAGCCGTACCATACAGGCCGTCTCGTCAATGATAATGACCCCCCCCGATCCCAGCGCAGATCCCACCTTTGACAACCCACCATAATCCATAGTGGCTCGTCTCATGATCTCGGCAGGGACCACCGGCGTTGAGGATCCCCCTGGGATAACTGCTTTAAGTCGGTTACCTTTCCAAACGCCCCCCGCCATCGCGAGTAACTCCAGAAAGGGCGTCCCTATGGAAATTTCGTAATTACCCGGCCGCGCCACATGACCGGAAACGGAGAAAATCTTGGGACCTCCACAGATAGGCTCACCCAATGCATTGAACCAGTGTCCCCCATTACGTACGATGTTGGGAATCGAGGCCAACGATTCTGCATTGTTGATGTTGGTAGGCTTACCGTAGAGACCATATTTGGCGGGAAAAGGCGGCTTGAAACGCGGCTGCCCCTTTTTACCCTCAATGGACTCTAACAGAGCCGTCTCTTCACCACAAATATAAGCGCCCGCCCCTAAATGGGTATAGATCTCAAAATCCATCCCCGAACCCTGAATATTACGACCAATCAGGCCTGCCGCATGGGCCTCTGCCAGAGCAGCCTCAAATCGTTCATAGGGTTCCCAAAACTCACCGCGAATATAATTGTAACCAACCGTTGCCCCTAGGGTATACCCAGCAATCGCCATTCCTTCGATAATGGCATGGGGATTGTAACGCAGGATATCGCGGTCCTTACAAGTACCGGGCTCGCCCTCATCAGAGTTACAGACAACGTACTTTTGCCCCTGGATATTGCGGGGCATAAAAGTCCACTTAATTCCAGTCGGGAAACCTGTCCCCCCGCGTCCACGCAGGACACTTTTCTTTACCTCCGCGATAATCGCCGCAGGAGAAGGTTTATCCCTCAGCACCCTTTCCCACGCCTGATACCCCCCAACCTTTCGATAATTATCTAATGTCCAAGGGGGATCGAGGTGCAGCGTGGCAAGACAAACATTATCGTTCTCGGTACTGCAAGTATCGGCCATGGCGCTATTCCAAACTGTCAAGGATCCGGTCAATGCGTTCGGAAGTCAGATTTTCATAATACTGATGTCCGACCTGCATCATGGGTGCCCCAACGCAGGCCCCGAGACATTCTACTTCCCTAAGCGTAAAACGCCCATCGGCAGTAGTTTCACCTGCTTTGATCCCGAGCCGTTGGGTAAGGTGCGCCATCACCTCATCGGAGCCCCGCAACATACAAGAAACGTTGGTACACACACAAACTTTATGGCGACCAACGGGGGCCAAATCATACATGGAATAAAAAGTGGCTACCTCATAGACGGCAATCGGGGGCATTTCCAAATAACTGGCCACCGCCTCCAGATGCGCCTGAGATAACCAACCACCGTTGTCATCCTGAACGATCCGTAATGCCGCCATGACTGCCGATTGTTTTCGCTCCGGTGGATATTTAGCCACCCAACGGTCAATCTCCTCGCGTACCGGCGCAGACAGGGTTACCTGATTCATGACCTCTTCGGGTGTTGCGCTCACCGATCGACCTCCCCGAACACGATATCCATGGTGCCGATAATCGCAACCACATCCGCCAACATGTGGCCGCACGCCATCTCATTCATGGCCGCCAAATGGACGAAACCGGCAGCGCGGACTTTTACCCGGTAGGGCTTATTGGCCCCATCCGAGATCATATAGACGCCAAGTTCACCCTTAGGGTGCTCAATCGCTACGTAGACCTCGCCCTCAGGCACCGCGTAGCCTTCCGAGAAAAGCTTGAAGTGGTGGATGAGAGACTCCATGTCCCGTTTCATCACCTCCCGGCGGGGAGGGGCCACCTTGGATTCGCTCACCATCACCGGACCGGGGTTATGGCGCAGCCATTCGATACATTGACGGATGATCCGGTTGGACTGACGAAGCTCTTCGATACGCACCAAATAACGGTCGTAGGTATCGCCATTCACGCCAACGGGAATATCAAAATCGAGCCGATCGTATACCTCATAGGGCTGCTTCTTACGCAGATCCCATTCGATCCCCGAGCCCCGCAACATGGGACCAGTAAACCCCAATTGGAGTGCACGCTCGGGACTCACTACACCGATACCAACCGTACGCTGTTTCCAGATCCGATTTTCAGTAAGCAGCGTCTCATACTCATCTACATGGCACGGGAAACGCTCCGTAAAATCCCAGAGGAAATCCAGCATCGACCCCTGCCGATTGGCATTAAGCCGCTCAATATCCTTTTTATTATTCCACTTAGAAGGCTGATACTGAGGCATGCTGTCCGGCAGATCCCGATACACCCCACCCGGACGATAATATTGGGTGTGTATCCGTGCCCCCGATACGGCCTCGTAACAGTCCAGCAGGTCCTCACGTTCCCGAAAACAATACAGGAACATCGTCATGGCCCCGATGTCGAGACCATGCGCGGCAAAAAAGAGCAGATGATTGAGAATTCGGGTGATCTCGTCGAACATCACGCGGATGTACTGGGCACGAATCGGTGCCTCAATCCCGAGCAAACGTTCAACCGCCAACACATAGGCATGCTCATTGCACAGCATGGACATATAGTCCATACGGTCCATGAACCCGATTCCCTGATGGAAGGTTCTAGTTTCGGCCAACTTCTCAGTGCCGCGGTGAAGGAGACCGATATGGGGGTCGGCGCGCTGCACCACCTCACCGTCGAGTTCCAGCACCAAACGCAACACCCCATGTGCTGCCGGATGCTGTGGCCCGAAATTTAAGGTGTAGTTTCTGATCTCTGCCATAGCGGATTACCGTTTCTCCCCCTTCGTCCCCGCGTAGCGGTTATCTTTACGGATCACCCGCGGCACCAGAACCCGTGGCTCAATGGTCACCGGTTGATAGACCACCCGTCCGCGCGCAGGATCGTAACACATCTCCACGTTACCGCTGATCGGGAAGTCTTTCCGGAAGGGATGACCAATAAAACCGTAATCGGTAAGGATCCGGCGTAGATCCGGATGCCCCTCAAAGACGATGCCGAAAAGGTCAAAGGCCTCGCGTTCATACCAATCGGCAGACTGCCACAGCTCCATCACCGAATCGACAATTGGCGGGTCGCCTTCCACGAAGACCTTAAGACGTACACGCTCATTGCGGGCGATGGATAATAATTGGTAGACGACCGCAAAACGTTCCCCTTTCCAACTACCGTCCCCATAGGTGGAATAATCCACCCCGCACAGATCTATCAGCATATCGAAGCGCAGATCCGGCGCATCTCGCAGTTGCTGCGCCATCCCCAATAGACGCTCCCGCGGTACCGTCAGGACAAATTGACCACGGTCCTGAACACACGCCGTATAGACGCCATCGAAGTGGTTTTTCAGACGTTCCGCCAGGCTCAGTCTATTCATGGCCGGAATCGCTTCCCGTTCTCAGATGTGAAATGGCCAACACTGCTTCCACCCCCCCTATTATCGGGCAATGGTATTAGTGCGCTGGATCTTCTTTTGTAACTGCAAAATCCCGTAAATCAGGGCCTCGGCCGTGGGCGGACATCCTGGCACATAAATATCCACTGGTACAATCCGGTCACAACCCCGTACTACGGAATAGGAGTAATAGTAATAACCACCGCCATTGGCACAAGAACCCATGGAAATTACCCACCGCGGCTCCGCCATCTGATCATAAACCTTACGCAACGCCGGGGCCATCTTATTGCACAGGGTCCCCGCCACAATCATTACGTCGGATTGACGAGGGCTCGGCCGAAACACAATACCAAAGCGATCCAAGTCATAGCGTGCGGCGCCCGCCTGCATCATCTCTACCGCACAACAGGCCAATCCAAAGGTCATTGGCCACATTGAACCAGTCCGCGCCCAATTAATAACCTTATCGGCGGTCGTGGTTACAAAGCCTTTTTCGAGAATCCCCTCTATTCCCATTCCAGCGCCCCCCTCTTCCACTCGTAGACGAAGCCGACCACCAGAATCCCGAGGAACAGTGCCATCGCTATCAATCCGAAGCCACCCACCTGCTTCAACACCACGCCCCACGGAAAGAGAAAGGCAATCTCCAGGTCGAAGATGATGAACAAAATAGCAACTAGATAGTAGCGCACATCGAACTTCAGACGCGAGTCCTCGAACGCCTCAAAGCCGCATTCATAAGGAGAAAGTTTCTCGCTGTCGGGCCGATGCGGCCCCAGGATAAACCCCATGGTGATAGATATCACCCCTGTCCCCAGACCAATTACCAGGAAAAACAGGATGGGAAGGTAGTTTTGCAGCATTGCATACTTCCTTCAGTGAAACGCCAGCCAGCCACCGACAAACCCTAACCCCTTCGCGATTGCCTGCTACTTTAGGCCGAGGAGAAGTCTAGCCTCCCCATTAACGGAGGTCAAGCAGTCATAAAAATAACTTTGATTAGTCAACTATTCGTGCTGGAGCAGCAGAATGCATTACAAACGTACATATCTAACCCAGCTGCCACCCATGATGTCTGAACATTGATATACCTGATTGGTTGATTCCTTTGATAAAATATAAACCGATTTCATCAAGAAAATCAATCAATCATGCAAATCAAGGTTCAGACATTATTAAGTATGACCGAAAGATTTGGCCTAATCAGTCAGGCATATAACCGTAACTCCTCACCTTCCCTGTTATCGGATAGGTCCCCGGTTGAGGCTGGTGGCCAGTTTCCGGTCTTACCTCCGACGTAGGTCATGAACATGCAATCGCAGCGATGCCATCCCCAAGTCTTCAGCTTTGAGTTCTTCCCTCCCAAAAATGAAGAGGGTGCGCAAAAGCTACGTCACACCCGCGACAACTTGGCGCGCCTAGGTCCCCGTTTTTTCTCCGTCACTTATGGAGCAGGAGGCTCTACCCGTAACCGTACCATTGGAACAGTCTTGGAGATCCAGAACGCCGGCCATGACGCAGCGCCCCATTTGTCCTGTATTGGTTCCACCCGTGAAGGTATTCGGGAGATCCTGGAAGACTACCGCGCCCACGGCATCCGTCATATCGTTGCCCTGCGTGGTGACCTACCCTCGGGGACTCATGAGGTAGGTGAGCTACGCTATGCCAACGAGTTGGTGGAATTTATCCGTAGCGAAACCGGCGACTACTTCCAGATCGAAGTGGCTGCCTATCCCGAATTCCACCCACAAGCCCCCTCCGCCACCGCCGATCTGAACAATTTTAAACGCAAGGTGAAGGCTGGCGCCAACAGTGCGATTACCCAATATTTCTATAATCTGGATGCCTATCTGCGTTTCGTAGAAAGTTGTGAAAAGATGGGATTGGATATTCCCATTGTTCCCGGAATCATGCCCATCACCAATTTTGCACAGCTCGCCCGTTTTTCTGACCTCTGCGGAGCCGAACTCCCGCGTTGGCTACGTCGACGCATGGAGGGCTATGGCGATGACCTGGAATCGATTCGCGCCTTCGGGTTGGATATAGTTACTGAGCTATGTCGACGGCTACTTGAAGTTGGGGCGCCCGGTCTCCACTTCTATACCATGAATCAGTCTGGTCCTACCCGCGCCATCTGGCAGGCCCTTGGTCTGAGTGTCGGATAAATCAGCGTTCATCAGGATGACGCTTGGCCCTATCAGCACCGAATTCATATGTTTTCTTTGACGTTTTCTGTGCCACCAATAGAAACGAACCCATGGAAACAACAATACGAAGCCTGTTTAAAGCAGTCTCGTGGCGCATTACCGGAACATTTGCCACCTTTGGTGTAAGTTGGCTGATTACCGGCACTGCTGCGGTTGCCGCCACCATTGCCGCCACGGAAGTAGTAGCCAAAATCGTCCTCTATTGGCTACATGAGCGAGCATGGAACCGAACGACCTGGGGGAAAAATAAACCCCGTCTGCCTAGCCCGCAGCAGATCAATCCGGCCCCCACGCTTGATAAAAAGACCACGAAACGCCCAACCAGAAGCATATATACATAAATCGATTGGAGCGTATCCTTAGTCGGTAGCTAGTTGGCTGACTGTCAGCTTTAACGTTGATTTTTTGTTTATATCCTATTCGAGGAATCGACGAATGAGCACCATGAACCAATTGCGTCAAGGTCTGGGCCGGGCTTGGGAAGGCTTGGCGGAAGGCTGGCGCCATATCACGGAGCGGGCGGGCGGTGCCCTTACCCGTTTCAATCCGGTACGCCAGGAGGTGGAAACTCCCGGTGCCTTGGTGGAGCGTTATGCCCCACGTTGGGGATTGTTGGCCGCGGAATTGCGAGAGGAAAACGACACCCTAGTCATCAAGCTGGAGGTCCCAGGAATGGAACCAGAGCAGCTTGATGTCGATGTGGTCGATGACTTCTTGGTGATACGGGGGGAAAAGCGCGTGGAACGGGAGGAGGCACGGGGTCGCTATCACGTAATGGAGTGCGCCTACGGGAGTTTCGAGCGGGCGGTACGCCTACCCATGCCGGTGGACCCCCACCGTACTCGGGCACGTTATCGTCACGGCGTGCTCACGATTACCTTGCCCAAACTCGCACCGACTCATACCCGTCGCATCAAGGTAAATACCGAATGAGACGCACAGCGACAACCAGCGCGGGGATACTGGTCACACTGATCCTACTGCTCGGCATGTCCCCGCTGATGGCAGGAGCATTACCGGCACGGCTTGGCGACGGACGCGAATTGCCTAGTCTTGCCCCGGTCTTGGAGCCTATTCTGCCGGCGGTGGTAAACATTTCTACCCGCTCCAGAGTGCGGGTTCGCAAGAGCCCTTTATTTGATGACCCCTTCTTCCGCCATTTCTTCGACCTTCCTGAGCGACCCCGAGAGCGAGTGGCCCAGAGCTTGGGTTCGGGCGTGGTAATAGACGCTACGCGCGGCTACGTCATCACCAACCATCATGTGGTAGACAAAGCCGACGAAATCACCGTCACCCTACAAGACGGCCGTGTCCTTCAAGCCCACCCAGTGGGTGCGGATACGGATACCGACATTGCCGTTATTCAGGTCCCCGCCGAACACATCACTGCCATTCCCCTGGGAGATTCCGACCAACTGCGGGTGGGAGATTTCGTGGCCGCGATCGGAAACCCTTTTGGTCTGGGTCAGACCGTAACCTCGGGCATTGTCAGTGCGCTTGGTCGCTCGGGACTCGGTATTGAGGGCTACGAGAATTTTATCCAGACCGACGCCTCGATCAATCCCGGCAATTCCGGCGGCGCCTTGGTTGATCTGCGTGGTGAGCTAATCGGCATCAATACCGCCATTCTCGCGCCCAACGGCGGCAATATCGGTATTGGTTTCGCGATTCCGATCAATATGGCTCGCCAGGTGGTCACGCAACTCACGGAATATGGACGGATGCGCCGCGGCAGCCTTGGGGTTCAACTCCAGGATCTGACCCCGGAATTGGCATCCGCCTTCGGCATCCCCCCCCAGGGGGCGGTCATAGCCAAAGTGACACACGGTTCATCCGCCGATCAAGCGGGATTGCGGGTAGGCGATGTAGTCATAGGGATTAATGGCCATCCGGTCCATAGTGGCCACGATCTACGCAACAATTTTGGTATATTGCCGGTCGGGGCTAAGGCGGAACTGCGGGTATTACGCGACGGTCGTCCCGTCCAACTCGCCGTTAGAGTTGCTGAACCGCGAAGGGAAACGTTGGCAGGTGAACAACTGGATGCCCGTCTACGTGGGGCGGTATTTGGGAGTATTGAGGAAGAGTCCTCCTCCTCGGGGGATACCGAAGGGGTGATGGTGGTTAAGGTAACCCAAGACAGCGCGGCGGCAAACGTTGGGCTACAAGAAGGCGATCTGTTGGTAGCGATCAACCGCCAGCCGATCCACAACCTAGACGAATTGCGGCGGCTCGGTCGAATGGGGGGAAAAAATCTGTTGCTCAACATCCATCGTGGCGATGCCTCATTCCTGGTCTTATTGCAGCAGTAGGGACAATGGATTAGCGCTACAAGCTGGCACGGCTTACCATATCCGCGGCGTAAAAATCACATCATTGCGGATAACGAGATGTTCACCGCTTTGGCCAATCACATACAATCCCTGACTATAGGCATATTTTTCGACACTGTCAGGAATTACCATCGCTGCCATAGCGCCCAATACTCGTTTATCCGCATAGGTGGGCAACAACTTTTTCAGCTTAGCCAGACGTTTTAAATGATCCTTGACATCTTCCATCGTCAGATTGCTTTTGCATTCAATGGCAACCACATCTGTATCATTGGCCACCAACAGGTCAATCTCAATACCTTCATTCGCACGCTGGGCTTCTATATTTTCATGTACTTCATGAACATCAATACCTCTCTCTCTAAATAATCGTACCGCAGCCGGACGTACTGCATCCTCAATAAAATCACCCAATCGATTACCAAGCTTACCAATAGCCTCGGTAACTTTTTTAATCTTACGATCAGTATCCTTCTGGCTGGCGGAAAGTTCTTTAATCAGACGTTCAGTCTCCTGAAACCTACGATCGGTTTCCTGAAACCTACGATCGGTCTCCTGAAACTTGCGATCGGTCTCCTGAAATCTGCGAGCTGTTTCCTGAAACATCTGCCAAACATCATCAAACGTAGGTTGTGCTGTGGACATAAATTACCTTAAAAACATATATGTACAAGAATATATACCTGGACGAAGACGGAAGATCGAGAGTAAACGGAAGAATGTTAGCCTAAAGCCTAAAGTTCGTTTTCTCTTCCCTGTCCATCTAGTATACGCTAGTCATCCTAGCGTATAAATCAGTATTTGCGCACCAAAAAGGCGCGCCCCTCCTCCGCGTTGAACCACTTTGGAAAGACGGCTTCGTTCCGATTGGCAAGGCGTAAGCTATCCTATTGATTATATATAAGGAATAAGGATGGCACAGTCCGTGCATTCACGCTGATCAAGCTAACTGCATGGTCATTTGGTTTTCTAAATTCTTACAGATGAAAGATTCATTTCCTCATTTAGGAGTACATCGCGATGAAGTTAATAGCCAAGACGCTCTTGACCGGCAGTCTCCTCGCTGGTTCCGCCCTAGCCATTGCGGGAGAGGCAACGCCCCCTTCCCCCATTACCGGTAGCCTCGCACTCACCAGCGATTATATCTTTCGCGGCATCTCCCAGACCCAGGAGAAACCGGCCATTCAGGGTGGGCTTACCTATACCCACGAGAGTGGGCTACACGCAGGGCTGTGGGGTTCCAACATCAATTTCAAGCCCAAGGATAATCCCAATGCCTACAACGACAACGCTAGCTTGGAGCTAGACCTCGGCGCGGGTTACGGCGGCAAGATCAGCGACGCCCTCACTTGGGATATCGGTGCCACCTATTACAGTTATCCGGGATCTAACCTCCATGGCGCCTCTAAATATGGCTTCTGGGAAATATTGCCCACCATGGTATATGACTTTGGTGCCGCTAAAGTGACCGGCCAGCTTGCCTACAGTCCGGATTTCTTCGGCGTGGCCAAGCGTGGCACCTATGCTATGGCTGCCCTGGACGTTCCGTTACCTGCAGATTTTACCTTGAATGCACATATCGGTCAGCAGTGGCTGAAACCGGAGGATACTTTGGCTTCTTCGGATCTTGCTACCGCAAAATCTAACGCACTGACCTACATACCAAAGAGCTACTCGGAATGGAAGTTGGGAATTTCCAAACAGATCGCCGGAATTGGTTTAGAGCTGGCCTATTTTGATAGCAGCCTGAACAAGGACAAATGCCAAGCATTCCAAGGCCAGAAAGATCTGTGTGGTTCCCGCGCGGTTTTGACCATCTCAAAGGCTTTCTAAGTTGAAGTGAAAATCTTTACCAAACTGAATTAAACAGAGGAGTCAACCCATGAAGATGGTCACTGCGATCATCAAACCTTTCAAACTGGATGATGTCCGTGAGGCCCTTTCCGAAGTAGGGGTTCAAGGCATTACCGTCACCGAGGTCAAAGGCTTCGGCCGACAAAAGGGACATACCGAACTATACCGTGGGGCGGAATACGTAGTGGATTTTCTACCCAAGGTAAAGATCGAGGTTGCTGTCCCTGCCGAAATGCTGGAGAAGGTCATTGAAGCGATCCTGAAGTCTGCCGCCACCGGAAAAATCGGCGACGGCAAGATCTTCGTCTATGACCTGGAACAAGCAGTACGCATCCGTACCGGCGAAAACGGTCCGGAAGCCCTATAGAGCCTTTGGAGAAGAACGACCATGATACGACGTGACCACAAGACAGGCCTGCAAACGTTGGGGCTTTTCCTGCTCTCCGCGATGCCGCTGCTGGCAAGTGCTGCCGACGTTCCACCCACACCAACGCCGGTTCTCAATACCGGTGATACCGCTTGGATGCTCACCTCTACGGCGTTGGTATTATTTATGACCATCCCAGGACTGGCATTGTTCTACGGTGGTTTAGTACGTAGCAAGAACGTTCTATCGGTGCTCATGCAGTGCTTTGCCATCACCTGTTTGGTAACAGTGTTATGGACGCTCTATGGCTACAGCGTGGCCTTCGATACCACCGGCATGACCAAAGGATTGGTTAATTTGAATTCCTTTCTCGGCAGTCTGGCAAAAGTCTTTCTGCGTGGGGTAGGGGTAGAAGCACTGTGGCAGCCAGATGCTACGTTGCCCAATGCCATTCCTGAGACGGTATTCATGATGTTCCAGATGACCTTCGCCATCATCACTCCTGCCCTTATCGTCGGGGCCTTTGCAGAACGGATGAAATTCTCCGCGTTACTTTGGTTCATGGGGGCGTGGCTGACCCTGGTTTATCTGCCGGTAGCCCATATGGTATGGAGCGGCGCGGGGAGCTTCCTCGGTGACCTGGGAGTGCTGGACTTTGCAGGAGGGACCGTGGTCCATATCAACGCTGGTATTGCAGGTTTGGTGGCGGCACTGATGCTGGGTCGACGCAAGGGTTTCCCGACCACGGCTATGCCGCCCCATAATTTGGGCTTGACGGTGATCGGCGCCTCCATGCTGTGGGTGGGTTGGTTCGGCTTTAATGCCGGAAGTGCGGTGGCCGCCAATGGTACTGCGGGGATGGCCATGGCCGTGACCCAAATCGCCACCGCCAGCGCAGCATTGGCGTGGATGTTGGCGGAATGGTTGGTCCACGGCAAGCCGAGTGTGCTCGGTATCGTTACCGGCGCGGTAGCGGGTTTGGTTGCCATAACCCCGGCCTCCGGTTTTGTCGGACCCATGGGTGCCATCGCCATCGGTGCGGTGGGTGCGGTACTCGCCTTCTTGGCTTCTACCAAACTTAAGCGTGCCATGGGCTACGATGACTCACTGGACGTATTCGGCGTCCATGGCATCGCGGGGATCGTCGGCGCCTTGCTGACCGGAGTGTTCGCCGCAGCAAGTCTGGGCGGATCCAAGGTTGATTTGGACATCGGTGCCCAGGTGATGAATCAGGCCATTGGGGTCGGCGCTACCATCGTCTATGACTTGGTGATGAGTTTTATCATCCTCAAAATAGTGGATCTGATCATCGGGTTGCGAGTCACGGAAGAGGAAGAGACCCAAGGTCTCGATATCTCCCAACACGACGAACGCGGTTACAATCTTTAAGAGTTTTGAGTGGTTGCCTCGGAAACCTGCCGAGCATTCGCGGGCGCATCAGCGCCCGCTTTTTTTCGTCTGTATTTAGACATATGAAATCATTTCTTTGAACTTTACCATCCCCCCTCCCCTCCCGTTGGGCCTTTATGTGCATGTGCCTTGGTGCATACGCAAATGCCCCTACTGCGATTTCAATTCCCACGCCCTCGGCGGCACCCCTCTCATCTCCCAGGAAACACTCCCGGAAGCCGCCTACCTAAGGGCATTGGTAACAGATCTGGAACAGGAACTACTCACCGTGCGGGGACGGCAGGTATCTACCATTTTCATTGGCGGCGGCACCCCGAGCCTCCTTTCTCCAGCGGGAATAGACCAATTACTTACCGAGTTCCACGCCCGATTGCCCATTGCCAACAATGCCGAGGTAACCCTGGAGGCCAACCCTGGCACCGTGGATGCGATTCGCTTCAAGGGTTTCAAGGCAGCTGGTATTAATCGCCTCTCCCTTGGCATTCAGAGTTTTCATGATGGTTGCCTTGTGCGCCTCGGCCGCATCCACGGCCATGCCGAGGCTCTTGCGGCCTTTGAGATGGCACGTCGGGCAGGTTTCGACAACATCAATTTGGACCTGATGTTCGGCCTTCCAGGCCAAGACTTGGAAGATGCTCAGGCCGATCTAGTCACTGCCATCACCCTGGAACCTGAACATATCTCCTATTACCAACTCACCCTCGAACCGCATACCGCCTTCCACCGTAATCCACCGCCCTTACCCGACGACGACACCCAATGGGCGATGCAGGAACAAGGCATTTCATTATTGGCTGCAGCAGGCTATGCCCAATACGAGATCTCGGCCTACTCCCGTCCCGATCGGTGCTGCCGTCATAATCTCAACTACTGGGAATTTGGTGATTATCTGGGAATTGGCGCAGGTGCCCATGGCAAGGTCACCGATGTGGACGGCATCCGCCGCCGCTGGAAGGTACGCAATCCACAAGACTATCTGACAGGAATAAAAAATTACCCGGCGACCAAAAACCAACATATAGCCGGTGATGAGCCGGTAACTGCCGACGACCTGCCCGTGGAATTCATGCTCAATGCATTACGCTTAGTAGCCGGAGTCCCGACCGTGCTCTATACCCAGCGTACTGGATTGCCCCTGGCCCACCTTACGCACCAACTCATAACCGCCCGTTCCCAAGGTTGGTTGGAGCACAGGGAAAACCGTCTGATGCCAACGGTCAAGGGACGACGCTTTCTCAATGACCTGCTGGAGCTGTTTCTACCGGACGATAGCAACCATAAGTGAATAGGAAGACCAGACCAGACGAGCCGATTATTCCGTCGTTCCCCCCTCGGCGATAATCACCTCGACTGGTCGCAGTACCTGGTCCTCGCGGCGAAGCATAAACACTAGGATGGTACAAGTTATCACCTACGATAGTGATCTTGGCTGTCTAATTTTTAATTTTCAGAGTCCACATAATGCATCTGAGTTTTTCTCCCACGACCTTGCGCACCGCCCTTTCCGGCATACCGTCCGCGCGGCGTTGGTGGGTGGCCTACAGCGGTGGCCTTGATTCTCATTGTCTGCTCCATGCTATGACCTGTCTGGCCTCAGAATTACCCGCCTTATCTGCAGTATATGTGGACCATGGTCTTCATTCTGCCTCTGGACGCTGGGCACAACACTGCGCGTCTATCTGCGCACGGTTGCAGGTGCCGTTCCGACCGATGCAGGTCCAGGTTCGAACTGTGCCGGGCGAAAGTCTGGAGGCAAGCGCCCGTACCGCCCGTTATGCCGCCCTTGCCCAGGTGATGGAACCGGGAGAAGTGATATTAACTGCCCACCACCAGGACGACCAAGCCGAAACGATGTTGCTCCAGCTCCTGCGTGGGGCGGGACCTCGCGGTCTGGCCGCAA
>CAUYUB010000054.1:0-7563 GCA_963575685.1 Gammaproteobacteria bacterium | reverse complement strand
TCCGCAAAAAAGAACGACTGCAATTTTTGTATTGGTATGTGCTTGGCTTGGTGACCTACTCCCGGAGAAGTTCTATGCATGACGAAAAAAAACATGATCAGGCCAATTCTACGGCCACTCCTTCACGGCGTAGTTTTTTACGCACGAGTGTTGGTTTGGGTGGATTGGCGTTGTTGGACCGCTCGGGTCTGAGCGCAGCAGAGGAGGGAGTGGATCTGCCCTTTGCCAACGGCCATCGTCCGTTGATCGCCTATCCCCAAAAGCAGCCGCTGATGGTGATGACCAGCCGTCCGGTGCAATTGGAAACTCCATTTAATGTTTTCAACGAAGGGGTATTTACTCCTAATAAGTCCTTCTTTGTTCGCTGGCATCTTGCCGGGATGCCGACTGAGGTCGATCCCAATACGTTTCGCCTCAAGGTATACGGCCAAGTCAAGCAAGAATTGTATCTGAGCCTGGATGAACTCAAACGCAACTTTGAATCCGTTGAAATCGCCGCAGTTTGCCAATGCGCCGGCAATAGTCGAGGATTTTCCGAGCCGCGGGTCCCTGGTGGGCAGTGGGGAAATGGCGCCATGGGCAATGCCCTGTGGAAAGGTATCCGTCTCCGCGACTTGCTGAACAAGGCCGGTCTAGCGGCCGATGCCGTACAGGTCAAGCTCAACGGCTTGGATACTCCGGTATTACCAGCAACCCCCGACTTCGCCAAGAACATCGAAATGGATTTGGCCTTGAATGAAGATGTCATCGTGGCCTATGCCATGAATGGCGAACCGCTGCCGTTGCTCAACGGTTATCCCCTACGCTTGGTGGTGCCCGGTTGGTATGCGACCTATTGGGTCAAGATGCTTAATGACATTGAGGTCCTCGGCAAGGCCGACCAAGGATTTTGGATGAATCCCGCCTACCGTATTCCGGCGGATCCCTGCGCCTGTCAAGAGCCTGGCCAGCAAGGAGTTAAAACCGTCCCCATCAGTCGGATGAATGTACGTTCCTTTATTACCAGTCTCAAAGATGGCGATAAGATAGCGCACGGGCACATCAACACCGTTACCGGGATTGCATTTGATGGTGGATTCGGCATTAAGAAGGTACTGTTTTCCACCGATGGCGGTAAGCAATGGCAGGAGGCAGAATTGGATAAGGATTATGGAAAATACAGCTTCCGCCAATGGCGCGCGCACTTCCAACCGGTTCGCGGCCAATCTTATGAGCTGATGTCGATGGCGATCAATCAGATCGGGGAAACCCAACGTTTCACCCCAATGTGGAATCCCGCCGGCTATATGCGCAATGTTGTAGAAACGGTACGCGTCCACGCGGGATAGGAGACAGAGTCATGCGCTATCTATTATTGAGTATGGCAGTATGGCTGTCGGTGCTACCGGCAGCGTCGGCGGAAGAAGCGAAAATATCCATCACGCTCCCAGCCGGAATGACATCATTCCTACCCGGACCGGGTATGGAATTGGCCAATAGCCAATGCACGGTCTGTCACTCGCCTGACTATATCTATATGCAGCCGCCCTTTTCCGAGGAGAAATGGATTGCCACCGTGAAGAAGATGAAGAAGGTCTTCGGTAGCCAGATTGCTGATGAAGATATTCCGGCTCTGACCAAATATCTCGTCAGCCAGAACGGTCCACGGAAATAATTCGAAAGGACAATCGTTTCCACGCGTGGCATGACGGTCATCCGGTTAAGGACATTGATGCCGAACGTGGAAACGAGTAGCGCGGGTCAAAACATCGGCCTGATATCGCAGTAAAACCACCAAACCGGTTTCCATCCATGTCCCTCTCTGATTGGCAACCACTTGCCGCCCTGCACTTTCCGAGCAACCTTCTGGGGCGGCTGGTGATGCCGGTCACTATATTTCTGGTCCTCGCATTGGCCCACACCTTGGCCCACCTAACCTGGAGCCTGTGGCCGAATCCCGTGCGTCTTCCCCCTCCTCCACGTCCGGCGGCAGTCCAGCCTATGGTGAGTCAGGGACCCAATATTGAGGCCATCACTGCCGCCCACCTCTTCGGAAAGGTGGATGTCGCCCGCCCGGCGCCTACCCTAGCACCAACCCCGGTAGCAGTACCTGATACTCCGCTCAATCTCATCCTGCGCGGCATCCTCGCGTCTACACCCCCGGAGGGTGGGGCCATTATTGCCGAGGTTGGAGGGGGCGAACACTTTTATCGGGTGGGTGAATCAGTCCCAGGAGGGGCCGTGCTCCAGGAAGTTCAGCCAACCCAAGTATTCCTCGCCCGCAATCAGCGTCTGGAGACCCTACGTTTGCCCAAGGAATCAAGGGGTGGCAGCAATCCAACCGATACCGCTACCGCTACGGATCCCCCTCCAGGAGCCATTGACCACAGTATGGAAGATCCCACTGGGAACAATCCGGACCAGGACCCCAGCCAAACGTTGAATCGCTACCGCGATCAGGTCTTGGAAAACCCCGCCAGCCTTTTAAGTCTGATCCAGACCCAACCCGTCTATCGCGCCGGCAAGCTGGAAGGCTTTCGCCTGCGTCCCGGCCCGGAAGGCGGCAACTTGCTGGAACGCTATGGACTAAAACCCAACGACCTGGTAACCAGTCTCAACGGCATCCCCTTGGATAACCCGATGAAGGCCGCTGAGGTGTTACGCGGCTTGCGCAATGCCCCCACGCTCAATGTCGGGGTATCACGCCAGGGGCGTACCGAGAATGTCACCCTGCGTTTTACCCGGTAAAGGCCGGGTCTCTTAATGGAGAGTACGACAGATGGGCCGATTCAGCCCTTCCCGCCCGCAGCCCCGTATCGCCCGGTCTCTGATCTTGGCCTTCACCCTGGCGCTGAATACCCCCCTGATGGCTATCGCTCAGGGAAGCACCAATAACGGCGTTACCCTGAACCTAACCGATGCCGATCTTTCTGCGGTAGTTGCCACCGTGGCGGAGATCACCGGGAAAAACTTTATCGTAGACCCCCGCGTAAAAGGCAAGGTGACCATCGTCTCCTCGCGCCCCCTGGATAAGAACGCCATCTACCAGGTCTTCCTGTCGGTGCTTGAGGTCCATGGCTTCGCGGCAGTACCGGCCGGAGAGGTCATCAAGATCATCCCCGACGCCAATGCCAAACAATCTGCCATCACCACGGCTACTGCGGAATATCACGGCAACGGAGATGAGACCGTCACCCGCATCATCGACGTAAAGAACGTCCAGGCCGCGCAACTGGTGCCCATCCTGCGCCCCCTGGTGGCCCAACAAGGTCACTTGGCCGCCTATCCCCAGAACAATGTCATCATCCTCTCCGACCGCGCCGCCAACGTGCAGCGGATGGCGGAGATTATCCAGCGTATCGACGTACCTTCTCGTAACGAGGTCGAACTCATCCCCTTGCACCACGCTTCGGCTACCGAGGTGGTGCGAGTGTTGACCAATCTGACCCAGCAAGAAAAAACCAAGGAAGGAGGGGGGGCTGCCGGTAGCGGGGCCGGAAGCATGACCTTGGTGGCCGATGAGCGCACCAATACCATACTGCTGGGCGGTGACAAAGATGATCGGCTACGCCTGCGGGCGATCATCTCCCATTTGGATACCCCCTTGGAGAATACCGGCGGCAACACCACCGTGGTTTACCTGCACTACGCCCAGGCCAAAGATTTGGTGAATGTCCTCACCGGGGTGAGCAAGGGTACCGAAAACGCTTCCCGCCGTTACAACAGCGGTGGGGCTGCTGCCCCGGCGGGTCAGGGCGCTCCCGTCAGTTCCTCATCGGGGGGGATGATCAACAAGGAGGTGAGTATTGAGGCAGATGAAGCCACCAACGCCTTGGTCATCACCGCGCCCCCCGACCAATTGCGAACCCTGCTGTCGGTAATCCGCCAACTCGACATCCGCCGTGCCCAAGTACTGGTGGAGGCGATCATTGCCGAGGTCTCGGCAACCCGTGCCAATGAATTGGGGGTACAGTGGGCCATTGATGGCTCCACCAACGGCGCACCGGTCGGGATCGTCAACTTCCCGCGCTCCGGCACCAGCGGCAGCGGTATCGCCGATGCCATTGCCGCTGCTGCTGCGGGGGGGGCAGCAAAAGCGGGGATCACCAACGCCTTAGGAACCGGGTTGAACTTGGCGATCGGGGATATTACCGGCAATTTTCGCTTCGCGGCCCTGATTCGGGCGCTGTCTTCGGACGGCTCCACCAATATCCTATCCACGCCCAATCTGCTCACCCTGGACAACCAGGAAGCGGAGATCGTAGTAGGTACAAACGTCCCGTTCATCACCGGTTCCTATTCCGGCGGGAGCAGCCTGACCGGTTCGAGTCTGGGAACCAGTACCAGCAGCAGCTTGGGGAGCAGTAGCAGCAGTCTCGGAACCACTACCAGCGGTCTCGGGACCTCCGGGACGAGCTATATCGGCAACCCCTTCCAGACCATCCAACGCCAGGATGTAGGCCTCACCCTCAAAGTCAAACCTCAGATCAATGAAGGTGATTCCGTCAAATTGGAGATCCAGCAGGAGGTCTCGGCCCTGACCACCCCACCGCAGGGAATCAGTACCTCGGATGTGGTCACCAGCAAACGCTCCATCAAGACCACGGTACTGGTCGATGACGGTCAGATGGTCGTATTGGGTGGACTCATCGACGATCAGGTGCAAGAGAACCAGAACAAGGTACCTCTGCTTGGTGATATCCCCCTGCTCGGGACCCTGTTCCGTTCCAACAGCAACAACATAAATAAACGTAACCTGATGATCTTCCTACATCCAGTCATCCTGCGCGATGCCGCCGTCACCGCGCGGGTGAGTGGTTCCAAGTACAACTACATGCGTGACCGGCAGATCGAAGCCATGCACCCCGAGGCCCGCCCCAAGGAACAGGGCTTGGTACTGCCGCCTCTCCCGGAGACCAGCAAGGCCACGCTGACGGCAACCGCAGCAGCGAGCCTGCCGTTGGAACTTCCCCCCCCTTTCGAGAACGACGAAACTACACCGCTACCGTTGTTTGAGACCCCGCCTGATGCCCGACCTTGAGCGGGGTGCCCATCCTTCCAATCTCGGTACCGTTACACGAATAGTTACACAAAATATCCATCGTGGGTGCCCTTGACTCCCCCACCGACGCGCCCACGCTCAGGGAACTACAGGAGGACGCTATGACCACCATTACCTTTGACACCCTTGCCTACGTCAAAACGCTACGGGATGCTGGTGTCAGCGAACTGCAGGCCGAGGCTCAGGCATGACATCCGGCAATTTATTCGAGACCCTTGTCAATGTCCGACCTTGAGCGTCCAGTCCCGCAGGACCTTTCTGTCCCTGCATCGGTTTCCGAAGGTGGTACAGGGACCCTCTCCCCAGGTACGCACCTACCCTACAGTTTCGCCCGTCGCCACGGGGTAATCCTGGAAGGGGGCGACGATGGTCCAACGGCGACGGTACTGTACCGACCCGAAGTGAGCGTACGAACCCTGGCCGAGGTACGCCGTTTCGCCGGTCGTCCGCTCCGTCTGCGGCGAATTGAGGTGGAACGCTTTGAGGTCGCATTGCAGCGCGCCTACGAGCAGGATTCGGGGCAGGCGATGCGGATGATGGGAGACATTGAGGAAGACCTCGACCTCCAGCGGGTGGCCTCTCAACTTCCCGAACCCGAGGACCTGCTGGAGAGTCAGGATGACGCGCCCATCATCCGACTAATCAACGCATTATTCACCCAAGCCATTAAGGAGGACGCCTCCGACATCCATATCGAGCCCTTTGAGGACCGCCTCGTGGTACGTTACCGGGTGGATGGCGTGTTGCGCGAGGTGCTCCAACCGCGACGCATCCTTGCCCCGTTGCTGGCCTCGCGCATCAAGGTCATGGCCAAGCTCGATATCGCCGAAAAGCGCTTACCCCAGGACGGACGCATCTCGTTGCGGATTGCCGGACGGGCAGTAGACGTGCGGGTCTCGACCATGCCCTGCGGCCATGGTGAGCGGGTGGTATTGCGTCTGCTCGACAAACAGGCGGGACGGCTCGACTTGGAGCAACTCGGCATGGACCCGGAGCGGCTCGCGGTCATGGACCGAATCATCCGTCATCCCCATGGGATCATGCTGGTAACCGGCCCCACCGGTTCGGGTAAGACCACCAGCCTCTATGCGGTGCTCACCCAACTCAACGACCACTCACGCAACCTCATGACCGTGGAGGATCCAATCGAGTATTACCTGGATGGCGTCGGTCAGACCAACGTCAATCCCAAGGTTGGGATGACCTTTGCCCGCGGCCTGCGCGCCATCCTGCGCCAGGACCCGGATGTGGTCATGGTGGGCGAGATCCGCGACCTGGAGACCGCCCAGATCGCGGTCCAAGCCTCGCTCACCGGTCACTTGGTGCTCTCGACCCTCCACACCAACAGCGCCATCGGCGCCATCACCCGTCTTCGCGACATGGGGGTGGAACCCTTCCTGCTTGCCTCCTCCCTTATTGGCGTATTCGCCCAGCGTTTAGTACGTCTGCTCTGTCCCCACTGTAAACACTCTCACCCAGCCGGCGCAGTGGAATGCGCACAGCTTGGAATATCGACCGGCGAGACATCAGTAGGCATGACCCAAACAACCCCCATCATCTGGTCACCGGTAGGCTGTGAGCACTGCAACCAGCTCGGCTATCGAGGCCGTACCGGCATCTTTGAGGTCATTGAGGTCGACGATGCCATGCGCGCCATGATCCACGACGGCGCAAGCGAACACACAATTGAGATCTACGCCCGCAAAAGCGCTCCCAGCATCCGCCAGGATGGCCTGCGCCGCATTTTGGCGGGAGATACTGCCCTGGAGGAGGTGCTGCGGGTGACGCGGGAGGATTGATAGAACGACTGAAATATGAGTAAGCCAGATTAGAGAAAACATCCGGTAGTTCTTTAGCCGGGAGTTGCCTTATCGCCATGGATGCCTACACCTTCGTACCGTGATGAGGAGATCAACCATGAACACTCCCTACACCTCAACTGCCAAGGCGTTGCACTGGCTGATGGCCGCCCTGCTCTTTGGCCTGCTCGCCCTGGGTTTCTACATGCATGATTTGCCTCTGTCTCCAGACAAGTTGAAACTCTATTCCTGGCACAAGTGGGCTGGCGTCACCGCCTTTCTGCTTGTCTTATTCCGCCTTTCTTGGCGGATGACGCACCGCCCGCCGACCCTACCTGCCGCGATGCCGAGGCTGATGCAGTTTGTCGCCCATGCCGGTCATCTGCTGCTCTATGTATTGATGATCGCCATTCCCCTCTCGGGCTGGCTAATGAGTTCAGCCAAGGGCTTCCAAACAGTCTATTTCGGCATCCTGCCGATCCCCGACCTTCTGGGCAAGGACAAGGAACTGGGTGAGCTGCTGACCCTCGTACATAAGACCCTCAATTTGGCCTTCGTTGTAGTCATCGCTGGCCACATCGGTGCCGCGCTGAAGCACCATTTCATCGACAAGGACGACATCCTGACCCGGATGCTGCCCAAGCACTGAAGTTATCCAAGGAGAACCGCCGTCAATCACCCCGGGCTAAAGCCCGTGGCTTGTGAAAGCAAGCCCGAGATTGA